>WHUD01000079.1 GCA_009377385.1 Actinophytocola sp.
AGTAGCACGATAAGCTCCCCAGATCCTCTTCGGTCATTGGCCCGTTAGGCGGGGCAACCTAGAAGGGATCACTCGGCGGTGTCAATGCCGAACGATGCCTTCCCGGCCTTGCGCGCAACGGGGCCAGCGGACGTCCCTCCACTGTGGATATCGCTGCGCCGCAGGTGCGGCCGGGAACTCATCTGCGCGGCCAGATCGTCCCATTCTCCAGCTCCGCACTGCGCGAACGCTACCTACACGGCGTCTACGTCGGGCGGGTCGTGGCGGGTCATGGGCACGCGCGCCGACGACTGAGCGACCGGCGTGACACGCCTCGGTGCGCCGCCGGTCAGCCCTCCGACACGATCTCCTCGGCGTGCTCCGCCACCCAGGTGACGAGGGGGAGCAGCAGCGCGGCGAGTTCGTGGCCGTGTCCGGTGAGGCTGTAGTCCACACGCGGCGGGATCACCGGCTGGGGGTGACGGTCGACGAAGCCGTCCCGCTCCAGTGTCTTACCTTACTGCAAAGTGGGTACGGCCAACAGGGAAGTAGCGCGACATCACGGTGGTTGGCACGGGGTGCAGACAGCACCACAGCGGAAAGGGAACCAACCATGTCATTAGTCGTCACCGGAGCCACCGGCCACCTCGGCCGCCTCGTCGTCGAGGCCCTGCTCGACGCCGGAGTGCCTGCCGATCGGATCGTCGCCGCTGGTCGCGACACCGCCAAGGCCGCCGACCTCGCCGAGCGCGGCGTGACCGTCCGCGCGATCGACTTCGAGGATCCGGCAAGCCTGCGCGCCGCGTTCGACGGCGCGAGGCGCGTGCTGCTCGTGTCGAACAATGAGCTGGGCCGCCGGACCGAGCAGCACCGCAATGCCATCGAGGCCGCGCAGGACGTCGACGTCGAACTGCTCGCCTACACCAGCATCGCCAACGCCGACAGCTCCGGCCTGCGCCTCGCCTACGAGCACCTCGAGACCGAGAAGCTGCTTGGCGACGCGCGGGTGCCGGTCACGGTGCTCCGTAACGGCTGGTACCTGGAGAACTACACCGAACAGCTCCCTGCTTACCTTGAGCACGGCGCGGTGTTCGGCAGCGCGGGCGACGGCAGGGTGAACGCGGCCGCCCGCGCCGACTACGCTGCGGCCGCTGCCGCCGTGCTCACCAGCGACGGCCACGCCGGGAAGGTCTACGAGCTGGGCGGCGACAAGGCGTTCACGCTGTCCGAGCTGGCCGCCGAGGTCAGCCGCGTCACCGGCAAGCGGATCGAGTACCGCGACCTGCCCGCCGACGAGTACGCGATGGTGCTGGCAGGAGCCGGGCTTCCGGAGGAGTTCGCGGCCGTCCTCGCGGACTCCGACGTCGGTGTCGCGCGTGGCGACCTGCAGGTCATCAGCGACGACCTGCGCACGCTCATCGGCCGGCCGGCGACGTCGCTGGCGGACGCGGTCGCAGCCGCCGCCTGAGCACAAACCCCGAGGCGCGGTCACCCCACCCGGGTGGCCGCGCCTCGTGCTGTTTCCGGCGCAGATCTGACACAAACCAACACTGTGACCCTTGACATGCCACACACTGCCACGTATAACCAAGTAAACCAACACGAAATGGTGGTGAAACAACATGTTTGCGGAGGAGCGACAGCAGCGGATCGCTGAACGCGCCCGGTCCAAGGGCCGGGTCGACGTCACGGCGCTGGCCGCCGACTTCGACGTCACCACCGAAACCATCCGGCGCGACCTCACCGCGCTGGAGCGGCAGGGCGTGGTGCGCAAGGTGCACGGCGGCGCGATCCCGGTCGAGCGGATCGGGTTCGAGCCGGGCGTCGCCACCCGCGACGCCGTCATGACCACCGAGAAGGAGCGCATCGGCAAGGCCGCGCTCACCGAACTGCCCGACGAGGGCGCCGTGCTGATCGACGCGGGCACCACCACCGCCCGTCTCGCCGAGATCATGCCGGGCGACCGAGAGCTGACCGTGGTCACCAACGCCCCGCTCATCGCGAGCACCCTGGCTGGCCACGCGATGACCACCGTGCTGCTCGTCGGCGGCAAGGTCAGGGGTCGCACCATGGCCACGGTCGATGACTGGGCGCTGCGGGCGCTGGCCGACACGTACGTCGACGTCGCCTTCATCGGCGCCAACGGGCTGTCCGCAGAGCGCGGGCTGACCACTCCGGACACCGGGGAGGCCGCCGTCAAGCGCGCCATGATCGCCGCCGCCCGCCGGGTCGTCGTGTTGACCGACCACACCAAGGTCGGCAACGACTGCCTCGCCCGGTTCGGCTCGCTCGCCGACGTCGACGTCCTGATCACCGACACCGGTCTTGACGCGGACGCCGCCGAGGAGCTGTCCGCCGCTGGCCCGAGGGTGGTGCGCGCGTGATCGTCACCGTGACCGCCAACCCCAGCCTCGACCGCACCGTCGAGGTCGACCGGCTGCGCCGAGGCGAGGTGCAGCGGGCGCTGACCACATCGGTCGACGCTGGCGGCAAGGGCGTCAACGTCTCCCGTGCCCTCGTCGCGCATGGCAGCCCGACTCGGGCGGTGCTGTGCATCGGCGGGTTCGCCGGGCTGGAGCTGCTCGCGCTGCTCCGCGAGACCGGCGTGCCGCTGCGCGAGGTCCCGGTGACCGGTGGCATTCGCAGCAACCTCACGGTGGCCGAGCCCGACGGCACCGTCACCAAGCTGAACGAGCCGGGTCCGCGGCTTTCGGAGTCCGAAGTGGACGCCGTGCTCGCCGCGGCGCTCGAGGCCATCCGCGGCGAGGCCGACTGGGTGGCGGGCTGCGGCAGTCTGCCACCCGGCATGCCGGTCGACGTCTACGCGCGGCTGACCGCGCGGGCGCACGATCTCGGCGCCGGGGTCGCCGTCGACTCCAGCGGTGCCGCGCTGGACGCCTGCCTCGCCGCGGGTCCCGACCTGGTGAAGCCCAACGCCGATGAGCTTGCCGAGTGCTCTGGCGCCGAGATCCGCACGCTTGGCGACGCCGTCAAAGCAGCCCAAGTGCTGCGGGACAGGGGTGCGGGCGCGGTGCTGGCCAGCCTCGGCCCCGACGGCGCGATCCTGCTGGACGCCCACGGCGCGAGGCACGCCACCGCGCGCCTCGATGCCCCTGTCGTCAGCACCGTAGGCGCTGGTGACGCGACGCTGGCCGGGTTCCTCGCGGCGGGCGGCACGGGCGAGCACGCCCTGCGCACCGCCGTCACCTGGGGCGCGGCCGCCGTCACTCTGCCGGGCAGCAGCATGCCCACCCCGGACGACCTCGGCCGCGTCCAGGCCGAGGTGCAGCGATCCATCGACCCGGACCGGGTCCTGACGAAGTAACACGGAGTAGCACATGTCTGACCTGATCACCGCGGATCTGGTTGACCTTGACCTCACCGGCGAGGATCGCCACCAGGCAACCGCAGCACTCGTCACCCGCCTCGCCAAGCAGGGCCGCGTCACCGACGTCGATGGCTTCCTCGCCGACGTCCGTGCCCGCGAGGAGCAGATGCCCACCGGCATCGAGGGCGGCATTGGCATCCCGCACGCCCGATCCGCCCACGTCACAGCGCCAAGCCTCGCCTTCGGCCGTTGCGCAGGCGGAGTGGACTTCGGCGCCGCGGATGGCCCCGCCGACCTGGTGTTTCTCATCGCCGCGCCGAACGGCGACGAACACATGACGATCCTCGCCTCGCTCGCGCGCAGGCTCGTCCACGAGAGCTTCAAGAACTCGCTAAGGACAGCGCCGAACCCTGACGCCGTCGTCACCCTCATCGAGAAGGAGGTGCTTGCACGATGAAACTCGTCGCAGTCACGTCGTGCCCTACCGGCATCGCCCACACCTACATGGCCGCCGAGGCGCTTGAGCAGGAGGCCGAAGCGGCTGGTCACGAGATCAGCGTTGAGACACAGGGCGCCGCTGGCGCCACCCCGCTCACCGCGGCGCAGATCGCCGAGGCGGACGCCGTGGTGTTCGCCGCCGACGTCGACGTCCGTGACAAGGAGCGGTTCGCGGGCAAGCCGACCGTGACCGGCAGCGTCAAGCGTGCCATCAACGACGCCGCAGGGCTGATCAGCGAGGCGGCGGCCGCTGCTTCCTCGGACTCCACCGCGCCGAAGCCTACTGCCGCGCCTTTGCGCACCCAGAACGCCGCGCTTGGCTTCGGTTCGCACTTGCGGCAGTGGCTGATGACCGGTGTCTCGTACATGATCCCGTTCGTCGCGGCTGGCGGCATCCTTATCGCACTGTCCTTTGTGCTCGGTGGCGCCGAGATCGCCGTGATCGTCGACGGCGGCACGTTCCAGGGCACCGAGTACCCCGGTGTGAGCGACCTGTCCAAGCTGTTCAGCGAGGCGGGCTTCGCAGGCGTCATGTTCAAGCTCGGCTCAGAGGCGTTCTCCATGCTGGTGCCGATCCTGGCCGGGTTCATCGCGTTCGGCATGGCCGACCGGATGGGCATCGCACCCGGCGTCGTCGGCGGGCTGATCGCCGTCGCCATCGAGGCCGGGTTCCTCGGCGGTCTCGTCGCCGGTCTGCTCGCGGGCGCGGTCACGCTGGGTCTCAAGCAGATCAAGGTGCCGCGCGGAGTCGCAGGCGTCATGCCCGTCGTCGTCATCCCGCTGATTTCGGTGTTCGTCGTCGGGTTCATCATGATCGTCGTCGCGGGCGGCCCGATCGCCTCGGTGCAGTCCGCGCTCACTGACTGGCTCGGCAGTCTGGCAGGCGTCAACGCGGTCCTGCTCGGCGCGCTGCTCGGCGCGATGATGGGCTTCGACCTCGGCGGACCGGTCAACAAGGTCGCCTACCTGTTCGGCACCGCCGCGCTGGCCTCGGACAACCTGACCGTGATGGCAGCCGTCATGGCGGCCGGAATGGTGCCGCCGCTCGGG
Source organism: Actinophytocola sp. (assembly GCA_009377385.1). Classification (GTDB taxonomy): domain Bacteria; phylum Actinomycetota; class Actinomycetes; order Mycobacteriales; family Pseudonocardiaceae; genus Haloechinothrix_A. Next base: position 4,856 of record WHUD01000079.1, read on the forward strand.
CTGGCGCTGGCCACCGTGATCCGTCGCAAGCTGTTCACCCAGCCGGAACGCCAGGCGGGCGAGGCCGCGTGGCTGCTCGGCCTGTCGTTCATCACCGAGGGCGCCATCCCGTTCGCGGCTGCCGACCCGCTGCGCGTCATTCCGTCCACTGTGGCCGGTGGTGCCGCCGCTGGTGCGACGTCGATGGCGGTCGGCTCGACCCTGATGGCTCCGCACGGCGGCATCTGGGTGATCGGGCTGATCGGCAACCCGCTCGGCTACCTGCTGGCGATCGTCGTCGGTACGGCCGTCACGTGCGGCGTCGTCGTCGCGGCCAAGCACGTCCGCCGCAGCCCGACCGAGTCCGCAACGCAGGCCGAGTCCAGCGCCACCGCCCGGCAGGCCGTCGCCGCCTGACACTGTCCGAAAAGGAGCGAAATCATGCCAGAACGTCGAGTCGTCGTCGGGTCGTCTGTCGGCCTGCACGCTAGGCCAGCGGCGCTGTTCGTGCAGGCAGCGGCCAAGCAGTCGGTCGAGGTGCTGATCGGGAAGGACGGCGGCGAGTTCGTCGACGCCCGCAGCATCCTCTCCGTCATCGGCCTTGACGCCAAGGGCGGCGAGGAGGTCATCCTGCGTGCCGACGGCGAGAACGCCGACGCCGCGTTGGAGGAGCTGGCCACCATGGTCGCCACGGACCACGACGCGCAGGGCTGAGGCCGATGAGCAGGTTGACCGGCATCGGAGTGAGCGCGGGCGTCGCGGCGGGCCCGGTGGCGCGGCTGGCCAGCCCGCCCGAGCTGCCACCGGACACCGGGGCTGAGTCGGACCCGGAGGCGGCCACCGCGCGAGCGCGCGAGGCGCTGGAAGCCGTCGCGGCCGACCTGGACGCTCGGGCGTCGAAGGCGAACGGGCCCGCCGCCGACGTCCTGCTCGCGCAGTCGATGATGCCCCGCGACCCCGCGCTGGCCGGACAGGTCGGCAAGGCGCTCGCGGGCGGCCGGTCGCTGCCGCACGCCGTCCACCAGGCGTTCGGCGTCTTCCGCGCGGCGCTTGAGGCGGCGGGCGGCTACCTCGCCGAACGCGCGGCCGACCTGGACGACCTGTGCCACCGCACCGTCGCGGAGCTGCTCTGCCTGCCGATGCCGGGGCTGCCCGACCCCGGCCACCCGTATGTGCTGCTGGCGACCGACCTCGCGCCCGCCGACACCGCGACGTTGGACCCGAAGCAGGTGCTGGCGATCGTCACCGAGCAGGGTGGGCCCACCAGCCACACCGCAATCCTGGCGAAGTCGCTTGGCATCCCCGCGATCGTGGCCTGCGCCGCCGCGCGCGAGCTGTCTGACGGCACCGAGGTGCTGGTCGACGGCCGTGCTGGCACCGTCGACGTCGAGCCGGACCCTGGCGAGGCGAAGCGCGCGGTGCTGGTCGAGCAGGAGCGCGCGCAAGCTGTCGCCGCAAACTCGGGGCCGGGGCGCACCGCCGATGGGACGCCGGTGAAGCTGCTGGTCAACCTGGGGTCGTCCGCCGAGCTGGCGGTGGCGTCCGAAGTGGACAGCGAGGGCGTCGGGCTGCTGCGCACGGAGTTCCTGTACCTGAGCCGGACGACCGCGCCGAGCGTGGCGGAGCAGGCCGAGAGCTATGGCGCGGTGTTCACCGCGTTCGCCGGACGCAAGGTCGTGGTGCGGACACTGGACGCGGGCGCAGACAAGCCGCTGGCGTTCGTCGACCACGGCGAGGAGCCCAACCCCGCGCTGGGGGTGCGGGGCTGGCGGCTCGCCCGCCGCACCCCTGACATGCTCGCCGACCAGCTCGCGGCGATCGCCGAGGCGCGCAACCGCCACGAGGCCGACGTCTGGGTCATGGCGCCGATGATCTCCACCCCCGCCGAGGCCGCCGCGTTCGCCGAGCAGGCGCACGCGCTGGGTCTGCCGGTTGCGGGGACGATGGTGGAGGTGCCCGCCGCCGCGATCCGCGCGCGGCAGGTGCTCGCCGGGTGCGACTTCGCCAGCATCGGCACCAACGACCTGGGTCAGTACACCTTGGCTGCGGACCGGATGGCTGGCGAGCTGGCGGACCTGCTGGACCCCTGGCAGCCCGCGTTGCTTGAGCTGGTGCGGAGCACCGCTCAGGCCGGGCGCGAGCTTGGCAAACCGGTCGGCGTGTGCGGGGAGGCGGCGAGTGACCCGCTGCTTGTTCCGGTGCTGGTCGGGCTGGGTGTGACGAGCTTGTCCATGGCGCCGGGGGCGCTCCCCGAGGTGCGGGCCGCCTTGGCCGTCCGTACGGATGCGGAGTGCGTCCGGCTGGCGGAGGTCGCTCTGGCGGCGTCCGACGCCGCCGAGGCCCGCGCGGCGGTGGCTTCCGAGGTGGGCTGACACCGGACGCACTGCGGCCCCGCGCCTCGCCCCGGCACGCGTGCTCCGTCGCTCCGCCCGCCCCGGCCCGTTCCGACCCCGTGCCCGCACACCCTGTCCCTCCGAGCCTCCCCGCCCCGGCGCCTCCACCCGCTGAGCGTCATTTCGTGCCCGATTTGCCGGGTTTGATTGGCACTGGGCGGGGGAGGCACCGGGTTTTCGCCGCCGCGTGCCGCTTGGCGACGCCCACGCGGCCGCGCGCTAAACGTGGTCACTCGTGGACAGGGGAGCGATGTGCCACCGTGCGACGTGCTGCTCACCAGGTTCGAGCACGAGCAGATCGCGACCGCTGACGAACGCGTTGGGCGGGCAGGTCGCCGGCTCGATCCCGAGACCGGTGCTGGACGATGTCCCATGGCCGCTTGGCGACCAGCCCGTGCAGCGCGGTGCCGCGCTGCGGCTCATCGATCGGGAGCTGGTGAGTTCGCCCCTGGAAGGTGTATCTGCCCGCAGCGAGACGGCCGGTCCACGGCGCGAGGATGGCGCCGGCGTACATGGCTCGCCGCGTCTCCGCAGGGAACTCGCGGACCAGGGGCACGCCGTCCGCGCGCAAGGAGCGCAGGGAAGCGCCGATCGGGTCCACCGTCGCCCGCAGCGGCCCCCGCTGCAGGGACAGCTCGTCGGCGCTCATGGGTGCGAGTTTGCCGGATTCGCCGTCACTGCGCACAGGCCGGACGCAACGCCCCCGAGCAACAGAGCTAGTGCGGTGATGCCCAGCGTTCCTGCACTGTCCTGTAGCGCGGACGGGAGAAGCAGGAGTACCACGAGCAACGCGGTGCCGAAGAGGGCGGCTGGCCACATCCATCCCGTATGGCGTCGTTACGAGGCGTTTCGCAGCGGACGGATCGCGTCCAGTGTCGGTCCTAGTCGATCCCGTTCCACCTCGAGGTCATAGCGGCTTTGCAGATTGATCCAGAAGCGCTCCGACGTGCCGAAGTAGCGAGCAAGCCTGAGCGCGGTGTCAGCGCTGATGCGCCGCTTACCGTGCACGATTTCGTTGATCCTGCGGGGTGGCACGCTGATCTCGACCGCCAGCCTGTGCTGGGTGATCTCCAAGGGTGTGAGGAACTCCTCGGCGAGGATCTCGCCGGGATGTATGGGTGCCATCTCGGGTGTTGTCGGCATGGTCCCTCCTTTCAGTGGTAGTCAACGATCTCGACGTCTTCTGGTCCTGCTGTGGTCCATCGGAAGCAGATGCGCCATTGCTGGTTTATCCGCACGCTGTACTGCCCCGCGCGGTCGCCGCGTAGCTTCTCGAGCCTGTTCCCGGGAGGGACCTTGAGGTCATCGAGAACCTCGGCGGCATCGAGCATCAGCAGTTTCCGTACGCTGCGCGTTGCGTGTTGGGATCTAGTTTCTTGGCGCGTTCCCGACGCCATACCCGTTCCGTGTCCTTGTTCGCGAATGACCTCAGCACCCCCACAAGCATAACGTGGCGCGTTAATAACGGCAAACGTTATGTGTACCACGCATTACCCCGGAGAGGTGAACCCGAGCGTGCCTCACGGTTCGTACTGCGGGAAACCAGCTCATGGCGGGACAATCACAGCGTGAGCAAAGACAACGACACTCGTGCAGACGCGCCGGGCACGACCGACATCGACCGCACGGAACCGCGTACAACCGAGTCAGCGGCCCCGACCGAGAAGATCGAGCGGCCCGGCACGTCGGACGTCGAGGGCGCCGCGAAGCTCAAGCCCACCCGCATCAGTGGCGCCTGGGTCGCGGTGCTCGTCGCCGTCGTCGTGCTGGTGTTCCTGCTCATCTTCATCTTGCAGAACTCGTCGTCCGTGACGGTGCACTACCTTGGCGCGTCCGGGACCCTGCCGCTGGGCATCGCGTTACTGTTCGCCTCGGTCGGCGGTGCGCTGCTTGTCGCGCTGGTTGGCGTGGCCAGGGTCTTCCAGCTCCGACGCTTCGCACGGCGGGCGGGACGCGACAACCGCTGAACGACAGCGCCGTCAAGCTCGACTGTGCGACGGCGCAGCACCAGCCACCCTGCCAGTCCAGCCGGGATCATCAGCCAGCAGGAGAACAGGCGGTAGGTGAGCACGGTGGCGGCGGCAGCTGCTTCCGGCGCGCCCATGCCGACAAGCCCGGTCAGCAGGCTCGCCTCGACCACGCCGATCCCACCCGGGGTCAGCGGGATCTGGCGCACCAGTTGTACGGTAAGGAACAGCGCGGCCAGTTCGAGCAGTCCCAGCGGCAACTCGAACGCGCGTGCCGTGGCGATCAGGCAGAACAAGTCGGCCGACCAGTTCCCGACCGCGGCCGTGAGCGCGAGCAGCCAGTGCCGGGGTGCGATGGTGCGGGACACGAACCGGGCCAGGGCCACGAACGTGCCGACCAGCAGCACGGCAGCGCCCGTCGTCAACAGCGGGTGTGCTCGCCAGCTCGCCGACGCACCAAGGAAGGCGGCGGCCAGCGTTCCGGTGCTGTAGAGCAGGATCAGTCCGGCGACGCTCAGCGCGCCCGAGACCACCATCACCGTGGTGGCCGAGCGGCGGTCAGCGCCGCTGGCGCGGAACTGTCGGAACGCGTACGCCGCCGACACCACCGCGCCCGCTGGCAGGCTGATCGCCATCGCCGAGCGGCTGAACGCCAGTGCCAGCGCGCGGTGCCTCGGCAGTCGCACGCCGACGCCGGCGAGTAGTCGTCGCTGCTGCCGCGCGAACAGCCCGATCGCCACCAGCATCGCCAGCCCCGCGATCGCGAGCCACCCCTCCGCCGCGGACCGCAACGCCGCGCTGATCTCACCGATGCCAGGCAGCCGGTCGCGCATGGTCACCCAGGCCACGGCGAACACCACGGCCGTGCCCGCTATGCGCGCCACCGGACGCGCCCAGCCTCGCGCCCGGTGGACCGCGGTCGGCGGCTGTTGCCTACCGCAGATGTGTGTCAGCGCTGCCATGCCTACCCCCGGTCATCCCTTGTTGCATTATCTCGGACATCCCACAAGAAATCAACATGGGTTGAATTATTGGCTGGGTCGCGATGCGGCGTTATGCCCTTGTCACGGTGACGCTCACCGGATTACGGAGGATGTCAAGCACCGGCGATGTCCGCTGCGCGTAGGCGCACAACTCGTCGATCTGCTCGGCTGGTGCGTCGGAGTCGACGCGGCAGGTGACGCGAACGTCGCTGTAGCCAGGCCGCACGTCGTCCGACAGGCCGAGGAAACCGTGCAGGTCAAGCTCGCCTTCCAGGTCGAACTCCAAACTGCGGAGCTCGATGCCCTTGGCGGCGGCGTTGTAGCTGATGCCGACGGCGAGGCACGACGCCAGCGCGTGCAGGATCGCCTCGACGGCGTTGGGCGCGGTGTTCTCGCCGAGCAGCACCGGCGGCTCGTCACCTTCGAGCACGAACGGCTTCTCGCGGGACGAGTCCTCGGTGCCTGCGCCGTAGAAGCCGCCGATGCTGGTGCGGGAGCGTCCGCCGCCGAGCCAGGTGTTGCTGGCGCGGAACTGGAACTTCGCCAGCGACGGGTTGCCCTGGATCGCCTCGACGGTCTGCACAAGTTGGGTGACGTCGACGCCGTTGGGGTGCACCTCGGTGGTGGACATGATGACTCCTTCTGGTTGTGTTACTTGGTCGCCAACAGCGAGATGCTCTTGACGCCGTAGGTGGTGGTGGCGCCGCGAGCGCCGTCGGAGAGGAACTCGTACGGGTTGCTCCGCACGTGCTGGACGTGCAGCCCGGCGTCCTCGATCGCCTGCAGGTAGTCGGACTCCTGCGCCGCGCCGCCGATGCAGGACGCCCACAGATCGACGTTGCAGACGATCGACGTCGCGAGCTGCCGTTCGGTGACGATGTCCGCGATAGCCAGCCTCCCGCCGGGTCGCAACACCCTGGCGACCTCGCGGAACACCGCCGCCTTGTCGGGGCACAGGTTGATGACGCCGTTGGAGATCACGCAGTCAACGCCGCCGTCCGGTGCGGGCAGCGCCTCGATGCGGCCGTTCCGGAACTGGACGTGGTCGTCCACGCCCGTCTCGCTGGCCAGCCCGCGTGCCTTGGCGAGCTGCTCCGGGGTGAAGTCAACGCCGACGACCATCCCGGGCGGGCCGACCAGCATGCCCGCGATGAACGAATCCGTGCCGGACCCGCTGCCGAGGTCGAACACCCGCTCGCCCGGTGTCAGCACGGCGAGGTCGAAGAAGTGTCCGACACCGGCGAACGAGTCGAGCGCCGCCTGGGGAATCCGGTCCAGCATGGTGGCGTCGTAGCCGAGTCGTTCGGCGAGCGGACGTCCCGTCTCGAAGTGGTAGGACCCACCGGGCCGCTCGGCGACGTCCCGGTACATCCGGCGGACCTTGGCCTCGAGCTGTTCGATCGCGGTGGTCATGGCTGCCTCCTGGTGTGTGAGTGGTGTCTGCGATGAAGGACGGCAGTCGTGTGCCCGGTTATTGCATCGCTGAGCCATATGGGCGCAGTGTGAAACTTTCACCTGTCAAATCGCGACGGAGTGCATTAAGGAGGGGGTTCGCGAACGTCTGAGAGGCATGGACGCCGTGTGCGCAGCGGAACCTCGTGCGGCTCGGGTGGAGCTGTTCCGCGACGTCGCGCGCGAGCAACTGCCCCGGCTGTACCGGATCGCGCGCCGCATCGTCGGCGACGAAGCCGAGGACGCGGTGCAGGACTGCCTGCTCAAGGCGTACCAGCACGTCGACCAGCTCCGCGACGAGGCCGCAGCGCCAGCGTGGCTGGTGCGAATCCTGGTCAACTGCTGCCGCGACCGGCTCCGTGGCCGTGCGCGCAGCCACGAGGACGTCGACCTCGACGCTCTGGAGGAGTTCTCGCTGTACCGCACGATCGCCCACGAGGACCCGTTCCCGTACTCGGACTCGCTGCACCTCGACTTCCTCGCCGAGTTCAGCGTGGACGACGTGCGGCAGGTGCTGCTGCGGCTGCCGGAGCACTACCGCATCCCGGTTGTGCTGGTGTACATGCACGGATTCCTGGTGCGCGAGGTGGCGGAGATGCTGGACACGCCGCTGGGCACCGTGCTGGCGCGGCTGCATCGCGGCAGGAAGGCGTTCGAGCAGCAGATGTGGCGCTATGCCACCGAATACGGCCTACTGCGGGAGGGGGCCCGATGATCGGTTGCGCGGAGGCGGTGCGCCAGCTCTGGGAGTACATCGACGACGTCGTCGACGTGGGGGAGAAGGCCGCGATCGAAAGCCACCTCGCCCGGTGCCGCCGGTGCTGCGGCGAGCTGGAGTTCGCGCGAGAGCTGCGTCAGACGTTGTTCGACGCGTCGGAGGAAGACGTCCCGGACGACGTGCTGCGACGGCTGCGGCACATGGTGGAGGAGTTGGAGCGATGACCCGTGACCTGATGCACTCGGCCGAGGTGAAAGACCTCGTGCGGGCGGCATACCGCCACGTGCCGCCGACCACGGAGGTGGTGGCGCGGAAGCTCTACAGCGACGAGGAGCTGGCGCAGGTGCCGGACCCCGCGATCCGGCGCGCGCTCGGCGTCGCGAACCACCTGCGACACGCCGAGATCAAGCCGGGGGACACCGTCCTCGACCTCGGGTGCGGCGGTGGGATCGACAGCATCCTCGCCGCGCGGCGCACCGGACCGACTGGGCGAGTGATCGCGCTCGACTTCCTGCCCGAGATGCTGGAGCGCACCGCCAGCGCTGCCCGCGAGGCCGGGCTGGACAACGTCGAGCCGCTGGAAGGGGAGCTTGAGGCGATCCCGCTGCCCGACGACAGCGTCGACGTCATCATCTCCAACGGCGTCGTCAACCTGTCGGCGCGCAAGACGCGCGTGATGGCCGAGTGCGCCAGGGTGCTGCGGTCCGGCGGGCAGTTCTGCGTATCCGACCTGACCGTCGAGCAGGAGGGCCTGCCGCCGGAGATCCTGACCCAGCCCGCCGCGTGGGCGGGCTGCGTCGCGGGCGCGCTCGCCGAGGACGACTTCGTCGGCAAGCTGAAGCGGGTCGGGTTTGTCGACATCGACGTCCTCGACCACCAGCCGCTCAGCATCGACGACTGCGCGCTCTACCCGCTGTTCTCCGAGGAGGTCATCGCGCTGATGCGCACGCTCATCCCCGCCGAGCAGCACGCCTCCGTCGCGATCGCGGTGGTGATCCGTGCCAGGTTGGGCGCCACTCCTTAGCGTTTTCATCGGCGTGCCACAGCGGTTTCTCAGCAATCCAGGCTGAGATGGGGCCATGACCGACCACATCGAGGACCACGACCCTCGGCCTCCCCCATGACCTGCCGAGGATCATCGAGCGTCGCCGCACGCTGCGGCTGTTCGGCGGCGCCGGGTGCGTCGCGGTCGCGCCGGGGTGCTGACGGCTTGCGAGTCCGGGCCGTCGACGTCAGGCGGACCGCCCGATGGGGGGAGCCGTGGTACTCCGAGTCCGTTGTGGACGAGAACTACCTGCGAGGGGTGCAGGCCGCCGACGAGGACGGCCTGATCGAGTTCCGCACCATATTTCCTGGCTGCTACGCCGGGCGATGGCCGCACGTTCACTTCGAGGTGTACGAGTCGCTTGTGACAACGGAATACCGCGATTTCCGGAAGTGTCCTTCGTCAGAACGGCGGACCGAAGCCGCACCGGACGTCGACCGCGGTGCTCGGGTCGAGTGCGTTCGTGAGTAGTTGCGTCACGGTGGGGTCGAAGGCGATACCGACGTGGCCGACCGGATCGCTGGCGCAGGAGTCCTGAACGTACTGGTTGTCCACGCCCGCCTCATCGACAAACGACGTCGATGTGGGCGTGACGATGGTGTCGTACCGGGTGGCGATGATGGTGTAGTCGACGCCCTGCTGCGCGATGGGGCCGTCGGTGAGCTCCGCGACCGCCTCGCCGCCGACCACGAGGTCGCCGCACGCATAGCACATCACGCCCTCGGTGAGCAGGTCGATGAACTCCTGTCCGCCGAGCAGTTGGCCGACGGTGACCAGCCCGCTGACCGTCGTGCCGTGGGTGGGCGGCGCCAGGGCGACCACGGTGCCGACCCGGGGCGCGTACCCGGCGACCTTCGGCACGTAGAGCGACAGGAAACCGCCCTCGGAGTGTCCGACGAGATCAGCCCTGTCGGCGCCGGTGGCGGCAAGAACCTCGTCGATGAACGCGCCCACTTCCTGCGCGGATTCCTTCACCGGCCGGGTGCCGCCGGGCGCGCCGGGGAACTGCTGGCCGTAGGTGAACGAGAACGTGCAGTACCCGGCGTCGGCCAGCCTCGGGCCGTGGTAAGCCCAGTTGCCCTGGCCGTTGCCGCCAAGGCCGTGGATCAGCACCACAGGCCGGGGATGCGCTGCGGACGGGTGGCAAGACCAGTCGTTGTAGCCGGAGGACGGCGCCGCGGCCGCTGGCGTGGCGAAGCCGCCGAGTAAGGCGAGCATCAGGACGGCGAGGACTGCGCGGCGCATCGAAAACTCCCTGGTCATGGGCTTGATCCGGTTAGGTGAGGCGTATATTACTACATCTATGTAGGAAAAACCTTCACTGGCGTAGTAACGTCGCTGGCATGACCGACGCGGTGCACGCGGGACGGGAGCGCGCTGCCCACCTCGGGCCGGAGCGTCGACGTCCGCAGGTGCTCGACGCCGCGCTGGCCATCGCCGTCGAATCCGGCGTTGGCGCTGTGACGATCGGCGCCGTCGCCGACCGTCTCGGCGTCACCCGTCCGGTCGTCTACTCGTGCTTCCGTGACCGGGTCGCGCTCATCGCGGCGCTGGTCGAGCGCGAGGCGGACCGGCTGCTCGCCAGCGCGCTCGCCGCGCTGCACAGCGCCCGTGGCGACGACCCCGAGGCCGTCTTCGTGCGGGGCTACCGGGCGTTTCTCGACGTCGTGGCCGACTGGCCCGACGCGTGGCGGCTGTTGTTCAGCGCGGCTCCCGACCCGGCGGTCGCGGACCAGTTCCAACGGGCGCGGCTGGTGATGGCCGACAGCGCGACCCGGTGGCTGCGACCCGCGCTGACCGCCTGGTGGGACGTCGCCGACCTCGAACGCAAACTTCCCGTGCTTGTGGAGCTGTTCATGTCCTCGTGCGAGGCGGCGGCTCGGTCACTGCTGGATCACCCCGATGACTGGACGACCCAGGAGCTCGGCGAGCTCTACGGCCGGATGATCTGCCGCGCCGTCAGCGTGGCGTGAAGGGACGACAGATGGTGGAACGACGGATGCTCGCGAACCGGGGCTGGCCGTTCGACGGCGACCGCAGGCGCGAGGACCACGGCTTCTTCGGTCCGGACTCACCCACGTGGCGGGTATGGACGAGCCCGACGGCCCTGCTCGGGTTCCAGCGCTCCATCGCGGTCGAGGCGTTCGACCCGTTCCTGACGGCGTCTGTCACCGACACCCAGGGCATCTACACCGACCCGATGGGGCGGCTGGACAGCACGCTGACGTACTTCACCATCGTCGCTATCGGTGACAGCCGTGCTGCGATCGAGTCGTCCGAGCTGCTCCAGAAGGTGCACGCCCGCGCTACCGGCATCGAGCCGATCAGCGGCAAGCGGTATAGCGCCAACGATCCGGCCAGCCAGCTGTGGATTCATCTGACCGGCTGGCACTCCGTGCTGAAGTGCTATGAGACGTACGGGCCCGGTCCACTCAGCCGCGCCGACGAGGATCGCTACTGGGCCGACTGCGCGATCGCCGCCGAACTCCAGACCTGCGACCCCGCTACGGTGCCGACCAGCCGCGACGGTGTCCGGCAGTACTTCGCCGAACAGCGGCCACGGCTGTGCTGGTCGGAGAACGCCGACCGCGTCGCGCGCCAGATCCTCTACCCGCCTACCGACACCACGAATCGGCGGGTGGCGTGGGCGGCGCGCCGGTTGACCCCGGCCGTCATCGTCACGCTCCCGCGCTGGATGCGCCACCTCAGCGGCCTGGACCAGCGCCGACTGACCGACGCAACGATCGTGCCCGCCACGAAGGCGGCCATGGCGTCCGCCCGGCCGCTGCCGATTCGGCTGCGATTCGCCGACATCGTCGCCCCGTCGATCCGCCCCGTGTGGGAGAACGCGCTGCGCGGCAGGCCGCCGCTGCGCGACGAGGTCGTCACGCCCAGCCAAGCGCGTGAGCGTTACGGCAGTGCGGCGATACGCAACCCGGCGCGGAGCGGAGTGCCCGAGCACTAAGGCAGCGGCGCCGGGGTCGCGCCAGGCGGCAGGTGTCCAGGCGGCAGACAGCAGAATGCCCAGGCCGGCCGAGCGGCCGACCTGGGCATCTGATCACGCAGGAACCAGGCAGGGATCAGACCAGGTCGTACCGATCCAGGTTCATGACCTTGTCCCACGCGGCCACGAAGTCCCGCACGAACTTCTCCTTCGCGTCGTCGCTCGCGTAGACCTCCGCGAGCGCACGCAGCTCGGAGTTCGAGCCGAAGACGAGGTCGGCGCGGCTGCCGGTCCACTTGACCTCGCCGGTGGCCGAGCGACCCTCGAACGTCTCGGCGTCTTCAGACGTTGGCGCCCACTCCGTGCCCAGCTCGAGCAGGTTCGCGAAGAAGTCGTTCGTCAGCGTCCCCGGCTTGTCGGTGAGGACGCCCAGCGACGACTGCTGGTAGTTCGCGTCGAGGACACGGAGGCCACCGACGAGAACCGTCATCTCCGGCGCGCTCAGGGTGAGCAAATTCGCACGGTCGAGCAGCAGGTACTCGGTCGGCAGCCGGTTGCCCTTGCCGAGGTAGTTGCGGAACCCGTCCGCGGTCGGCTCGAGCGCGGCGAACGAGTCCGCGTCCGTCTGCTCCTGTGACGCGTCGGTGCGACCTGGGGTGAACGGCACCTCGACGTCGAAGCCCGCGTCCTTGGCGGCCTTCTCTACGGCGGCGCACCCACCCAGCACGATCACGTCGGCCAGCGAGACCTTCTTGCCGCCGGTCTGCGCGCTGTTGAAGGATTCCTGGACGCCCTCAAGGGTGCGCAGCACGGTCGCCAGCTTGTCTGGCTCGTTGACCTCCCAGTTCCGCTGCGGCTCGAGGCGGATGCGCGCCCCGTTCGCACCGCCGCGCATGTCGCTGCCACGGAACGTCGACGCCGATGCCCACGCGGTCGAGACAAGCTGGGAGACCGGAAGCCCCGAGTCGAGGATCTGCCGCTTGAGGGCTGCGATGTCCTCGGCGCTGACGAGCTCGTGGTCAACGGCGGGGACCGGGTCCTGCCAGATCAGCGTCTCCTGCGGAACCTCTGGGCCGAGGTAACGCTGGATCGGGCCCATGTCGCGGTGGGTCAGCTTGAACCACGCGCGGGCGAAGGCGTCCGCGAACTGGTCAGGGTTCTCGTAGAAGCGCCGTGCGATCGGCTCGTAGACCGGGTCGTACCGCAGCGACAGGTCGGTCGTCAGCATCGTCGGCGGACGCGTCAGCGAGCCGTCCTCCGGGTCGGGCACGGTGTTGGCGCCAGCGCCGTCCTTCGGCTGCCACTGGTGGGCGCCGCCGGGGCTCTGGGTCAGCTCCCACTCGTAGCCGAACAGGTTCTCGAAGTAGTTGTTGCTCCACTGCGTCGGCGTGGTCGTCCAGGTGACCTCGAGTCCGCTGGTGATCGCGTCCCTGCCCTTGCCGGTGCCGTGGCCGCTCTTCCAGCCGAGGCCCTGCGCCTCGAGCGGAGCCGCCTCCGGCTCCGGGCCGAGGTTGCTGTCGGGAGCGGCACCGTGGGTCTTGCCGAAGGTGTGCCCACCGGCGATCAGCGCGACGGTCTCCTCGTCGTTCATCGCCATGCGGCCGAACGTCTCGCGGATGTCGCGGGCGGCCGCGATCGGGTCCGGGTTGCCGTTCGGGCCTTCCGGGTTCACGTAGATGAGGCCCATCTGCACCGCGCCGAAGGGGTTCTCCAGCTCCCGGTCACCGCTGTAGCGCTCGTCGCCGAGCCAGGTGGTCTCCGGGCCCCAGTAGACGTCCTCCTCTGCCTCCCAGACGTCCTCCCTGCCGCCTGCGAACCCGAAGGTCTCGAAGCCCATCGACTCGAGCGAGACGTTGCCTGCGAGGACCATCAGGTCGGCCCACGAGATCTTCTTGCCGTACTTCTTCTTGACCGGCCAGAGCAGCCGGCGAGCCTTGTCGAGGTTGCCGTTGTCCGGCCAGCTGTTGAGGGGTGCGAAGCGCTGTTGACCGGCACCAGCGCCGCCTCGGCCATCGCTGATGCGGTACGTGCCTGCGCTGTGCCACGCCATGCGGATCATGAACGGCCCGTAGTGGTCGAAGTCGGCTGGCCACCAGTCTTGCGACGTGGTCAGCACCTCTTCGATGTCCCGCTTGACTGCGGGAAGGTCGAGTGTCTTGAACTCGTCGGCGTAGTTGAACGACTCGCCCATGGGGTCGGCCACGACGGGGTTCTTGGCGAGGATCTTCAGGTTGAGCCGGTTCGGCCACCATCCTCGGTTCCCCCCGCCCTGGGTCGGGTGCGGCGCGCGTCCGTGCACGACCGGGCACCCACCGGGCTCCTCGTTCGTCGCTCCGGTGATGGCGTCGGGACTGTTAGACATCGGAATCCTTTCGGGATGTTCAGGAACTATGTGCGATGGAGCAGTCGGGGCACAGGCCCCAGAAGATGACCTCGGCCTCGTCGATCACGAAGCCGTTGTCGTCGGAGGGCGTCAAGCAGGGCGGGTCGCCGATGGCGCAATCGACGTCCGCGATGACACCGCACGATCGACACACGGCGTGGTGGTGGTTGTCCCCGACCCTCGACTCGTAGCGCGCCACAGTGCCTCTCGGCTGGATGCGCCGCACCAGACCCGCGGTCGTCAGTGCACCGAGCACGTCGTAGACGGCTTGGTGGGACACCCGACCGAGACTTTCCCGCACGACACCGATGAGCGAGTCGGTGTCGGCGTGCGGGTTGTCGTGCACTGCGGACAACACCGCTATTCGAGGTCGCGTCACACGAAGCGCGACATCGCGCAACATGCGCTCGAACTCCGACGTTGTTGGCACGCTTTGGAGTATGGCCAGTTTTCTGGAATTAGTCAAGAATCAGTGGACGAGTCGCGGCGATGTCGCCCGAGGGAGTGAGGCAACGCCATTGCTCCGCTGGTGCGTCTTCGTTGTAGCTGAGCGGAGAGGCTTGCGGCGATGAGAAACCTGACGCTGTGGGCGGTGGCCATACTCCTGACGTCGGCCTGCTCGCCTGCGAGCGACCGTGCCGAACCCCCTCGGCCACCGGAGCAGAACAGGACTGCCATGACGGGCTCACCACTACCGCACGGCGGCGCCGTAAGTCGTCTCAACACCCCGGACGGCCAAACCGTGATCGAACTCGTGCTCGACAAGCGGTCCATCACGGCCGGAGAGCAACTCGCGGTACGCCTGGTCAACCGGAGTGACGTGCCGCTGATGACCGGTCTGCCCATCAGAGAGATGCGCTGGAACGGCCAACGGTGGGTCAGGATCGAACGGCTCGGCGTCTGGCCCGCCATTGGAATTCTCCTGAAACCAGGACAGAGCACCGAGGCACAGACCTGGCCGTTCGGAGGTCTCCCTGAGCCAGGCCGCTACCGCCTCACGAAGCCGGCGACCTACGAAGGCCATCCGGAGCGCCGTGACGTCGACCGGGAACTGGTGGCCACAGCTACGTTCGAGGTCACCGACGGCTAGCTGCGGACCTCGTGTTGTTCAGGTCGCCAGACGCGAATGGCTCCTCCAGTATTCGCCTTTTCCGCGGCGATTGGCTAGTGTCCTGCGCCGGAAATTCGTTAATTAACTGTGACTTTGGGGCTGGCGTGGTGTCGATCCGGTGCTGATCAGCGATGGGACGATGGCGCGATGGCGGGCACGGGACGGCCGAAGGCGGAGTTGGTGTTGACCGAGGACGAGCGGGCGACGCTGATCCGGTGGGAGCGGCGGCGGAAGAGTTCGCAGGCGTTGGCGCTGCGGGCGCGGATCGTGCTGGCCTGCGCGCAGGGCAAGGCCAACAAGGAGGTGGCCGCCGAGTTGCGGGTGTCGCAGCCCACGGTGGGTAAGTGGCGGGCGCGGTTCGTCGAGCATCGTCTGGACGGGCTGACCGATGAGCCGCGGCCGGGTCGCCCCGCGCTGATCAGCGTCGACCAGGTTGAGGACGTGATCGTGGCGACGTTGGAGTCCAAACCGGACAACGCGACGCACTGGTCGCGGGCAAAGATGGCCGAGCGCAGCGGATTGTCGAAGTCGACGATCGGGCGGGTCTGGAAGGCGTTCGGCCTGCAGCCGCATCGCGCGGGCGGGTTCAAGATTTCCACCGATCCGCTGTTCGTGGACAAGGTCTACGACATCGTCGGGTTGTATCTGAACCCTGGGTCGGAGCCGCTGCGGCTGCCTGCCGAGGCGGGGATCTCGTGGTTGTAGACCCGCCCTGGAGATCGACACCGCCAGCGCGACCGGCACGGTGCGGTTCTCGCGCA
>WHUD01000007.1:0-65964 GCA_009377385.1 Actinophytocola sp.
AGCACAACCCTACCGAAGCGAAACAGATATACCTATCTAATTACCGCGCGCGTCCCAAAGAGACCCCGACCGTGTCGACCCCGGTGACCTGGGACGAGGTGGCCGATTGCCGCCGCGCGTCGGAACTGCGCTTCGACGCCCGCGACGTTCTGGACCGCATCGCGGCGGAAGGGGACCTGTTCGATGGTGTGCTTGCGGAGGCGGCTCCGGTGCCGGAGTGAAGGGCGTCTTCACATCGCCTGGTGTTGCAAAGACGCCCTTCACAAGACCCCGTTCACTCACACGAGCGTCGACCAGTAGTCCCAGAACCGGACGCCGATGAGCGCGATGATCACCACGAACCACAGCGTCAAGACGAAGCTGTGGTAGCGGGCGAGCAGTGCTCCCACCGGGCGGTGCGAGAGGTTGTGCAGCGTCGTGTACCAGAACAGCGGGATTGTCACCGCCCACACCACCATGCAGTACGGACACAGCGCGCCGATCGTGTACAGGCTCTGCCAGATCAGCCAGTGCACGAACAGCACGCCGAACGTCGTCCCGGCCTGCAGCGCCAGCCAGAACCAGCGTGGTGGGCGGAACCCGGAGGCCAGCGCGCCCCCGGCCGTTACCAGCATCGCGAACCCGGCGATACCCAGCAGCGGGTTCGGCACGCCGAACGCGGCGGCCTGCGGTGTGGTCATCACCGACCCGCACGAGAGCACCGGGTTGAGGCTGCACGTCGGCACGTAACTGGCGTCTTCGAGGAGCGCGACCTTCTCGACCATCAGCACGAACGACGCCAGCAGGCCGATGCCGCCGCCGACCAAGTAGAGCCACCGGACGACCCGCTCCAGCGAGCTCTCGCCTGTCACCGGCGTCGCCCGTGCGGTGCTCACTGCGCCAGCTCCGCGTCGAGCCGGTCCCGGAACTGCTGCTTCACCTCCGCGAACGTCTCACCGGACGGTGTGAAGCGCTCTCCGTTGACGAACAGCGTCGGCGTCCCGGTCACCTCGGCCTTCTCCGCGTCGGCCTTGTCCGCCTCGATGCGCTTGGCCACCGCGTCCGAATCCATGTCGGTGTGGAATCGCTCCAGGTCGAGGCCGATCTCCTCCGCGAAGCGGTCGAAGGCCGCCCGCGCCCTGTCCTCGTCATCGCTGATCTCTGCGGCGTCCTCGGTGACCGCCCACTGCTCGTAGTTGTCGTACAGCGCGTGGTACATCTCGGCGTACTTGCCCTGCATCCCCGCCGCTTCGGCCGCCTTGGCCGCTGACAGCGCGAGCGGGTGATTGTCGAGCGGGAAGTTGCGCACCACGAACGTGATCCGGTCGCCGTAGTCTCGCTCGACGTCGACGGTGATGTTGCGGTAGTAGCCCGCGCACGCCGGGCATTGGAAGTCAAGGAACTCCACGACGGTGACCGAGTCGTCACCCGCATCGGTGAGCCGGTGGCTGTTCTCGTCGACCAACACGTCGCTCGGCACGGTCGCCGCGCCCTGTGGCTCGTCGTCACCGCTCAGCAGCACACCGCCGAGCACGATGATCGCGACGACGACAACCCCGACGGTGAGCAGCACGTTCGCCGACGGCCATGCACGCCCGCCCTCGACGATCTTTTCCTTCGGCATGACTTCGTTGACTACCTTCCCCTGCTCGATTCCGCCGCGACCCGGCGCGGCCCGCTCGCTCGCCGCCGCGACAGTAACCGCGTTGCCTGAGACGACGCTGAAATCGCGCGGCCTGTGCCGCACAGCCTACGGGTGGCGCTGGCCACGGCCGCGACGCCCAGCGTTGCTGGTGTTTACACCGCGTCGCGACGGGCACTCGACCTGGTGTGGCGGGGTAGGAGGACCCGCGACGCCGGGACCTCCTGCCGTGACGACGTGGTGCGGTCCGGGCGAGGCTGATAGCCCGACCGCGACAGCGAGGTGACGGTGAGCACTGATCACGAACGGGTGTGGCTCGGCAACCGCCAGTTCGGTGCGTTCCTGTTCGACCTGGACGGCGTCGTCACCGACACGGCGTCGGTCCACCAGCGCGCCTGGCAGCGGCTGTTCGACGACGTCCTGCCCGGCAGGTTCGACGCCACGACCTACCGTGCCCACGTCGACGGCAAGGCCCGCATCGACGGGGTGACGGCGGTATTGGCCGCCAACGACGTCACGCTGCCGCGCGGCGAGCCGGACGACGAACCAGGGACGACAACCGCGTGGGCGCTGGCGAACCGGAAGGACGCACTGTTCGCCGAGGAGCTCGTCGCCCGTCCGCCGCACGCCTTCGACGGCGCTATCACACTGCTGCGCACGCTCCGCAAGGCCGGGATCGCCACGGCGCTGGTGTCCGCCAGCAAGAACGCCGCGCGGGTGCTCGACGTCGCCGGGGTGGCCGACCTGTTCGACGTCCGCGTGGACGGCGTCGAGGCCGAGCGGCTCGGCCTGCCGGGCAAACCGGACCCCGCGCTTTTCCTGACCGCCGCCCGCACGCTCGACGTCGCACCGGTGGACGCCGTCGTCATCGAGGACGCCATCTTCGGGGTGCAGGCCGGTCACGCCGGGGAGTTCGGGCTGGTCGTCGGCGTGGACCTGGGCGGCGCCGCAGCGGGTCTGCGCGCGGCGGGCGCCGACATCGTCGTCACCGACCTTGACCAGCTCGCGGTGCACACCGCGTCGCGGGACTGCCCGATGTGCGCCGAGCCAGCTGACGAGTGGCAACTGGACTACGTCGGATCCGACGCGGCCGACGAAGGCACAAGGGAAGCACTGCTCACAGTGGGGAACGGGTATCTCGCGACACGCGGGGCCGCGCCGGAGTCGCACGACGACGGGGTGCACTATCCCGGCACCTACATCGCAGGCATCTACAACCGGCTGACCTCGGAGATCGACGGTGTGCCCCGCGAGGACGAGAGCATGGTCAACCTGCCCAACTGGCTGCCGCTGACGTTCCGGCCGGAGGGCGGGCAGTGGCTGCGACTGGACACCCCAGAGCGGCGCCATGAGCACCGCAGGCTCGACCTGCGCACCGGCGTGCTGCACCGGGACGTCGTGCTCGCCGACGCCGAGGGCAGGGTGACCCGCCTGCGGCAGTGGACCCTGGTGTCGATGGCCGAGCCGCACCGGGCGGCGCAGCGCACCGTGCTCATCCCGGAGAACTGGTCCGGCAGGCTACAGGTGCGCACCGGGCTCGACGGCACGGTGCGCAACCGCAACGTCGCCGCCTACACCCGGCTTGCCGACCGGCATCTCACCGACGTGAGCACCGGTAGCGATTCGAGAGCACCGCTCTGGCTCGCCGCGCGGACGACCCAGTCGACCACCACCGTCGCGTTCTGCGCCCGCACCGAGGTGTTCCGCGGCGGCGCGCCGGCGGACGCGCAACGGCAGGTAGGCGGCGAGGACGACTTCATCGAGGAAGACCTCACCATGGCGGTGGCGGCGGGGGAGGAGATCACCGTCGACAAGACTGTCGCGGTGTTCACCTCCCGCGACTGGGGCATCTCCGAACCGCGCACCGCGGCGCGCGACGAGCTGGCGCGCTGCGGCGGGTTCGACGCGCTGCTCGGCCCGCACGCCGAGGCGTGGCGGCGGCTCTGGCAGCGGTTCCGGGTGGAGCTCGCCGACGGCGATCCGCAGCGCCGTGCCGTCATGCTGCATGTGTTCCATCTGCTCCAGACACTCTCGCCGCATACAGCGGAGCTGGACGCCGGGGTGCCGGCGCGTGGCCTGCACGGCGAGGGCTACCGGGGCCACGTGTTCTGGGACGAGATCTTCGTGCTGCCGTTCGTGAACTTCCGGATGCCTGAGCTGAGCCGGTCGCTGCTGCGCTACCGGTACCGGCGGCTGCCGCTGGCCCGCGAACGGGCAAGGGCGCTCGGCCTGCGCGGCGCGCTGTTCCCGTGGCAGAGCGGCAGCAGCGGGCGAGAGGAGACGCCGCGCTCGTTCTACAACCCGCTGTCCGGCCGCTGGATGGCTGACAACTCGCGACTGCAGTACCACGTCGGGCTCGCCATCGCCTACAACGTGTGGCGCTACTGGCAGACCACCGCCGACACCGGGTTCCTCAGCGAGTACGGCGCCGAGATGCTGATCGAGGTCGCCCGGTTCTGGGCCAGCGTCGCCACCTACGACGCCGCCGCAGATCGCTACGACATTCGCGGCGTGATGGGCCCGGACGAGTTCCACGACGGCTACCCGGACTCCCCAGGCCGGGGCGTCGACAACAGCGCCTACGTCAACGTCATGACCGCGTGGGTGCTGCGCAGGGCACGCGACGCCTACGACATCCTCGGCCCGCAACAGGCCGCCGAGCTGTGGCAGCGGCTCGGGCTCGACGACGCCGAACTGGACCACTGGGAACGGATCACCCGCAGGCTACGGGTGCCGTTCCTGCCCAACGGGCTGCTCGCGCAGTTCGACGGCTTCGGCGAGCTTGCCGAGCTGGACTGGGGCGACTACCGGCGGCGCTACGGCGACATCGGCAGGCTGGACCTCATCCTCGAAGCCGAGCACGACACCCCCAACCGCTACCAGGTGAGCAAGCAGACCGACGTACTGATGCTGCTGTACCTGTTCAGCGCCGAGGAGCTGATCGAGCTGCTCGAAGGGCTCGGCTACCGCTTCGACCCCGCCACCATCCCGGACACGGTGGACTACTACCTCTCGCGCACCTCGCACGGCTCGACGTTGAGCCGGGTCGCGCATTCCTGGGTGCTTGCCCGCACCAACCGCAGGCATTCCTGGCGGATGTTCGCCGACGCGCTGCGCGCCGACCTCGACGACATCCAGGGCGGCACCACCCGTGAGGGCATCCACCTCGGCGCGATGGCAGGCACGCTCGACCTGCTGCAGCGCTGCTACACGGGGCTGGACGTCCGCTGCGACGCGCTGTGGCTGCACCCCGCGCTGCCGGACGAGCTGACGAAGTTGGCGTTCGAACTGCGCTACCGCAACCAGTGGGTGTCGGTGCACGTCGACCACGCCGAGACGACGGTGTGCTCGCAGCCAAGCGGGGCGCTGCCGGTCCACGTCGTGATCGACGACGTCCGCTACGAGCTGCCGCCTGGCGGGTGCGTCTCGGTACCGGTCTCCGCCCCGGACGCCCCGGCGTCGGCGTGAACGCCGGAGCCGCGAGTCGCACCTTCCTGGGCGCGAGTCGCACCTTCCGGTGTGGCGAGTTCTCCGGTGCGGCGGTGCAGCCGGAATCCGATCGCGCTGGCGATCAGTAGCACGGCGCCCGCGATGAGCAGCACGGCTGCGCCGCCGACGGCGCCGTCCGTGAGGTCCCAGACGGCTTCCGGCGCGGCCACGCTCACCGCGACCACGCCAGCCACCAGCACCACCCAGGTGCGCACCCAGCGGTACAGCACCAGGCACCCGATGCCGAGCACGAACGTCGCGACGTACGCCAGGGGCTGCCAGTCGTGCTCACCCATCGGCGTCTGCGCGCCGTAAAGCATGATCACCAGGCCGAGCCCGAGCCCGGTCAGCCGATGCCGCAGCAGCCCGCTCAGCGCGAGCCCGGTGAGCAGCGCGCCGCACGCGAACACCCCGATGCCGCCGGCGAGCGGGGTGAGGTCCGTGTTCGCGCCGACCGTCGTGAGCACGGTGAACAGCAGCAGCCCCGTCGCCGCGAGCAGTCCTGACACTCCCGGCAGCACGATGTAGCTGACGACGGCCACCAGCAGGCCAGCGCCTCCTGCCAGCGCCAGCTCGGCCTCCGTCACTGGGTCGGGGAGCGCGATCCCCACCGTGATCGCGGTGCTCACCGCCGCGAGCGCGAACAGCACCGACGCCACTCGGAGCCGCGCCGTCGCCGCGCGCGACTCCCGCGCATGGCCCCTGCCCGCCGCGACGGCGCCTGCCGCCAGCAGCGCGACGGTGACCAAGGCGAGCAGGCTGGTGCGCGCGGTCTCGGTGAGCCGTTCCCATGAGGACGCCACAAGCACGATGGCGCCGGTCAGCACCAGCGCGCCGCCGAGGTAGCCCGCGATCTCGGCGATGAAACCGCGCGTGGGTCCGGCGTGCGCGGTGATGCCCAGCTCGCGCCGGACGATGTCGGCCTGCTCGGCCGAGAGCACGCCACGCTCGACGAGCGACGTCAAGGCATGGTCCTGGGTGCGCGGTCGCGGCCACGCGGGGTGAGACACCCGTTGAGCGTTCATATCGCTGAGCATGGCACGCGGATCGACGTCAGGCAGCTGCCGAGAGTCAGCAGCAGAGGGGACTAAGGTGAGTGTGGATGTCGGAACTCGCCCGTCCGGAAGTCGGGCTCGCGGCGTGGCCAGGCGGGGCGGCCCTGCCTGGCCACGCCGGTGCGGACTACTTCCTCGGCTGGAGGACGAACAGCCCCTGTTCGATGCCGGACACCACGACGGTGCCGGACTCGAAGTACGGGTAGTTGCTCCAGGCGCCGTTGAACTCGGCGGCGTCATCGGCGGGGTAAACGTCGAAGAACGCCGTCTCCCGCAGCGTGCCGCGCTCGACGCGCTTGCCGTCGAGGATGCGCAGCCCCGACCGGTAGTTCGCCTCGTATACCGTGTCGCCCTTGGTGTAGAGGTTGTGGTCGATCGCAGGCGTGTCCGCCACGTAGGTCCCGCGTAGCTTCGGGTCCGTCAGGCTGGTGACGTCGAGGATGTACGTCGTCGTGTTCACGCCGTGGTCGGTCTCATCGGCCTCGTCGTTGAACAGGAACGTCCGCGAGTCCTCGGTCAGCCAGCCCTGGTGGGTGTACGAGGCGTTCTCATAGCCGAACCTGGCGAGCTGCACCGGGTTCGACTTGTCGGTGACGTCGACGATGGTCACGGTGTCCTCATTGGAGTTGAACAGGATCTCGTGGCCGGTGAAGCGGCTGTCCGGGCCGTCGTATGTCACCGCCTGGGTGTCGTGCGTGTAGCCGTCCTCGCTGACACACCCGGCGAACTGCGGCGACGTCGGCTCGCTGATGTCGACCATGTGCGGGCCGCCGTCGCAGGTGAGCGAGCCGAGGATGTAGGCGAACCCGGTGTCGGTGTTGATCGCGACGTTGTGGGCGCCGCCGACAAGCGGGTAGTGCGCGTCCTCGGTCCACTGCTGCGGCTCGGTCGCCCCGCGAAGCCGGGTCAGGTCGAACACCTGCATGCCGTGGAGCGGCTCCTCGCTGACGACGTAGGCGTGGTTCTGGTACACCTTCACGTCGCGCCAGGACGCGAACAGCGTCTCCACCGGCTGGTGCGAGGGCAGCATGCCAAGGTACTCCGGGCTGGTGGGTGTCGTGACGTCGACGAACGCCGTCCCGCTCGTTGTGCCGAGCAGCGCGTACTCCCTGCCGGTCTGCGGGTCGGTCCAGCCCCAGATGTCGTTCGCCGCGGTGGGGGAGCCGACCGACGACAGCGGCAGGAACGCGGCCAGGTCGACGCCGCGGCACGGGAACGGACCTGCGGCTCCGCCTTGGCACGGCACGTCGTAGAGCGGCTCGTCCGGCACCTCGCTGACGGCGCCTCGCCTGCTGTGCAGTTCGGCCCTGCCGTCATATCCGGAGTCGGACACATTGAACGGGTTCACGTAGACGTCGTAAGTGCCCGATGGCTTGGAGATGAGCACGGTCTCCTCGGTGCTGTTCTCCGATATCGAGTGCCCGACGTGGTTGCCGTCGGCGTCGAAGACGTGCACGTCGAAGTCGTCGGCGGGGTCCTGCCATCCGATGCTGACCTCGGCGCCGCCCCGGTAGTTCTCCCAGTGCGCCGGGTCCACGTCGACGTTGAGGGTGAAGTGGTCGCAGACCTCGTTGGGGCTGCCGGGGCAGACGGTGTCGGCGAACGCGGTCGACCCAATGGCGTAGTGGTGGCCCTCCCAGCTCACGGTGCGCTGATCCAGCGAGACCGTGCCCTCCTCCGGGGTGGCCGCCTGCGACGCCGGCATCACGATCATGCCGAGTCCGAGCACGGCGGGCGCGAGCAGGCCCAGCCATCGGGTGCGGGTGGGTAGACGCATCGATCCTCCTTGCCGGAGCGGTTTCGCCGGGTACGGCGGCGACGGACGGCTCCACTGCGGTCGAGACTTCGGTAGGTGGTTCAACGCGCGGAGATGCCGAAGGTTGCGGCAAAGCTGAATCCTGTGCGTTATTCCCGTTATGTCTGGTGATGGTCGCCCAGGCAAGGGCACTTCTGCCCTGCACTGCCACCGATGCCGCTGCGTACCGTCAGCGGCGACGGGAGCCGCCCGGCGCGTTTCCCCGGCGCGGGACGCGGGGTATCCGGGGCAAACGGGACGACGAGAAGGAGGCAGCCGATGAAGGCGACGCTGTCGCTCGGCCGCATCGCAGGCGTGCGGGTCGGTCTGCACTGGAGCGTGCTGGGGATCGTGGCCATCCTGGTGTCGTTGGCGCTGGCGCGCTGGCCAGTCATGGTGCCGGGCTACTCATGGGTCGCCTACGCCGTCGCGGCGGTGACGACGGCGGTGCTGTTCGTCGGCTCGCTGCTGGCGCACGAGCTGGCGCACGCCGTGGTGGCGCGCAGGGAAGACGTCGACGTCGGCGCCATCACGCTGTGGCTGCTCGGCGGGGTCGCCCAGCTACGCGGCGACGCGACGACCCCGGCCGCCGCGCTGCGGATCGCCGTGGTCGGTCCTGCGATGAGCTTGGCGCTTGCGGTGGTGTTCGGTCTGATCTCGCTGCCGTTCGCGGGCGGCGACGGCGGCATGCTCGTCGCGGTGACGTTCGGCTACCTCGGCGTGATCAACCTCGTCCTTGCCGTGTTCAACCTGATCCCCGCTGCTCCGCTTGACGGCGGCCGGATCCTGCGCGCCGCGCTGTGGCACTGGCGCGGTGACCGTGACAAGGCCGCGGTGTGGAGCGCCCGCGCGGGCCGGGTGTTCGGCATCGGCCTGATCGCGCTCGGCGCGGTGTGGCTGTTCGTCGGCGCCGGAGCGGACGGCCTGTGGTGGATCTTGATCGGGCTGTTCATCGTGACCGTGGCCGGTGCCGAGGAGCAACAGGCCACGCTGAGTGGCTCGCTCCGCAACCGACCGGCCGGAGACCACCACGCTGCTGGACGTCGCGTGCCCGCCCGCTGAGATGCCGCTGACCTCGCGGGAGGAGTCGTTGACCGACCTGCTGCCCCGGATGGTGGGCTGCGAGGACGGCAGGGCGCTCGTCGTAGAGGACGGCAGGCTGATCGGCATCGTCACCTCGCGCGACATCAGCCACGCAGTGTCGGTGAGCGACCTGCACGGCACCGGCGCCGACCTCGTCGCCGGGCGAGGGTAGTTGGCGGCGTTGTCCGTCCAGTGGGTGCCAGCGAGCCAGCCGCTGTCAATGTAGATGACCTGACCGGTGATGAACGATCCCGCGTCGCTGGCGACGGCGACGCCCGAGAGCTTCGGCCCGGTGGCCGAGGCGGCCGACGCGGTGGCGGCGTACCTGCCGCACCGGCCCCCGCAACCTCGACGGGCTCAGGCGGAACCTGCGGGAGGCGGACGGCAGGCTGTTCTGGCACGGGGACTCCGAACTGCTGGCGAACTCGATGGAGCGATCGGTGCAGCGCAACACCCTGATGGACCCCGCAAGGCTCGCGGCGGCCGCGGCGTCGCTGCGGGTGCCGACCCTGCTGGTGCGCGGTGGCCAGTCGGACGTGCTCGGCGATTTCCTCGACCGCCGCATCCGCTCCGAAGGTGCGACTCGCGGGTCCGGAAGGTGCGACTCGCGGGTTACGTCCGCCGCAGCAGTGGGATGCTGACCGCCAGTAGTAACCCGGCGATGAGGAAGATGGACGAGTAGCCCTTCGTCGCGGCGAAGGCCAGCACCGGGATCGACGCGGTGAACTTGACCGCCAGCCCGGCGAGCAGCGGCCCTGCCAGTACGCCGAGCCCCCGGCTCAGCCCGAACACGCCGGCGCCGGTGCCGTGCTCCGAAAGCCGGGGCAGCAGTCCCATCAGCAGCGAGTACGGCAGTGTCATCAGGATGACGGCGGCGAACGCCACCGGCGCGATCGCCGCCACGAACGCGGTGTTCGTCGTCAGCACCGCGGGCACGAGCCCAATGGCGAAGGCGAGCAGCCCGAACCGCATCGTCTTGCGGTGGCCGTGGCGGTCGGCGAGCGTGCCTGCCAGCGGTGCTGCCAACACAGCCGCCCCGCCGACCAGCGCCAGGGCGGTGGACGACTGGTTCAGCGAGAACCCGAGCCCGATGGTGAAGTACAGCACCGCGAACGTCCGCAGGGAGGCGACCGAGCCCTCCCAACAGGCGTTGGCGAAGAACCACGCCCTGATCCGCCGGTCCCGCGCCAACAGCCCGAGGCTGCGCGCGATGCTGCCGCGCTGGGTCGGCGTCGGCGGCGACGGCCATGGCTTGGTCCGCAGTGCCAGCCACAGCCCCATCGTGAACACCGCGATCGCGGCGGCCCCGACAAAGAACGGCAGCGGCTGCGCGACGCTCAGCAAGAACCCGCCACCGGAGATGCCGAGCAGCAGCCCCGCGGAGCGCAGGCCGCCCTGGAAACCCAGCGACCTGCCCCGGAAGTCGTGCGGCACCAGGTCGGGATACAGCGCGTAGTACGGCGTGTAGTACGCGAAGTAGCCAATGAAGAACACCCCGAGCGCGACCGCGAGCACGCTGAGCGAACCCGCGGCAAGCGGCATGATCGCCAGCGCGGCGACCGCCACGACGCCGCCACCGAGCACGATGGTCAGCCTGCCGCCGACCCGGCGGCTCATCTGGTCGGACATGCCGCCGGCGAGCACCGGCACGAACAGCGAGAACAGACCTCGCCGCCGATGATCAGGCCGGTCAACGCAGGGCCCGACAGCTCGTGGATCAGCACGGGGCCGTACGTGGTGACGAACGTGTAGGCCAGGGCCATGCCGAAGGCGGGGGAGCCGAGCGCGAACAGGAAGGTGCGCTCGTTCCACCGCAGCGGGCGGTGCGACACCGGGGCGCCCGTGTCCCGGTGCGCATCCTCGGCGGGCATCCTGACCTCCTTCGGCCGGTCGGGTGATCAGCCCTCGTCGCCGCCGGACTGCACGTCGAGCACCGCCAGCCCCGCGGCGAACGCGGTCGACCCACCGGCGAGCACGAGCACGAGCAGCCTGCCCTTGCGCGGCATACGTCGCCATGAGGCGATCGTCGCCCCGGCATCCACCGCGTCGGCGGCGCCACCGGCGATGATCCACGGCAACATCTCGCGGCCGGTCGCCGCGGCGGCGGCCATGCCGACGCCGAGGCTGACGTCACGCCCGCCGAGTGCGCGCGCGAGCACCGCTCCGGCGTGCGGCGGCCGGACCCTGCCGACCCACGGCCCGGCCACGTTCGCCGGTTTGACAAGGGCGACGGCACCGAGCGCGGCCCGTGCCAGCCCCCACAGTCCTGCCGCGGGTCGTACGGCGCGGGTGAGATCCCGGGTGAGATCCATTGTCATGCGGTGCCTCCTCGGTGGGCTCGTGTGGTTGTCGCGGACGCCGGGTGTGGCGTTGCACATCGGACATCCCCGGCAACGTCCACCTGTAGCGTGCCAGCTAGCGGACCGCACAACGACCTGGCGCCGGACAATGGCTCCGGCGCCAGGGATGTCACCTCGGTCAGGCCCTGCGCTTCAGCCCACCAGCCGCGATGGCGACGACGATGCCCAGCACCGCGAGCACCGCGTGCAGCACGTTGTCCGCCGTGTCGACCGGAATCAGCATCGCGATGTCGGAGGTGTCGATGAAGCCCCACACCGTGACCACGCCGTAGACGACGCCGAACGCGAGCAGCCCGACGGCGGCCGAGGTCGCGCTCGCCATCATGAGCAACAGGAAGGCGCCGGTCGCGACATGCACGACGTTGTGCCAGCCGTTCACCGCGAAGCCGAACAGCTCGCCGCTCTTCAGGTTGTCGCCGACGCCGAAGCTGCTGTCGCCGTAGAAGAAGCCCAGGACGCCAGCCACGACGAGGACGATGCCGACGACGGCCGATGTGACCTGGGCCAGCGAGCGGGCGACTCCCGCCGCGTCGCCTGGATTGCTCGCCTGGTGGGTATCCGGCTCCGAGTTCATTGGTGTCTCCTTCCTGTGCCGCGAACACGGGTTGTGTTCTGCTGGCTGAACTACACACCTCAGCTGGCACCGATGCTGGCTGGAGACCCTTCCGGACGCCGTGTTGGCCCGGATCGGGTGACCGACATGCCCGGTTTGTACGCGCTGTCATCCCGCGCGCCGTCCCACGGTCACGGTCAGCTCCTGCTGGCCCGAGTCGCGCGGATCACTTGTCTGTTGCGCAGCATGTCGGAGGCGTACCCACATCCCGACGCCGGCACGCCTCATGGCGCGAGGGTGTCAGCGTCCGTGGCGAGGTCGCGCCAGCGCAACACCGGACGCCCACCGAGCCTGCCCGCGCTGTTGGCCGCGGCGGCGACGGCGAACGCCGCCGCCCGCCGGGTGCCCTCGCCGTGGGCGAGTGCCGCGGTGAACGTGCCGATGAGCGCGTCGCCTGCCCCCGTTGTGTCGGCGACGTCGACCTCGAGCAACGGGAACAGCTGCCTGCCGGTGCGGCTGACGAACAGATTGCCCGCACCGCTGACCGCGAGCAGCACCAGCGTGGGACCGTAGTCCAGCAGCCGGGACGCCGCGTCGGCGGCGGTGGTGACATCGGTGATCGGCCGCCCGGTGAGCAGTTCCGCTTCGTGCTCGTTCGCGCGGATCACGTGCGCGCGGGACAGTACCTCGGCAATGTCGGCCTCGGAGCCGCTCGGCGCGCCGTCCAGGATGACGCGCGCGCCCGTGTCCCGCGCGAGCCGCGTCGCCAGCAGCATCGCCTCGAGGGGCTGCTGTAGCTGGCAGAGCACCCACTTGGCGCGTTTGAGCAGCGTGGACGCGGCGAACACGTCGCCTTCGGTGAGCAGGACGTCGGTCGGGATGTGTTCGAGGTAGCGCCACTGGTGCGTGTCGTCCACGATGTCGGCGATCAGCGCGGTCTGTGCGCCCTCGCGGGAGACGACGTGGCTGACGTCGATGCGGTCGGTACGGGCCTGCTCCAGCAGCCGCGCGCCGACGGAGTCGTTACCGACGACGCCGACCAGCGACACGGGCACGCCGAGCTGGCGGAGCGCGACCGCCTGGTTGGCGCCCTTGCCGCCGAGCATCTCGCGCCGTGTCCGCACCGCGGCGCTGCCGTGCGGGCCGGGGACTTCGGCGACCCGCAGGACGAGGTCTCGCGCCACCTGGCCGAGCACGACTACCTCATCCGCCATGGTTCAGGCATACCCGAGCGAGCGGCGTATTACCACGTGCTGGTGGGGGAGAGCGCTACGCTGTCTGCCACATAGTGAGAGAGTGGGGTCATGGCACAGCGCGCGACAACACAGCAGCCGCGAGACGGCCGGGTGGCGGGCACGCAGACCATCCGCCGCGCGTTCATGGTGCTGAACCTAGTGCGTGACGAGGGCGGCGAGATGGGCGTCGTCGAGATGGCGAACCGGCTCGGCCTGAACCTGTCGACCACCCACCGTATCGCCAGGGGCCTCGTCGCCGAGGGGTACCTGTCGCAGGGCGAGGGCAGGGAGCGATACCGGCTCGGCCCGCAGTCACTGCTGCTCGGTCAGGCGGCGCAGCGCGTGCTCGGCATGGACGCCGCCCGCCCGGTGCTTGAGCGGCTGGCAGAACGCACCGAGGAGTCGGTCAACCTCGGCCTGCTCGACGGGCACCATGCCGTCGTGGTGCAGCGCATCGAGTCCACCCAGCCGCTGCGGTTCTCCATGGAGGTCGGCTCGCGGGTCGAGTTGCACGCGACGTCCATGGGCAAGGCGCTGCTCGCCCGCAACGAGGAGCTCGCGGGCTTCCTCGCTGACCACGAGGAGTCGCTGGCACCGCTGACGGCGAAGACGCACGCCACCGTGACGAGCCTGCGTGCGGATCTTGCCGAGATCACCGAGCGTGGCTGGAGCATCGACGACGAGGAGTCGGTCGAGGGTGTGCGGTGCGTCGGCGCGCCTATCCTCGACGCGGAAGGGCAGGCACGTGCCGCGGTCGCGGTGCAGGCGCCCGCGGTGCGGATGCCGGAGCAGCGGCTCGCCCAGCTCGGCCCGGTTCTGGTGGCGACCGCGACCGAGCTGGCGCGACTGGTGCCGCTGTAGCGGTTTAAGCGGCCTCGCGTGCGGTCGGCATGACTTCCAGCGCGGCCAGCGCGGGGCCTATCTGGCTGGGAATGTCGACCACGGTCGCCCCAGCGGCCCGTAGCGCGGCCACCTTGGACTCGCCGCTGCCCGCTCCCGCGGTCACGATCGCACCGGCATGGCCCATCCTGCGGTGCGGCGGCGCGGTGCGGCCCGCGATGAACGCGACCGTCGGCACGCCGGACGCCGCGATCAGCTCGGCCGCGTCCTCCTCCATCGCGCCGCCGATCTCCCCGACGACCACGATCGCGTCGGTGCCGTCGTGGTCGACGAGGGTGGCGATGGCCTCCCTTGTCGTCGTGCCGAGGATCGGGTCGCCGCCGATGCCGATGAACGCCGATTGCCCGTACCCCGAGGTGATCAGGTCCATCGAGACCAGCGTGCCGAGGCTTCCGCTGCGGGAGACGACGCCGACGGTGCCCTTGGCGAAGATGTTGGGCGCGAAGCCGGGCATGATGCCGACGCTGGCCTCGCCGGGCACGACAAGGCCAGCTGTGTTCGGGCCGAGCACCCGCGTACCCGCCGCGCGAGCCGCCGCGAGCATGGCCATGACGTCGTGCGACGGGATGTGCTCTGCGAGGCAGACCACCTTGCCGATGCCCGCCTCGACGGCGTCGACCACCGCCGTCCGCGCGCGCAGCGGCGGCACGAACAGCACGCTCGCCGCGATGTCGTGCGCGACGGCCGCTTCGGCCACCGAGTCGTACACCGGGACTTCGTGGATCCGCTGTCCGCCCCGGCCGGGACTGACGCCTGCCACGACGCGGGTGCCGCACGCCTGCATGCGCTCGGTCCAGAACCTGCCCTGCTTCCCGGTGATGCCCTGCACCAGGACGCCGTCATCGCCGGTAATGATCACGAAGCCACCTCCTGCCGCTCCCGCGCCGCGGTGACCGCGGCGCGCACGGCGTCGTCCATCTGGTCGTGCGGTGTGATGCCGAGTCGGTCCCGCACCAGGGCGATGGCCTCCCGTTCGCCGGTGCCGTGGATGGTGAACGCGATGGGGATCTCGGGCCTGAGCTCGTCGATGGCGTTGAGCACGCCTTCGGTCATCACGTCGGTGCGGGCGAACGCGCCGCAGAAGTTCACCAGCAGCGAACGGACGTTCGGGTTCGACAGCACCAGCCGCAGCGCCGGTGTCGCCTTGGTGTACGCGTCGCCACCGATCTCGAGGAAGTTTGCCGGTTTGCCGCCGAAGTGGCTGATGGCGTCCACTGTGGTCATCGTCAGTCCCGCGCCGTTGGCCAGCACGCCGACATCGCCGTCCAGCTCGATGAACTGCAACCCGAGCCGCGCGGCCTCGCGTTCCAGGTCGGTGCCGGGTTCGATGGGGAGGACGCCCGGCAGCGTGTCGAGGGTGTGTTGCTGCCGGGGTGCTGCCGCCGTGTCGATGCTGACCTTCGCGTCGATCGCGACCACGTCGCCAGCTTCGGTGAGCACGAGCGGGTTCACCTCGACCAGGCTCGCGTCGGTGTCCCGGTAGACGCGGTAGAGCCGTGTCAGTGCCGCCGCGACCGGGTCGGCGACGTCGGTGGGTAGCGCGGACCGCCGCACCAGCGTGAGCGCTGCGTTCGGCTCCAGCCCGGTCCTGATGTCGACGGCGAGCTTGTGCAGCCGCTCCGGCCTTGTGGCGCTGACCTCTTCGATTTCCATGCCACCGTCGGCCGACAACAGCACCAGCGGACCCTTCGACACCGGATCGTTGAGGATCGCGGCGTAGAGCTCAGCCGCGATGTCGACGGCCTCCTCGACAAGCAGGCTCTCGACGCGGTGACCGCCGACGTCGCTGCCGAACAGCCGCGTGGCGATGTCGTGCGCCTCGGCCGGGGAGGTGACGAGCTGGACGGCCCCTGCCTTGCCGCGCCTGCCCGCCGGGACCTGCGCCTTGCAGACGACACGGCCGCCAAGCCGCTCGGCCGCGTGCGCCGCGTCGGCTGGCGAGCTGACCAGTGTGCCGCGTGGCACGGCGATCCCGGCCTCGCGTAGCAGGTGTTTTCCTTGGTGCTCAAGCAGATCGACCATACCGTCACCGCCCGTACCGCTGGAAGTAGCCCTCGAACAGGTCCTGCTCGGACGGTTCGCGGGGTGGGATGACCCGCGCGAGGCGGGTGGTGTTGATGAAGTGCCGGTAGGAGAGGTTCTCGCTGATGCTGTTGCCCGCCCAGGTGCCGGCGCCCATCGTCAGCGTGAAGCCGAGGCCGTTGTCGAAGCTGCCGCCGTTGCCGATGCAGTGGGCCTGGTTGACGAGCACTCGCGCCACCCGGAGCCGTTCCGCGACCAGGCGCGCCCTGCTGCCGTTGGCGGTGTGGATGCCGCAGGAGTGACCGGCGCCCTGGAAGTCGAGCAGGTCCTGGATCCGGTCGAGCGCGGCGTCGAGGTCGCGCCATCGGTACACCGCCAGCACAACGGACAGCTTCTCCCCGCTGAACGGGTGCGCCGGCCCGATGCCGTTCTCGGCCACCATGAAGAAGCTCGCCGCCCGCGCCTCGGGGTGGTCGAGGCCTGCGAGCTCGGCGATGGTGGCCGGTGACTTGGCGGTGACGCGCTGGCTCAGCCTGCCGTCCGGCCACATCACGTCCCGCAGCTGTGCGGTCTCGGCTGCGTCGAGCAGGTAGCCGCCCTCGGCTCGCAGCGCGTCGAGCATGTCGTCGTAGACGTCGTCGTGGATGTGGACGGAGTTCTCCGAGGAGCAGCTGGTCGCGTAGTCGAACGTCTTGCTGATCTTTATTTTGCGAGCGGCGTCGGCGAGGTCGGCGTCGTGGTCGACGATGACCGGAGCGTTGCCGACGCCGACCCCGATCGCGGGGGTGCCGGAGCTGTAGGCAGCCTTGACGTTGCGCTGCGAGCCGGTCACCACGACGAAGTCCGCCTGGCGCATCAGCTCGTACGTGAGTGGCTTGGTGGGCTTCTCGACGAACTGCACCAGGTCGAGCGGAGCGCCGACCTTATCGAGCTGTCCGTGGATGTAGGAGACGAGCAGCGCGCAGGTCGATGCACCCTTCGGGGACGGCGAAATGATGACGGCGTTGCCGCCCTTGAGCGCCATCATGGTCTTGTTCGCCGGGGTCGCCGCCGGGTTGGTCGACGGGCAGACGGCGGCGACGACGCCCATCGGCTTGGCGTACTCGGTGATGCCGAGCTCCGGCAGTTCGCGGATCACGCCGACGGACGGGGCGCCGGTCAGGTCGCGCAGGGTGCCAAGCGTCTTCCTGCGGTTCTTGGTGACCTTGTCCTCGACGTTGCCGAGCCCGGTGTCGCGCACCGCCAGCTCGGCGAGTGCCCGCGACCGTGCCGGCTCGATGATCGACCACGCCACGGCGGCGACCACGTCGTCGACACGTTCCTGGGTGAAGGTCTCGAAAGCGCGCTGCGCCGTGCGGGCGCGCCGCGTCAGCGAGCTGATGGTGTCGGCAACGTCGGTGTCTTCTCGGGTCTGGCTGGCCACGGTCATGGCGCCTCCGTCGACGATCGTGTGAAGCCGGAAATCCTGGCTTTCATTATGTGGGAGTTAGTGTCATATCGACACTAGGGCGCTGGTAAAGGTCCGTCAAGGCTGGACATGAAGCGGGCCCGGCGGCCTGCTCGCCGCCGGGCCCGTGCGGTGGGTTTTCCCGCTGGTCAGGACACACCGCACCGCACGCGGTATGCGGTGCGTCACTCCGCTCAGTCCGCGAGCATGTCGTACTCGCGGAGCTGGCTCGTGATGAGCTTGTCCTGGTCTTCGAGGAAGCGCTGGAACTCCGCCGCGTTCTGGTAGCTGTCGTCGGTGGCGTACACCTCCTCCTGGAACGCCGCGAACTTCCTGCTCTCCGATGCCTGCCTGCAGGCGCTCGACATCTGGTCGACGATCTCCTGCGGGGCGTCAGCGCTCATCACGAGGCCGCGGAACTGGGGCAGCACGACACTTTCCGGTATTCCGATGTCTGATGTGGACGGCACATCCGCATAGCCATCGACCGGCTCATCGGCCACCGTGAGCACCGGGACGAAGTCACCTGAGTCGAGATACTCCCGCACGTCCCCTAGTTGCTCGTAGAGCACGTCGACCTGGCCGCCGAGCAGCGCGGCGTAGCGCTCGCTCGGCTCGGAGAACGGCACCGCCCTGAACCGTGTGCCCGCGACCTCCTCGGTCGCGGCGAGCACGATGTCGTCGACGCTACTCGCACCGACCGTCGCGACCTTGAGCTTGCCGGGGTTCGCGCGGGCGGCGTCGGCGAGCTCCTGCCAGTTGGCGTAGGTGTCCTTACGCACCATCAGTGCCGACGGCATGGACTGTAGCCGGCAGACGGCCTTGATCTCGTCGAACTGGAACGACGCCCTTCCCGCAGAGACGGTCGCGAGGGTGTCCTGGATGAGCACGGACATCGACTGCCCCGCGTTGGCCGAGAGCATCCTGACGGTTCCTGAGCTGCCGGTGGCGCCATCGACATTGATGACAGGGACGTCCACCCCTATTCGTTCGCTGATGATGTTGCTCGCCGATCGCGCGACCGCGTCGGCGCCGCCGCCGGGACCGAATGGCACCACCAGGTCGACCGGCCGGTTGAACTGGGCGCCTGCCGGCTGGTGGGTGTTGACCTGACATCCCGTGCTGGTCAGGAACAACGTTGCGGCCGCGGCGGCGAGTACGCGCCGAGTGCGGACGTGTGGTGCGCGCATGAGGAGACCTCCATTACTTGGGCTGGGCGTCGTGCGATTCGACAGGTGTGGTTGTGGATGCCGTCGCGGCACCCGATGTCTGGCGTGCGTCGCGTACGGCGCGATAGATGAGAAAGCTGAGCACGCCGATCCAGGCGACGATCAGGCCTGCCGAGATCGGCCGGGTGATGAAGACCGAGACGTCGTTGTTGGACGCGATCATGGCGGTGACGAAGTAGCGCTCCGCGAGTGGGCCGAGGATCGCGCCGAGCACGAGTGGCGCGAGAGGATATCCCTTGCGCTGCATGAAGTACCCGAGCACCGCGAAGATCGTCATGATCCAGACGTCGGAGAGTGAGTTGCGGATGGCGAACGCGCCGATATAGGCGAACAGCACGATCACCGCCGCGACGTAGGCTTCTGGAATGCGCAGCAGCCGGACCATCGGCTTGCTCGCCAACAGCCCGAACAACGTCATCAGCACCACGCTCACCAGCAGCGCGGCCATGACGGTGTACACCAGCTCTGGCTGCTGGGCGAAGATCTGCGGTCCCGGCTGGATGTTGTGCAGCAGCAGCGCTCCGAGGATGACAGCGGTGGCCGCGCTGCCGGGGATGCCGAGCACCAGCAACGGGATGAACGCGCCACCCACGGTCGCGGTGCTCGCCGCCTGCGGGGCGATAACGCCGTTCGGCGAGCCGGTGCCGACCAGATGCCGTTCCTTGCCCACCTGCTTCTCGACGCCGTAGGCAAGAAACGACGCCACGGTGGCACCGGCGCCGGGCACCGCACCCATGAGGCTGCCGACGCCGACCCCGCGTGACAGGCTGCCCGCATGCCGCCGGAGCGCGCTGAGGCCGGGAATGCTGGTGCGCACGCGTGTGGGCTGGTTGCCGACGCCGCCCGCGAACCCGGCGCCGAACCGGATGATGACGTGGCCCAGCGCGTAGATGCCGACCATCGCCGGCAGGTAGTCGATGCCGTCGCGCAGGATCGGGATGCCGAAGTCGAACCGCACCGTGCCGTACACGGCTTCGACGCCGACCGTGGCGAGCAGCATGCCGACCATCAGTGCGGTCAGCGACTTCGCGACGGAACGCTCGCCGAGCGCCAGCACGCTGGTGAGGCCGAGCACGACGATGACGCAGTACTCCGCAGGCCCGAAGTTGAGGGCCACCGTCGCGAACGGCTTGGCCGCGAAGGTCACGAGCAGCCAGGCCGCCATGCCACCCGCGAAGGCGGCCACCGCAGCCCAGCCGAGGGCCTCTGCGGCGCGGCCCTTGCGGGTCATCTCGTAGCCGTCCCACAGCAGCGGCACCTGGTCGGGCGTTCCCGGGATGCGCAGCAGGACAGCCGTGATCGCGCCACCGTAGGTGCCCGCGATGTAGACGGCGACCATGAGGGCGACGCCGATGTCGACGGGCATGCCATAGGTGAACGGCAGGATCAGCAGCAGGCCCATCACGAAGGTCAGGCCGGGTAGCACCCCGACGAGCATGCCGATGACGACGCCGAGCACCAGCGCCAGCCACAAGGTGGGGCCGAAGCTGGTCAGCGTGTCGGCGATGCCGGCTAACGTGTTCATGGCTTCTCTTTTCCGATCGTGCGGCCGGGCAGGCGGTCAGTAGGCGCCGATGAGCTGGAGGAGCCGGAAGGTGATGAGGTCGAAGATCCCGAACCCCGTCGGCAACGAGATGTAGACGACCTTGACGAAGATGAAGGCGAAACCGACCGACAGCGCGACGGCCAGCGGGATGGTGAGCCACAGCCTGCGCTTGCCTGACAGGTACAGGAACAGCGTCACGAAGCAGGCTGTCGCGATGACCCAGCCCAGGTACACCGTCGCGATGACGTAGCCGACGGTCATTCCCATGACGACGGCGATCCTGCGTCGGGAGAGGTTCTCGGACGCGAGCTCGTCGTCCGCGATGGCACGACCGCCGATGCTCGCGCGCAGCTCCCTGACGATGAGGAAGACGAGCGCGACGGCAAGCAGGCCGATCAGGATGCGGGGGTAGAGCGCGGGGCCTGGTCCGCCGGTGCTGCCAGCGGTGTAACCGGCGGTTTGCCAGTACAACACGCAGCAGGCCACGAGCGCGGCCAGCTCAGGGCCGATGCGCCGTAGCGCGTGTCTGAGGCGTGGACGTGGCTCGGGTGTCGTGGTGTGAGCGGCCACGTCGCCGGGCGGGGCGGTCCCCGCATCGAGTGTGGTGCGGGTGGGTGGAGCCTCGTGCATGCCG
The DNA here is from genome assembly GCA_009377385.1 of Actinophytocola sp. Taxonomy (GTDB): domain Bacteria; phylum Actinomycetota; class Actinomycetes; order Mycobacteriales; family Pseudonocardiaceae; genus Haloechinothrix_A. Next base: position 20,970 of record WHUD01000007.1, read on the forward strand.
TGTGCCTCCGTCCTCCGCGACGCTGGCCGTGACGCGGACTCCGTACTGCCATATAGTGGCAATGGCTTTCACGAAAACATACCTACCGGATCGGGTGACGTCAATCACGACGAGGAAGGCGATGCGATGATGCGATGGTCACCAGGGACAATCACCGGTGGGATTGCCGGTGCGGAACAGGGAGCGGGACATGGCCCAGCGTCAGGCAGCGGTGTCCGGCGAGCGCGCGGACGAGGTCGGCGGGACACGCGCCATCGGGCGTGCGCTCGCGGTGCTCGGCGCGCTCAGGGACGCCAAGGGGGAGCTCGGCTTCACCGAGATCGTCAACCAGCTCGACCTCAACGCAAGTACGGTGCACCGCATCCTGCGGGCTCTCGTCAACGCGGGCTACGTCAGCAAGAACCCGCAGGAGCGGTACCGATTGGGCAGGGAGGCGTTCCTGCTGGGCCACGCCGCCGAACGCGGGCTGGGCTTTGATCTGGTGCTGCCCGCACTCGAACGGGCCGCGGAGGCGACGGGGGAATCGGTCAACCTGGTGATCAGAAACGGCGCGGAGGGCGTTGTCGTGCTTCGGGTCGAGTCGAAGCAGCGGCTGCGGTTCGCCCAGCCGGTCGGCACACGAATCCCGCTGCACTGCACCAGCACCGGCAAGGTGCTGCTCGCGTTCAGCGATGATCCGAAGGCCGAGCTGGCCCAGCTCGGCAGGCTGAGCCGCGAGACGCCTGCCACCATCACGTCCAAGCGCGAGCTCGCCGACGAGCTCACGGCGATCCGGAGCACCGGTTACGCCGTGAACCGGGCGGAACGGATGCCGGGCGTGCACGGTGTCGCAGCTCCAGTGCGGGTTGCCGACGTTCCGGTGAGCGCGGCGGTCGCGGTGCAGGGCCCCGACATCAGGATGCCGGATGAACGCATCGCCGAGCTGGGTCGCATTGTCGTCGACCTCGCCGCCGAGGTCGCGACGCTGATCCCGGCGGGCTGGGAGATGTAGCCGCTCACTCCAGCGGGTCCGTGTCAGGCCCGAGCACGCGGTGCGTCAGGCGTTCGGACTGTGGGGGGATGTCGTGGACGTCGGCCTCCAGCCCTGCGGCACGGGCCTGGTCGAGCAGCGAGCGGAGCACCAGCGCGCCGGTGGTGTCGATCCTGCCGAGCCGGTTGAGCTCGATCACCAGCCGGGTGGCGTCGGGGTGGTCGGCGAGCGCGTCGAGCAGGGTGGCATCCAGCCGTTGCGCGGTGCTGAACCACAGCACGCCCCTCGGGGTGAAGGTGAGGACGCCGTCGTGCTCGGCGACGTCGATCTCCAGTTGCAGCGACCGCCACAGGAACACGCCGACCGACAGCCCGACCCCGGCAACCACGGCGAGGTCGATCCGGGGCGCGAGCAGCAGCGTCGCCACGAACGTCGTCCAAGCGATCAGCGCCTGCGGCAGCGAGAGCCGCCACAGCCGCAGCAGTGGACGGACGCGCATCAGCCCGAGCACCGAGACGATCACGATCGCGCCAAGCACGGCGAGCGGCAGTGGTTCGAGCACGGCGGCGAACGGCAGGAACGCCAGCACCGTCAGCCCGGTGACCGCGCCAGCCACCCTGCTGCGGGCGCCGGAGAGCCGGTTCACCGAGCTGCGGGAGAACGACCCGCCGCACGGCATACCGCCGAACGTGGCCGCCGCGATGTTGGCCGCGCCCTGGCTGATGAACTCGCGGTTCGCGCTCCATCGGGTGCGCTCCTCCGATGCGAACCGCCGCGAGATCGACGCCGCCTCGGAGAACCCGACCAGTGCGATGATCGCCCCGGACAGCACCAGCGTCGGCAGCTTCGTCCACGAAATGTCGTCCAGCGTGAACGGCAGAAACCCGGACGGGACCGCGCCGACGACCTCGCCGGAGTAGAAGCCCATGCCGGACACCGCGACGCCGACGAGCGCCGCAACCAGCACGCCGGGGAACAGCGCGTGCAGCTTGCGCCCGCCCAGGATGAGCAGCGCCGTCATCGCCGTCATCAGCATCGCGGCCATGGCCCATCGGTCCGGGTTCGACAGCGCCCACACCGCCTGCAGGATCACGTTGTCGTAGTCGGGCGGGGACGTGCCGAGCGCCTTCGGCAGCTGCGAGCTGGCGATCAGGATCGCCGACGCCGGCACGAAGCCGAGCAGCATCGGCTGCGACATCAGGTACGCCACCCAGCCCGCGCGCAGCAGCCCGAGCAGCACCCTTGTCAGGCCGACGACGAGGGCCAGCGCCAGCCCCAGCCCGACGTACTCCGGGCTGCCCGGCGTCGCCATGGTGCTGAGCGCGCCGAACGTCAGCAGCGAGGTGATCGCGACCGGCCCGGTCTGCAGGTACGGCGACGACGCGAACAGCGCCGCGATGATCGGCGGCAGCGCCCCCGCGTAGAGCCCCACGATCGGCGGCATCCCGGCCAGGTCGGCGTAGGCGAGCGACTGCGGGATGCCGATCATCGCCACGCTGACACCGGCGAGTAGATCGTGCCCGAGCCAATTGCGCCACGACGGACGTCCGCCGTGGTCAGCGTTCCGTCGTGGCCACGAGGTCAATTCCCGCAGGTTCACCCATCACCTCATCCAGTACCGACAACACTCAAGGGCAGCGGCACCCCAGCGAGGGACCGCTTCACCACCGGCAGCCGCGTCGCCACCTCCGCCAGCGCCACCGCGGACGGCGCGTCCGGCGTGCTCGCCACCACCGGGGTACCCGCGTCGCAGGACGCGGTCAGCGCGGCGTCGATCGGGATCTGCCCGAGCAGCTCGGTGTCCAGCTCGTCAGCCAGCTGTTGGCCGCCGCCGGAGCCGAACAACGCCGTGTGCCTGCCGCATTCGCACGCGAGCGAGCTCATGTTCTCCACCACCCCGGCGATGGGCATCCGCATGTCGCGTGCCATCCGCCCTACCCGGGACGCCACCGTCTGCGCGGCGGTCTGCGGCGTGGTCACCGCGAGCAACGCGGCCTGGGGGAGCAGCTCGAGCAGCGACAGCGTGATGTCACCGGTACCCGGCGGCAGGTCGATCAGCAATACGTCCGGCTCATCCCAGTGTACGTCGGTGAGGAACTGCTCCAACGCCTTGTGCAGCATCGGCCCGCGCCACACCACCGGCTCGCCGTCCTCGACGAAGAACCCGACCGACATCAGCCGCACCCCGTGTGCCTCAACCGGCAGCATCAGCCCCTTGAGCGCGACCGGGTTGCGCCGCACCCCGAACAGCTGCGGCACCGAGTAGCCCCAGACGTCGGCGTCCAGCACCCCCACCCGGTTGCCCCGCGCCGCAAGCGCCACCGCGAGGTTGGCCGTCACGGTGGACTTGCCGACGCCGCCCTTGCCGCTGGCCACGGCGTAGACCTGGGTGTGTTCGCCGATGCCTGTGGCGCGCTGCTCCCGCAGGCGTTGCGCCAGGGCGAGCCGTTCTCGCTCGGACATCGTCTCGAAGCTGACCTCGACGGAGCTGACCCCGGCGACCGTGCTGGCCGCCGCCGTGATGTCGTCGCGGAGGCGATCGCGCAGCGGGCAGCGGGACGTGGTCAGCGCGACCTCCACGTGCACCCTGCCGCCGCGTCCCGCGCGCGCATCGCGCAGCATGCCAAGCGAGCGCAGGCTCCGGTGGATCTCAGGGTCCTCGACGGCGCCGACGGCGTCCCACAGTGCCGCCTCGTCGATGCCGCGGGTATGGATGCGGGTCAGCATGGTGTGTCCGTCCGATAGCCGCGCCGGGTCGGGGCGAGCGGGCGCATCATGAACTCCGGCCGTCGCTGCCCGCCGGGCCCGAGCGTCGGGCGAGCCTTGGCCAGCCACTCGCGGTACACCTCGGCGGAGCGCCGGGTGTCGACGTAGACGTCGCCGTAACGGTCGTCCGGCCGTGCCTGCTCCATCCGGATCTTCTGCAGCCAGCAGTGCATGCCGGAATGCGGGTCGGGGTGCACCGCGAACGCCAGGTTCTGATGCACGCCGGGGTCCTCCCAGGTGATCCGCGACGAGTCCGGGTCGGACGAGTCGAACGGCACGACGCCGCCCTTGTGCCGCAGCAGCCAGGTGTGCTCACCGTCCGGATGGGACAGCTCCACCATTCCGGACACCCAGCGGCTGCCCTCGCCGGGATGCAGCCGCCACCGTCCCATGTGGTGCGACAGCGCGCACACGCCCGGCCGGATGCCCTCGGTGACCCACACCCGCGCCACGAAGTAGCCGATCTCGGTGCTGATCCGCACCAGGTCGTCGGTGCGCACCCCGTGCCGGGCGGCGTCGGTGGAGTTCAGCCACAGCGGGTGGGTGTTGGAGATCTCGTTGAGGTACTTCGCGTTGCCGGAGCGGGTGTGGATCAGCGTCGGCAGCCGGAACGTCGGCACCAGCACCAGCTCGCCCGCGTCGACGTCGACCTCGCTGCGGGCCACATGTGAGCGGATGTAGCCGGGGGTTGCGTGCTCGCCATGGCCCCAGTCGCGCATCGCGGTGGCGTACACCTCCAGCTTCCGCGACGGCGTCGGCCAGCCGAACGTGACGTCGCCGTCGTCGTGGCGCACGCCCATCGCACCCGCCTCGCCGAACACCGGAGCCACCGAGTCCAGCGTGACCGGCTTGCGCACCACGCTCTGCTCATCGACGGCGGTGTCGGCCAGTTCGGCGTCGGTGAGCGGGCGCTCGTCGACGCGGTAGACGTCGGTGTCGACCTCGACGACGCCGTAGCGGCGCATGTACTCCAGCGGCGTCATGCCCTGCTCGGCCGCCTTCTCCGGCAGGCCGGGGACGCTGTGCTCGAACACCCAGCGGTAGTAGTCGTCGGTGGACATCTTCTCGCCGGAGCGGTACGGCGACTCGAAGTACTTCCTGATACCCAGCGCGCCGTCCGGGTCGATCCGCCAGGACAGCTCGAACCAGAACTCGTTCTCCTCCCACACCTCGCCGGGGTTGGCGTCGCGGGTGTCGGTGTAGTCCTGGCCCAGCTTGTCCATCGCGACCCGCCGCACCGGCTGCCGGAAGCCGAGCCACTTGCCTGCGTGGGTCTCGTACGAGTGGGTGTCGTGCCGCTCGCTGGCATGGCCCATCGGCAGCACGTAGTCGGCGAACTCGGCGGTCTCCGACCACGTCGGTGTCAGCGCGACGTGCAGTCCGATCTTGTCCTGGTCGGTCAGCGTCTCGATCCAGGTGAAGCCGTCCGGGTTGGTCCAGATCGGGTTGTAGACGCGGGAGAAGTAGACATCGAGCGTGCCGCGTCCCTCGCGCAGGAAGTGCGGCAGCAGGAACGACAGCTCGTTGGTGGCCAGCGGGTACTCGCGCGGCCAGACCAGCTCGTTCCAGTGCTCGTGGTGGCCGGGCATGTTTGGGCCCTGCGGGATGAACTTGTGCCAGCCGTTCGGGCTGGTGCCGCCGCGCCCGCCGATGCTGCCGGTCAGTGCGAGCACGAACCACAGCGCCCGCGCCACCTGCCAGCCGCCGAGGTTGCCCGCCGCGGCGGCGCGCCAGATGTGGGCGGACAGCCTGCCGTTGCAGTTCGCCACGATCTCGGCGATCTCGGCGATCCGCTCGGCAGGTACCTGCGCTTCTTCGGCGGCGAACTCGAAGGTGAACTCGGCGTAGTCGGCGGTGATCCGCTCGAGGAACGTCTCGAAGTCGCACTCGGCGTCCGGGTGGAGCTCGGCCAGGTAGGTCCGCCAGTTGAGCCAGCGGCGAAGGAACGCCTCGTCGATGCGGCGGGTGCGCAGCAGATAGGACGCGACCGCGAGCAGGATCGCGGCCTCGCTACCGGGCCATGGCGCCAGCCAGGAGTCGGCGTGTGCCGCCGTGTTGGACATCCTGGGATCCAGCACGACCAGCTTCGCGCCGGACTGCTTGCCTTCCATGATCCGCTGCGCGTGCGGGTTGAAGTAGTGCCCGGTCTCCAGGTGGCTGGACAGCAGCAGGATGACCTTGGCGTTGGCGTGGTCGGCGGACGGCCGGTCGAACCCGGTCCACATCGACATGCCGAACCGGGCTCCTGCGGAGCAGATGTTGGTGTGGGTGTTGTGACCGTCGACACCCCAGGTGTTGAGGATGCGCTCGGTGAAGCCGTCCTCGCCCGGCCGTCCGACGTGGTACATGACGTCTTCGTGGCGGCCTTCGGTGATCGCCGTGCTGATCCGGCCCGCGATGTCGTTGAGTGCGTCGTCCCAGCTCACCCGCTCCCACTGGCCCGCGCCGCGCTCGCCGGTGCGTCGGAGGGGGTAGAGGATGCGTTCCGGGTCGTTGAGCTGGTTGACGGTGGCCGGTCCCTTGGCGCAGTTGCGCCCGCGCGATCCGGGGTGGGCGGGGTTGCCCTCCAGCTTCTTGACCGACAGGTCGTCCTTGTCGACGTAGGCAAGCAGGCCGCACGCGCTCTCGCAGTTGAAACACGTGGTAGGGATCAGCATGTAGGAGTGCGGGACCTTGCGCGGGTGGGCCTTGGCGTCGTACTCGACGTGGTGGTCCCAGGTGGACACCGGCGGGAAGTTCCGTAGGTGCTCGTGACGTCGTGCCCCTGGCAGGTCCGATTCTACGCTCATGACGATCCTTTCAGGACAGCGGGACGTCTTGGCCTGCGCGGACGAACACGCTCTCGTATGCCAGCAGCGCGGCCTGCACCAGCAGCCCGGCCACGGCGGCGACCAGCAGCGTGCCCGCCGCCCATGCGGTTCCTGCGACGGCGGCGGCGAGCGCGGCAAGACCGATGCCGCCGGTCCAGAACAGGCGGGCGTAGCGGCCGTGGGTGACCATGTGTGCAGCGGTCGCGGCCTGGGCGCTGGTGTGCCTGCCGAGGAACTCGAACAGCACCATCACCACGTGCCCGAGAGTGCCCAGCGTCAGGGCCGCCAGCAGGAAGGTGGACGGGCCTGCCCCGATGCTTGCCAGCGCCATGGCGCCCGCGCCGACCATCACCGCCTGCACGATCAGGTGCCAGAACAGCAACGGCGACTGCCACAGGTCGCGGCCTTCGGCCTGGCCGAACAGGAAGCCGGTGTAGCCCGCCGTCATGGCCGCCGCGAGCAGCGCTGGCACCGCGAGCCAGTCGTAAACGACGTCCGGCGCGCCGAGCACCCCTGCAGCCAGCCACGCGGTGAACAGCGCCGCCCCGGCCGCGAGCACGACCGCGCCCCAGAACATCCACGAGCGCGGGTTCGGCTTCAGCAGGATGTAGAGGAACCGCTCCGGCCGCTTGAGGTCCCACACCAGCAGCGCGCCGGTGATCGCGATGCCCGCCACACCCAGCACGGGCGCGACGACGTCACCGACACCGCCGAGGTCGACGCCGAGCAGGTGCGCCAACGCCGCGAGCAACATCGCGCCAGCGCCGACCGCTTTGGTCCAGAGGTACGTCGTCACCCGCCAGCCCCACGGGCGAGGGTGGGCGGTGTTGAGCGTGGTGCGGGCCTTGCTGACCGGGTCGGTCGGCAGATCGCGCGACACCTCGCGGCGGTGCTCGTCGGGGCGGGCCCACAGATAGGAGTCGCCGGTCGGCGCGGCGGTCGGGTCGAGCACGGCGCGGTCGGCGCCGAGGTAGAAGACGTTGGGGCCGGTGTTCTGCTCCGGCGCGCGCACCTGCACCGGATTGGTGTTGACCAGCTTCGCGATGCCGCTCTCCGGGTCGTCCAGGTCGCCAACCCAGATGGAGTGTGTGGGGCAGACGACCACGCAGGCGGGTTCGAGCTCCTCATCGACGCGGTGGGCGCAGAAGTTGCACTTGGCTGCGGTGTTGGTGTCGGCATCGATGTAGATCGCGTCGTAGGGGCAGCCCTGCATGCACGCCTTGCAGCCGATGCAACGCTCGTTGTCGAAGTCGACGATGCCGTCGTCGCGCTTGAACAGTGCCTGCGTGGGGCAGATCGTGACGCACGGGGCGTCGGTGCAGTGGTTGCAGCGCATCACGCCGAAGTCACGGGTGGTAGCGGGGAACTCGCCCGACTCGACGTACTTCACCCAGGTGCGGAACTGGCCGACCGGCACGTCGTGCTCGGTCTTGCAGGCCACGGTGCAGGCGTGACACCCGATGCAGGTGTTCTGGTCGATGGCGAAGCCATACCGCATGGGCGACCTCCGGTCACGAGCATCGTTGACTCACTGTGACCGTAATGGCGCTCACATCGGCGCGGTACTAACCTTGTCTTTGGGAGGCCCAAAGACAGGCTTGGGAGTCGGGAGGTAGGCACCGTGCCGTTGCCCTCGCGGGTGCCCGAACTGGGCGCGCTCGACCTGCTGCTGAGCGTCGCGCGGCTGGGCAGTCTGGGGAAAGCCGCCCGCGAGCGGGGCATCTCGCAGCCGGCGGCCGCCTCCCGGATTCGCACGATGGAGCGGCTGATCGGGGTGCCGCTGATCGTCCGCTCCAACACCGGCTCCCGGCTCACTGAGAAGGGCGCGATGATCGCCGACTGGGCGCGCCGGGTGGTCGAAGCGGCGGGCGAGCTTGACGCGGGTATCGACGCGCTGCGCAACGAGCAGGCCAGCCGGGTGCGGCTCGCGTGCAGCATGACGATCGCGGAGTACCTGCTGCCCCGGTGGCTGTCCGAGCTGCGACGGCGGCTGCCCACGGCGTCTATCGGCCTGCAGGTGGTCAACTCGGTGGTGGTCGCCGAGAAGGTGGCCAGCGGCGATGTCGACCTCGGTTTCGTTGAGGGCGCCGAGGTCAGCGAGGGGCTGGAGTCGCATGTGGTCGCCACGGACGAGCTGCTGCTGGTTGTGCCGCACAACCACGTGTGGGCCGCCCGGCGCGACCCGGTGCACGCCGACGAGCTCGCCAGGACGCCGCTGATCAGCCGGGAGCCAGGGTCCGGCACGCGCTACGTGCTCGACCACGAGCTGGCGCGGCTCGGCTACGTCGAGGCGGACCGGCCGGAGTCCATCATGGAGCTGTCCTCCACCACGGCGATCAAGGCGGCGGTCGAGGCGGGCATCGGGCCTGCCGTGCTCAGTTCGCTTGTGCTCGCCGAGGACGTCGCCGCGGGCAAGCTCGTCGTCGTGCCGACCGCCGGGCTGGACCTGCGCCGTACGTTGCGACTGGTGCTGCGCGCGGGGGAGCAGCTCGCGCCAGTACTGCGCGACGTCGTCGCCGCGACACGGCAGTTGCGGCAGTTGGTGTGAGCCCACCTGCCGCGTATGGATCATGAGGTTGATCGGCGATCCATGTCGCCACAATGCATGATGATCCACTGAGTCCGCGATCCACCCCGTCATGTTTCGCGGCTTGCCGTCGGGTCAACCCCTGTCATGACAGCGATGCCGCCCGATGGGAGGTCGTCATGACGGAGGGCAAGGACCCCGGCACGCCACCGCAGGACACCGGTATGCCCGACGAGGTGGAGACCGATCCGGCGGCGCTGAACAGCAGCGAGGACCTCGACGAGGACCGGCTGAAGGTCGATCCGCTTGAGACCGGGGTCGAGCCGCCCGAGCGCTGGTCAGCGGCCGAACGGCACGGCAGGACGCCGTTCGAGGAGGAACAGGGCGAGTCCCTCGACGAGCGCGTGCGGCAGGAGCAGCCAGACACCGAGGTCGCCGAACCGCCCGACCCGCCGATCTCGGCGACCCCGGCCAGCGAGCTGGACGCATCGATGGACGATCCGGCGGTAGATCCGGAAGAACCGCTGGTGCGCGAACAGTTCAACGAGGAGGGACCGCCCACGGACGCCGAGCGTCGCGGTCAGAGCGCGGACAAGGCAGGCGGGTCGGTCGCCGACGCGCTGCGCGAGCCGGACCGTCCGGCGGAGTAACGCTCACTCCCGCAGCGCCGCGAGGCGGCGCTCCGCCTCGCCGGGGGAGCACGCCAGGCGCTCGTCGTGCAGCCGCTGCCAGGGGTCCGTCTTCTGTGCCAGCCGCCGATGCGCCCGCCGCATGTCCCAGCCGTTCGGCCACGCCCCTGCCAGCTCGCTCCAGTCGAGCGGCATCGCACAGGACCCGCCGGGCCGGGCGCGTACCGAGTACGGCGCGATGAACGTCTGGCCGTAGCCATTACGGTTGACGTCGAGGAAGATCCGATCGCCCCGGTTCTCCTTTCGGAACTCCGTGGTGAGCCGGTTCGGGTCGTCGGCGACCAGGGCGTCGGCGATATCGCCTGCCAGTCGGCGCACCGCCTCGAAGTCCGCCGACCGGTCCAGCGGGGCGAGGACGTGGAAGCCACGCCCACCAGTGGCCTGGAGGTAGGCGAGCAGTCCCAGCTCACCGAACAGGTCCTGCAGCCGCCGCGCCACGCTACGGATCTCGCCGATGGGGGCGGAGCTCTCCGGCGGATCGATGTCGATCACCAGCAGGTCCGGGCAGTCCAGCGCGGCCACGGTGGATGGCCAGATGTGGAACTCGATCGTGGCCTGGTCCACCAGGTACGTCAGCGCCGCCTCGCTCGACCCGAGCACCGCGCGCTGGCTGCCGCCGTCGCGCAGCGGCACGTCCACCGTGTCCAGCCAGTCGGGGAAGTGCTCTGACGCCTGCTTCTGCACGAACCCGTCGGCGTCGATGCCGTCCGGGAACCGCTGCAACGTCAGCGGCCGGTCGCGCATGTGGGGCAGCATCACCTCCGCCACGTGCTCGATGTGGTCGGCCAGGTCACGCTTGGTCAGTCCCGCCTGCGGAAACAGCACCTTGTCCTGCTTCGAGACCGGGACCTCACGACCCGCGATCGGCATGATGGGCACCTCCTCGGGTCTGTGGTCACCGTCCCAGTGCCCGCGCCAGCTCGCGTTTCGACATCGACGAGCGCCCCTTGATGTTGCGCTGCCGTGCCTCGTTGTAGAGCTGCTCCTTGGTGGGACCGCCAGGGCCGAGCCGCTTGCCTGAGCGGTGGCTGCCGCGCTGCTGTGGCGCGACGTCGCGCACCGAGGTCTCGCTCTTGCGGCTTGCCTCGCCGGTGCGGGCGCGGCTCTTGTTCACGGTGCGCGCCGCGATCTCCTTGGCGCGGCCGTGGCTCGCGCCTCGCTCGTGGGCGCCTTCCTTGATGTGCTCGTACTGGCGTTCCCGTTTGGTGTTCCATTGTTGTTGCGGCATTGTCGTGCCTCCTTGTCGTTCGTCGTTACCGGTAGCGGAGCAGTGCTCCGAACCCGTCTTCCAGCGCGAGGTCGTCCCCGACGACGAGCAGGTCGGCGCCGACGGCGATCGCGGCCAGTGGCAGCGCCTCGTCCGCGCGGTCGCGGTCGACAACCGAGATGCCGAGCTGGTCGAGCATCTCGGGGTCGGCGGCGACCTCAATGGGATCAGCGCCGGTGTGGATGTGCTGGTCGTCGTCGCTGCCGATCAACAGCGCCTCGACGTTCGCCTCGCGCAGGGCGGCACACACCCCACTGATGCCCTGCACTGCGAGGCCGTCCGTGCCGTGCGCCAGCTCGGCTCGGAACTGGTCGGCGCGCGCGGCGATCCGTTGTCGCTCCCGTTCGGCGACGAGGGAGTCGACCTCCTCGCCGAGCGCGTCGCTGTATGGGGCTTGGGTGCGGCCACCGTCGCCGACGTCGACGACGCTGTCCCGCAGCCGGTCCGGCAGCGCGTCCCGCAGCGCCCGCCTGCCCTTGACCTCGCCGGAGATCACGATGAGCTCCGCGCTGACCGCGTCCGCGACTTTGGTGACGTCGTCTGCGACAAGATGGATGTTCTGCTTGACGGTCTCCTGCACGTGCTCGCGGTCGTGCCTACGTGGCAACCCGGCGTTGGTGCCCGCCTCGTGCACCGGGTGCTCCGACCCGAGCACGGGATGCTGGTACGCCACGGCGCCGGTGCTGTCGACGCCGGTCATCTCGGCGCCGACCTTGTCGACGGTGACGACGACGTGCGCCACCGACGGCGGCGCGTGCGCGACGAGCGGCACCAGGTAGGGCAGCGTGGACCAGCGTGCGACCGGCCGTGCCGGGGGTTCGCCGAGCGAGCGGTCGACCAGCACGGCGCCACCCGCCGCGATCAGCGCGCGCCCGCTCCGGCCGGCAGGGTACGGCGCGGACCAGACGGCGTCCTCGAGCGCGGCGACGGTATCCGCGTCGGCGCCCTGCGCCCTGAGGTCGTCGGCGAGCTCTCGCCAGGTCAGTTCGAGCACCTTGGTGGCGTCTTCGGTGGTGTGCGAGCTCTCGTAGTACATCGAGGCGAACGGTGTTCCCCTCGTCTGCCGCGTCCTGGCCACCAGGTCCCGCAGGCCGGAATCCACCGCGATGTCCACCATGACCTCCCTTGCGCCGGCTGTCCTCGTCGGTAACGGGGTACCCAGCGGCGCGCGGCTCAATCCGCGGGTCAGCCCGGCTCGCCGCGGCGTTTCCGGTGCAGCACCCAGCCGAAGTCGACGACGAGGCCCGCCGCGACGGCGAACATCACGATGCCGAGCCAGACCATGCCGCCGATGGTCACCCACAGGATCCCGACGCCGACGCAGAGCACAACGCCGAGCGCGGCCAGCCACAGCCGCAGCGTCAGCGCGCTGTACATCGGCGCTGCGCCCGCCCAGCCACCGGTCGGGTCGTGGTAGTCCGGCAGCCCGCGTTCGTAGTCCGCGTGGGTGAGCTTGCGACGGGATTTTCGTACACGCATGTCACTGGGGTTGCCACTGCTGGCGCGGCTAATCCCGCGCGCCGCTGGTCATCCGTAGGCGCGGCTAACCCACCCGCGCGGGTGGCGTCCCTTCCCCGAACGGCAGGCCGCCGAGCTGCTCCCTGCCGTGCGGGGTGTCCCAGCCGGACAGGTCAGGACCAAGCGGGACGATGCCTGTCGGGTTGATGTTGGTGTGCACGAGGTAGTAGTGGCGCTTGATGTGGTCGAAGTCCACGGTGTCACCGAACCCCGGCGTCTGATAGAGGTCCCGCGCGTACGCCCACAGCACCGGCATCTCGGTGAGCTTGTTCCGGTTGCACTTGAAGTGGTTGTGATACACCGCATCGAACCGCACCAGCGTGGTGAACAGCCGGATGTCCGCCTCGGTGATGGTGTCGCCGACCAGGTAACGCTGCCGTTCCAGCCGTTCGGACAGCGCATCCAGCCGGGTGAACAGCCGGTGGTAGGCGTCGGCGTACGTCTCCGGCCGCTTGGCAAAGCCCGCCTGGTAGACGGCGTTGTTGACGTCGGCGAACACCGCGTCGTTGATGTCGTCGATCTCGTCCCGCAGGTGCTCCGGATACAGGTCCGGCGCGCCGTCGCGGTGGTAGGCGGCCCACTCGGTCGCGAAGTCCAGCGTGATCTGCGGGTAGTCGTTGCTGACCAGCTTCCCGCTGGAGACGTCGACCAGCGCCGGCACGCTGATGCCACCGGTGTAGTCGGGATCGACGGCGTAGTACGCCTCGGACAGCAGCCGGATGCCCAGCACCGGATCCCGGTCGCCGGGGTCGAGGGTGAACCGCCAGCTCCGCTCGTCCTGGATCGGGTCCGCGACGGCCACCGAGACGACGTCCTCCAGCCCAAGCAGTCGCCGCGAGATCAGCCCCCGGCTGGCCCACGGGCACGCCAGGCTGACCACCAGCCGGTAGCGGTCCGGTTCGGCGGGCCACCCGGACGACCCATCGGCGGTCACCCGGTCGGTGAAGGCATTGGGTGCGCGGACGAACTCCCTCGCCTGCGTACTCACGGAATCACTCCTCTTGTGCGTTGGATGTCAGCCGAGTCCAAGCACGGATACCATGGCCCGCGCCGCGTCGCCGCCGCTGTCGATGGCGACGTCCAGCGCGGCGGGTACGTTCAGGTCGGTGCGCAATGCCGTACGCAGCTCGTCCTCGGCGGCAGCGGTGTCCGCGGTGCGGCGGCCTGCGGCGCTGTAGAGCCGTTCCAGTCGTTCCGCCGCGGTGTCGAGCAGCGCGGGGGTGTAGTCCCACGGCTGGTGCCACGGCCGGTCCAGGATCATGATCCGCACCACGGCCGCCGCGTGGTCGGTGAGCAGGTCAGAGATCAGCACCAGGTTGCCTGACGACTTCGCCATCTTCTCGCCGTCCACCGTCACCACCCCGACGTGCAGCCACGACCGGGCGTACGGGCGCACACCGGTGAGCGCTTCGGCCATCGCGGCATGGCAGGCGTGGTGCGGGTAGGTCAGGTCGGCGCCACCCGCGTGGACGTCGACGCCGACGCCGAACACCGACGACGCCATGGCGACGCACTCGGCGTGCCAGCCGGGACGTCCCCTGCCCCACGGCGAGTCCCAGCCGACCCGGTCGGGCCCGCACGCCTGCCACACCGCGACGTCCAGCGGGTCGCGCTTGGCGGGGTCGTCCGGCTGCCCGCCGAACTCGGCAGCCAGCTCCAGGGCCGTCGTTCGGTCGATCCCGGCCACCGAGGGGATGCCGTCGCCGTGGAAGTAGACGCTGCCATCGGCGACATAGGCGTGCCCGGAGCGCACCAGGTGCCGGGCGAGCCGGACGACGTGTGGGATGTAGCTGTGGGCGCGGGGCTCGTGCCGGGGCGTACGCACCTTGAGGTTCGCCATGTCGGTGTCGAACTGGAACTGCCCGACGGCGGCGTACCAGTCGGCGTCGGTGCCCGCCCGCGCGGCGGCCTCGTCGAGGACGTCGTCCACGTCGGTGACGTTGCGGCAGATCTCGGTGTCCACCCCGAGCTGCCACAGCGCCCGCGCGAGGACGTCCACCCAGACGAACGTCGCGGCATGACCGAGGTGAGTGACGTCGTAGGGCGTGATGCCGCAGGCGTACACCCTGGCGCGGTCCAGCAGCGGCACCGTCCGCTCGCCGAGCACGAGGGTGGCGTCGGCGTCCCACTTGGCGTTCATGGTTCGAGTATGCCGCCGCGCCAGGACATGCGGCAGGACGCCGCGGCCGGTGCGTGTCACGTGCGGTGTTCGTCCAGCTCTTGCCATTCGCGTTCCCACGCCGCGTAGCGAGCGTGGTCCAGCCGGACGCGCATCAGAACGTAGTACCCGGCGAGCGCGGCGACGAACACCAGCCAGATCCCGAGCGTAGCGAACACCGACGCGGCCGCCGTCTCGCCGGATGACAGCGGTGCGGCCGTCCGGTTGCCGTCGCGGTCGACCCAGATGGTGACCGTGTCGCCCGCGTTCGATCCGCTGGTCACCGGGACCTTGCCTTCCCGTCGTAGACCGTCCGGAGTGGACCACTCTGCCCGCGCGGCGGCCGTGCGCGGCATCCGAACCGCTGCGGCGCCCGCTGGCGCCGGAACGGGGGCGTCCTCAAGCAGCACGGCGTCGACCGGGGACCGGTCGTGGCGCTGCGCGGTGGCGCGGTCGGTGAGGCTGGCGTGGTAGCTGAAGCCGAACCCGCCGATGATCGGGCCCGCGAGCAAGGCGAGACCGATGAGGACCGCCGCAAGCCGGGCCTGGCGGCGGTCCGTAGGCCTGATGAGCGGGTTCCCGCCGGGCTGCAGCGCCGTCCAGAGTGCGGACCCCGATGCTGTGCCGAACATGACCTGACTCCTCATGCGGCGGACCTGTTTCTCCATCGTGTTCGGAGCCGACGGCCGAGCCGAAGGGCCTTCTGTCGGATTCCTCGGTGACGGTGTACCCAAGCTCGCGCGAGGCCAACCACGCGACCAACGGCCCTGGCGACACGGCCTGATGCGGTCCTTGACCTGGGCCGACGCTGCGGTGATGCTTGCGCGGAACGTCGGGGAAGGATCTTGCTGTGGTGCGCAGTACTATGATCGCCGCCGGGACGGCGGCGGCAGCGGTTGTGGTCGCGACCGTGATGGTTGTGCTCATCAGCGTCACGCCGAACGGTGAACGCGCGGTCGGCGAACCGGGACCGCCGACCACACCCGCGACGTCCACGACGACGCCGTTCCCTGCGGAGCTGGCAGGCAAGGACCTCGAACGCATCCCGACGTCACGGCGGGTGGTCGCGCTCACCTTCGACGCGGGCGGCAATGGCGGCGGTACGGCCAGCATTCTGGACACCCTCGGCCGCACCGGCGTGCCGGCGACGTTCTTCCTGACCGGCGGCTTCGTCCGGGGCGCGTCGGACGCGGCGCGGGCGATCGTGAACTCGGGCCATCGCATCGGCAACCACTCGGAGACCCATCCGGAGTTCAGCAAGCTCACCGATGCGGAGATTGGCGCGGAGATGGCCTTCGCCGAGCGCACGCTGAACGGCATTGGCGCCGACCCGAGGCCGCTGTTCCGATTCCCGTATGGCGACCGTGACGCGGGTGCCATCCGGGCGGTCAACGACACCGGGTACCTGCCGGTTGGCTGGACCGTCGACACCGCAGGGTGGAAGGGCACCAGCGCGGGCATGACCCAGCGGCAAGCCGTGCGGCGGGTACTCAACACCCTGGGGCCGGGCCAGATCGTGCTGGCACACGTCGGCGCGCATCCCTCTGACGGGTCCACTATCGACGCCGACGCGCTCCCCACGATCATCCGCGAGGTGCGCGAGCGCGGCTACCGGTTCGTCTCGTTGGACACGCTGCTGTCCGTCGATCATGACTCCCGATCCGATCAGCATCCGGGTGAACCTGGGACCCTTGCCACGTCGTGAGAAGCTTTCGGGTGTGGATCACGATCCGAACGGCGCGGTGTTCGCCCCGATGCTGGGCACGGTGGTCCGCGTCGCGGTGAGCGACGGCGCCCAGGTGCGCTCCGGCCAGCAACTGGTGGTGCTGGAGTCGATGAAGATGGAGCACATCGTCGCCGCTCCGCATGCGGGCGTGGTCGCGCGGGTGGCGGTGGCCGAGGGCGAGCGGGTGCGCCGGGACCAGCGGCTGCTTGACGTCATCGAGGCGGCGGGGCCCGTGGTGGACAAGACCGAGGACGCCGAGCGCGACCCGGACGCCGTGCGCGCCGACCTCGATGAGGTGCGGCGCAGGCACGCCATCGGACAGGACGCCCAGCGCCCCGACGCCGTCGCCAAGCGGCACGACGCCGGGCGGCGCACCGCGCGGGAGAACATCGCCGCGCTGTGCGACGAGGGCACCTTCCTGGAGTACGGGCCGCTGGTGGTCGCCGCCCAGCGGCAGCGCCGCTCGCTGGAGGACTTGATTGAACGCACCCCGGCGGACGGCCTCGTCGGCGGGCTGGCGGACATCAACGGCTCGCAGTGCGCCGTGCTGGCCTACGACGCGACGGTGCTTGCGGGCACCCAGGGCGCGTACAACCACCTCAAGAAGGACCGGCTGTTCGACGTCGCCGCGCGGCGGCGGCTGCCGGTGGTGCTCTACGCCGAGGGTGGCGGCGGGCGTCCCGGCGACGTCGACATCCCGACCGTGTCCGGGTTGCAGGTGATGGCGTTTCACCTGTTCGCGAGGCTCAGCGGGCATGTACCGCTGGTCGGCATCGCGTCCGGTCGCTGCTTCGCGGGCAACGCGGCGTTGCTCGGATGCTGCGACGTGGTGATCGCGACGCGGGACGCCACCATCGGCATGGGCGGGCCGGCGATGATCGAGGGCGGCGGGCTCGGCACGTACGACGCCGACGAGGTGGGCCCCATCGACGTCCAGGCGCCCAACGGCGTGGTCGACGTGGTGGTCGCGGACGAGGCGGAGGCGACAGAGGTCGCGAAGCGGTACCTGTCCTACTTCCAGGGCACCCTGGCGGAGTGGGAAAGCCAGGACCAGCGGCGGCTCCGGCAGGCGGTGCCGGAGAACCGGGTGCGGGTCTACGACGTCCGCTCCGTGATCGACACGATCGCCGACAGCGGCAGCGTGCTCGAGCTGCGGCGGGACTTCGGCCCGGGCATCATCACCGCGCTGGTGCGGATCGAGGGGAAGCCGTACGGGCTCATCGCCAACAACCCGGCGCACCTCGGCGGCGCCATCGACAGCGAAGCCGCCGACAAGGCGTCCCGGTTCCTGCAGCTTTGCGACGCGCACGGGCTGCCGGTCGTCTCGCTGTGCGACACGCCAGGCTTCATGGTGGGACCGGACGCCGAGCGCACAGCGACGGTGCGGCACGTCAGCCGGATGTTCGTGACCGGGGCGAACCTGCGGGGACCGCTGTGCGTGATCGTGCTGCGCAAGGCCTACGGGCTCGGCGCGATGGCGATGGCGGGCGGCAGCCTCACCGTGCCGGTCGCGACGGTGTCGTGGCCGACGGGCGAGCTCGGCGGCATGGGGCTGGAAGGCGCCGTCAAGCTCGGCTTCCGCAAGGAGCTGGACGCCGTGTCCGACCCCGAGGAGCGGCAGCGGCTGTTCGACCAGATGGTGGCCACGGCCTATGAGCACGGCAAGGCGCTGAACGCGGCGTCGCTGTTCGAGATCGACGACGTCATCGATCCTGCCGACACGCGGCGCTGGATCACCACCACGATGTCGGAGCCGCCGCGCGAGCCGGGCGGACGGGCGTTCGTCGACACGTGGTGACGTGAAGGGCGTCTTCACAACAGCGCCCGGCGCCACCGGCGCGCGATGCCTTGCCGACACCGGTACTGTCGTCGGGGATGAGTGAGCGCAGCGAGCAGATCGTCAGCATCCTGGAGAACGCCTTCGCCGACCGCGTCCGGCGCGACCCCGCCGCCTTCCGGAAGCGGTTCAGAAAGATGGCCGCGGATCCGTTCGCGTTCTACCGGGGCTCTGCGGCGCTGTACTACGCCGACATGGCCGATCGGGACGACCCGTGGGCCACCGGCGCGCTGTCGCGGGCGTGGATCCATGGCGACCTGCACGCCGAGAACTTCGGCACCTACCTGAACGACCAGGGCAGGCTGATCTTCGACGTCAACGACTTCGACGAGGCGTACCTCGGCCACTTCACCTGGGACCTGCAACGGTGCGCCGCGAGCCTCGCGCTGATCGGCTGGCGCAAGGCGTTCCCCGACGAGGTCATCGACGAGCTGATCGCCCGTTACATTCGTTCCTACCTCGACCAGGTCGCCTACTACACGCAATCCGACCGGGACAAGGACTGGGCGCTGCGGCTCGACAACGCGCGCGGGCCCGTCCGGCGGACGCTGCTCGACGCGCGGTCGGCGAGCCGGATCGACCTGCTCACCGCGAACACGGTCGTGGTCGACGAGGACAGGCAGTTCCTGGACGGCTCAGGTGTGCGCAGGCTCGACGATGACGAGCACGAGCGGGTGCTGCGCGCCTACGAGCGTTACCTGGACACCGTGCCGCAGACGAAGCGGACGCCGAACGAGATCGCGTTCGAGGTCAAGGACGTCGTCGGGCGGTCCGGTTTCGGCATCGGCAGCGCAGGGCTGCGGGCGTACAACGTGCTGCTGGAAGGGCGCAGCGAGGCGCTGGAGAACGACGTCATTCTCTCGGTCAAGGAGGGCAACGTCGCCGCGGCCAGCGCTGTAGTGCACGACGAGCGGCTCGCGGGGGCGTTCGAGCACCACGGCCACCGCACCGCGTTGTCGCAGCGCGCGCTGCAGGTGCACACCGATCCGTACCTGGGCTGGACCGAGATCGACGGCACGGGGTTCGTCGTCAGCGAGCTGTCACCATACGAGTCCGACCTGGAGTGGGACGACCTGACCGAGCCGGACGAGATCACCGAACTGGTGACCGACCTCGGCAAGGCGACCGCCAAGATGCACTGCGTGTCCGACGCCGACGCCGAGGGCCTCGCGGTCGATGAGCAGGTGGAGAACCTGGTGCTCGCGCGGGTCGACGGTCGCGTAGGGGAGTTGGTCAGCTGGGTGCAGGAGTTCGCCCGCGAGTACGCCGAACTGACCCGCGCTGACCACGCCCGGTTCGTCGACGCCTTCCGTCACGGCGGGTTCGGCAGGGTGAGCGCGGTGGCTGGCTAGGTGCCTCACCGGCGTCGTCCGTCCGGTTCCGGCTGACACCGAGGGCACCACACGGTGGCCCTGCTGCCGACGCGGCCGTGCGCTAGGGACGACCCGCAGCGCGGACACGTGCCGGGGTCGTCGTCGCGGTGTCCGGTCAGCCAGTTCCGCTGGGGCGGCACCCGACCCGCGTCGATGGCGTGCCGCAGCACCGCGCCCATGCGCGCGTGCAGCCGCCCGCAGTCCCGCGCGCTGAGCGTCGAGGCGCGGGTGCGCGGATGAAGCCGGGCACGCCACAGAATCTCGTCCACCAGCAGCGTGCCGAGCCCGGCGACCTCCGACTGGTCCATCAGGACCGCTTTCACCTGCCGGTCCCGGTGCGCCAGCAGCTCCCACAGCTCGCTACGCGACACCTCGGTCGCGTCGACGCCGAGGTCACCCAGCACCCGCTCGCGGTCGGCCTCCCCGCGCGTCAAGTGCATGCCCTCCAGCTTGCGCATGTCCCGGTAGCGCAGCTCGCCGTCGTCGAACGCGACCACGACGCGGTCGTGGCGATGTTCCTGCTCGTCGGATCCGGACCACACGAGGCGTCCGGTCATGCCGAAGTGCAGCAGCACGGCGGAGTCCGACCCGCGCACCGGCGCGATCAGCCACTTGCCGTGCCGACGCGCCCGGTCGAACCGCTCGCCCTCGATCGTTTTCGCCAGGCTGCGCGGGCTGGTGCCCCGCACCACTTGGGCGTCGCGGACCCGCACCGCACGGACCGCGCCTCGGGCGTGGTCGTTGAACACGCGGCGGAACCCTTCGACGTCTGCGAGTTCCGGCATGCGTCAGGAGCGCTCGTCGCGACCGTGCCTGCGCTGCTCGGCGCCGGACTCCTCCTCGCCGCTGAAGTCCTCGGACAACCTGCCGACGAATGTCTCCGACCTGCGCTTCCTGTCGGCGTTGCGGCCGCGACGGGGCGGCCGGGACAGGGCCATGGTTGGGTCGGTCGGCGCGTCGGACTCCCTCGGGGTGTTGACCGGCATCCGAAACCGTTCCCAGAACCAGCGAATCCACCGGGGCATATGCTCACCTCGCTCGTCTTGACGGTGAGGGATACCCCATGAGCCAGGCGGTCACACCTGGCGGGCGGTCACGCCGGAGTCGCGAGGCGCTGCTCAGGCACCGGCTCCTCGTCGGAGCCCGGCAGTGGCGCGGCGTCGGCCAGCAACCGGCCAAGGGCGCGCACGCGCTCCGCGAGCCCGTCCTTGAGCTGCCGCAGGACGTCGACCTCCTGCTGCGCCGCCCGCACGATCCGGCTGGCTTCCGCGCGGGCCTCGGCGACGATGCGGTCGGCGTCTGCCTGTGCCGCGCGGCGCTGTTCGGCGATGTCCCGCCGTGCCTCCACCCGCCGGGCGAGCATGGCGAGCTCGAAGTCCTTCGTGACCTGCGTGCGGTGCTGCTCGACGGCCTCGTCCAGCTGCATCCGCCGACGCTCCGCCTCGCGCGACATCGCCTCGGCCTGGGTGTGGGCGCGGTCGAGTAGCTCCTGGTGCTCGGCCGCCATGGCCGTCCGCTGCGACTCAAGGTCAGCGAGGAACCATTCGGAGCGCTTCCGCAGCCGCTGCGCCGCGTCGTTGGCAGCGCTCCAGGTGTGCTCTGCCGCCGTCTGCGCCCGTCCGGTGATCTCGGCGGCCTCCTCCCGCGCGAGCTCGACCATCCGCCGCAGCCGGTCCGGCACCGTGTCCGGGTCGATCGGTGTACGGCATGCCCGGTCGAGCCGGGCGCGCAGCTCGCGGACCGCCGACCGGCTCGATTCCAGCCGCGCCGCGAGGTTTTCTCCCTCGGCGACGGCGGCGTCGCGATCGGCGGCGGCCAGCCGCAACTCGGCCTCGACGCCATGCACGTACCGGCGTACCTGGTCGCGGTCGTAACCCCGCCACGCTACGTCGAAATCGGTGCGCAACGGCACCAAATCATCCCGGATTTCCAGCGACTCCATCCCGCACCTCCACGCAGCCCTTGCCAGCTTAGACGACCCCGCGCCGTCTGCGCTCGTCACATAGTCCGACGCCACAGGGGTGCTGCTCCATCCGTGCGTTGCTGGGCGGAAATGCCGGGCTAGCGCGGCAGTCGGCCGCAACATCGGTGGGGCAACCGAGCCTGTGGGGGAAGGTATGGGACGTCCAGATCAGCCGCGTGACCCCCGGACCGGGCGTTGGGTGAAACGACCGGCGGCGGGCCTCGCCGCGGCGGCGCTCGCGGTCATGCTGGCGCACGGCCCGCTTGGCGTCACGGGAGGCGCCGTCGGGGGGCCCGCGGGGAGCGCGTCCGTCGAGTCGGCACTCGGCCAGGCGATGCGGAGCAAACTCGTGAAGAGCAAACGCTCAGCGAGGAGGGGGCATCAGGGCACCACCTGGAAACGCCTCGGCCTCAAGCGGAAGCAACGGCGAGTCGAGCGTGGACTGCCGTGCGCCGCGAACTCGTACGGCCAGGTACAGCGGTCCTTCCTGCGCACGCCCTGCCGTGCGCTGGACCGCATGTTGGTCCGGCTGGGCGATGGGAACGGCACGGAGATCGTCGTGTCCGTCGCCTGGGTCGAGATGCGAAGCACAGTTGCGGCACTGCGGCTGCGCGAGCTGGCCGACACCCACGGCACGGGGAACGTGTCGCCGCTGCCTGGCGCGGTCGTTGGCTCCGAACCCATCCGATGGACCGGCCACAACTACGATTCGCGTCGCGCTCGGCGGACCGTGGTCATCGCGGAGGTGGAGCCGCTGCGGGGATCGCCGACGCGGGAGTACATGGACGGTATCGCTGACGTCGCCGTCGCTTTCCCGCGGCCATGACGTCCTGCGCGATGGTGTCATCGGCGCGAGGATGGTGCTAGCGCAGCCGACAAGGGGGAGCGATGTGACTGACTACCGACGTCCCGTGCGGTTCGGGGTTTTTCCGACACCGGACGCCGACCGGGTGGACGGCATCCTGACGATCGCCTCGGTTGCCGACCAGGACGGGCTGGACCTCATCGGCATCCAGGACCACCCGTATCAACGGCGGCATCTGGACGCCTGGGCGCTCATGGCGACGGTGCTGGCGCGCACCGAACGGGTGCGGGTGTTCCCGGACGTCGCCAGCCTCCCGCTGCGGGACCCCGCCGTCATGGCGAAGACCGCCGCAAGCCTGGATGTCCTCTCGGGCGGGCGGTTCGAGCTCGGTCTCGGCGCTGGTGCGTTCTGGGACGCCATCGCCGCCATGGGCGGGCCGCGACGCTCCGCGCGGGACGCGGCGGACGCGCTGGTCGAGGCGATCGAGGTCATCCGACTGATGTGGTCGGGGGAGCGGTCGGTGCGATTCGACGGCGTCCACCACCGGCTCGTCGGTGTCACGCCTGGCCCGTCGCCCGCGCATGACATCGGGCTGTGGCTAGGCGTGACCGGGCCTCGGATGCTCGGCGTGCTCGGCCGCAGCGCCGACGGCTGGATCCCGTCGTCCAGCTACGTGCCGCCGGAGACACTGGCCGAGAAACACGCGCGCATCGACGACGCGGCCGTGCAGGCCGGCCGGAACCCCGCCGACATCCAGCGGATCTACAACGTGTTCGGCTCGATCACCGACGGGTCACCGTCCGGGTTCCTGCACGGACCGGTGGACCAGTGGGTCGACGCGCTGACCGAGCTGGTGCTCGACGGCGGCATGGACACCTTCGTATTCGCCGCGCAGGACGACGACCTGGGGCAGATCCGCCGCTTCGCCCGTGAGGTCGCGCCCGCCGTCCGGGAGGCGGTCGCGCGCGAACGCGGTGAATGACGTTGCGTCAGGCAGGGAGGAGCCGAACGGGGCGTTCGGCACGCAATGTGCACCGAACGCCCCGTTCGGCTCGCAGCGAAGGCGTCATACCGCACCCGCCTCGATACCTATCCGATCGGACAGGTACGGCCATCGGAGTGAACGGTGTGCGGCCCATCACACAGGCATTAGCCTGGAGGGGTTCTGGCCGCGACACCGGACAACCGAGGAGTGTTCACGTGTCTCACCTGACCCCGGCCATCGACGCGATGCCGCCAGGCTCGCTCGCCTGGTCGCAGCCGGAGCGAAACGGCGCCGACCTGCTCAGCGACCCGGACACCGTGCCGGACGAGCTGAGCGGTCCCCGCACCGCGATGCCGGATTCGATCGAGTCCGCGTTCCAACTCGCCAAGTTCCACGCCCCCGAGATCGTGCTCGGTCCCGGCTCGCTCGCGGAACTCGGCCACGCGGCGCTGCGGGTCGGTGCAAGGAGGCCGTTCCTGGTCACCGACGGTGGCATTCAGGAGGCGGGCTGGGTGGCCGAGGCGGTCGGGCACCTCCAGCTGGCAGGCCTCCGCCCGGTCGTATGGTCGGACATCACCCCGAACCCCAAGGACCGCGAGGTGCAGGCCGCCTACGAGCAGTACGTCGCTAGCGCTGGCGACGTGATCATCGCGGTGGGCGGCGGGTCCTGCATCGACGCGGCGAAGGGCGTGGCGATCCTGTCAAGCAACGGCGGCACCATCCTCGGCTACGCGGGCGTGGACAAGGTGACCCAGCCGATCCCGCCGCTGGTCATGGCGCCATCGACGTCCGGGACCGGCGCGGACGTGTCGCAGTTCGCCGTCATCACCGACACCGCGCAGCGCACGAAGATCACCATCATCAGCCGGACACTTGTCCCTGAGATCTCGATCATCGACCCCCGGCTGCTGATCACGATGCCGGACGACCTCAACGCCGCCACCGGCCTCGACGCGCTCACCCACGCGATCGAGGCCTACGTCTCCCGCGCACACAACCGGCTCACCGACCACCACGCGCTGCACGCCGCGCACCTGATCACCAAGCACCTGCAACGCACGCTGCTGCAGCCGACGAAGGCCGAGTCAAGGATCGCGATGGCGCAGGGTGCGCTCGAGGCGGGGATGGCGTTCACCAACGCGATCCTGGGCGTCACCCACGCGATGAGCCACCAAGTCGGCGGCCTGCTCGACGCCCCGCACGGCGTGCTGAACGGCGTGCTGCTGCCGCACGCGATCCGGTTCAACGCCGCGTTCGCCCCGGAACGCTACGTGCCGCTGGCCGCGGCGGTAGGCATCGACGTCCACGGCACGTCCGCCATAGAGGTCGCGGACCTGCTGGCCAGCTACGTGCGTCGCCTCGCAGACGCGGTGGGCGTGCCCAAGGGCCTCGCCGATCTCGGCGTCACCGAGGCGGACATTCCGACCCTGGCCCGCACCACGCTCAACGACGCCTGCCTCGCCACCAACCCGAGGGACGCGAGCGCCGCCGACATCGAGTGGCTGCTACGGCAGGCGTTGTAAATGGACAATGCGACGGACCGCGACGTCAGCGATGCCTACCTGGGCGCCCTCACCGGCGTCCGGTCGGGGAAACGATCGTTCTACCCGGAGTACGTCCGGTCGGCTGAACGGCTGGAGAACGCCGTCCGCGCGCTGGACCGCATCTCCCGCGCGCTCGTCGTCACCGGCGAGGGTCCCCGCGCGCTGGTCGAGGCGGTCGTCGCGACAGCGACCGAGCACCTGCAGGCCGACTGGCTGCTCGTCGCTGTCGCCGACGGCGCGCTGCAGGCGGCCCGGCCAAGGTTCCTGTTCTCCGCAGGCGACGACCTGATCGACGACGAGCACCGGCTGCCGCACAGCGCGCTGGAGCAGCTGCGGGTGCTGCGTTGTCGGCCGTGGGAGGCCGAGCACGAGGACGTCAGCGCGGACTACCAGCACACCGGCATCGTGCGTGTCGGGATGACGCTGGACGGCGAGCCGGTCGGTGGAATCGCCGCGCGGCCTGGTCCCGCCGTCACGGTCGCGGACACCGACCTGGCGCTGCTGCGGGTGCTGGCCAACCACGCGGCGGTCGCGCTGCACAACTCGTTTCTGCTGCACGCGACGACGCGGCTGCGGGGCAGGACGGAGCAGTTGTCGGAGACGGCGGAGCAGCGTGCCCGTGACCTCGCCGCGCGCAACGCCGAGCTGGCCGAGACGCAGCAGCGGCTCATCGCGGCGATGCAGCGGCAGGCGCTGGACGACGAGCGGCACCGGATCGCGCGGGAACTGCATGACAGCGTCACACAGGACGTCCTCTCGGCGGGCATGACGATCGAGCTATGCCGCGCGGAGCTGGCCGATGCCCCGGACGATCTTGAGCCGACGATCGAGCGGCTCAGCGCCGCGAAGGATCTCACCCGACACGCGGTTGAGCGGTTGCGGGCGGCGATCTACGCGCTGCACAACACCGCGGAGGAGTCGTCGGGCTCGCTGCCTGTGCTGCTGGAGCGGCTGTCCACAGTACACCTGCCGAGCGACCTGAAGGTACAAGTCACGGTCACCGGCGAGCCGGTCGCGCTGCCGGGGGAGGCGGAGCACTCGCTGCTGCGGCTGACCGGGGAGGCGCTGTTCAACATCGTGATGCACACCAACGCGACGCAGGCGCAGGTGCGGCTGCGCTACCTGGCGCGCACGATCGTGCTCACGATCTCCGATGACGGCGACGGCGACCCGGCGCATCTGCGCAAAATGCTGCGACTGGCCTCGGCCGCCGATCTCGCCGGGGAACACAGGGGCCTGGCGAACATGGCGGCGCGCACCGCGGATCTCGACGGGACGATGTCGATCCGCAAGTCACGCCACGGCGGCATCATGCTGCGATTCGAGATACCCGCACCAGAGCGGAACGACAGGAGGGCGGCGGGATGAACGTACGGGAGCGGTCGGTCATGGTGCGGTCACGCGGACGGGAACTGACGATCGTGCTCGTGGACGACCACGCCATCGTCCGGCAGGGGCTGCGCTCGATCCTGGAGCGCGAGGACGACATGTGCGTGGTGGGGGAGGCGACCACCGCCGCCGAGGCCAGGACGGTGATCGACCGGCTCCGGCCGGACTTCGTGCTGCTCGACCTCAAGCTGTCCACTGGGTCCGACACCGAGGGGCTGGAGGTGTGCTCCGAGCTCACCGAGCGGTATCCGGACATCGGGGTGCTGGTGCTGACGACGTTCCTCGACGACGCGCTAGTGCTCGAGGCGATCCACCGGGGCGCCAAGGGCTACGTGATCAAGGACGTCGACACAAGCGGCCTGGTGTCGTCGATCCGGGCGGTGGCGCGCAACGAGAGCGCGTTCGACTCCCGATCGGCCTCGGTGATGGTGCGTTCGATCCGCACCGCCCCTGACGAGCCAACGCTGACCGAACGGGAGCAGGGCGTGCTGGAGCTGCTCGCGCACGGGCTGAGCAACCGCGACATCGGCCGCAGGCTGTTCATCTCCGAGACCACGGTCAAGTTCCACGTCCGCAACATCATGCGGAAGCTATCCGCGTCCAGCAGGGCCGAGGCGGTCTACGAGGCCAGCAAGATGGGTTTGATCTGAGCTACGCCATGTCGATCACGAGCCAGCCGCCGTGGTGCTCGGTCACCGTGAACGGCCGCCCGGTCCACCGTCCGATCTCCGTCAGCGTTGCGACGTCGAAGGTGCGGATGTGGCCGTAAGTCGGATCGGGGACGTCCTCGAACGGCACGGCGATGACCACCCAGTTCGCGGCAAGCCGGACCGCCTCGGTGACGACCCTGGTGCCGTCCGCCTGGTCGAGGTGCTCAAGCAGATGCAGCACCGTGACGGTGTCGACCGATCGATTGGGCAGCGGGACGCTGGTGGCGTCGCAGGGAAGCGTCTCGATCGGCACGTCGAGGGTATCGGCGATCGCCGCAAGCAGGCGCATGCTCCCTGGCACGACGTCCGATGCGATCACCGAGGTGTCGCCGCGATCGGCGAGGAGCAGCGGGAAGAAGCCGAAGCAGGACGCGAGATCGAGCACCCTGCCCGGCGGGGTGAGCTGGAGCGCGCGGTCGTACACCGGAATCATGTCCGCGATGACCGAACCCGGCGCTCCGCCGTCCGCTGTGGCGTGTCGGATCTTGGCCAGTGTGTTGGCGTAGAAGGTGTGCCACGCCCGCAGCGGATCGCTCATCGCCGACCGGACGACGCCGGTCAGCACTCGTTCGAAGACGTCGTTGCCGGTCAGCCAGCCGGGGCGGAACAGCTCGTCGTCCAGCAGTCCGGCCAGGTCGTTGTCGAGCTCCTCCGGCCGCAGCCAATGGCGCAGCTCGATCCGTCTGTCCTGCCTGCGGAGCTGGAAGTGCGCCGTCGTGGTGATGGCCTTCCCCGAGCCGGGTTGCCCTTGGGGAACGCCGCAGACAACGCGCACCCGGTCGTCGCCATCTCGGAGTGACAACGGATCGAGCATCGCGCCGCTCATCGGCCCACGACCGCCGTGGTCAGCTCGCGCGCGGTGCGCTCGAGCCCGGACAGGTCGCGCACCACCCGCACCCGGTCGCAGTACTCGGCGTAGCCCGGCAGGTCGCAGCCGCCGAGGCCCCACGAGTAGCGCGGTTCCGGGGTGAGCCAGATGGTCTCCCGCGCCCGCCGGGTCAGCTCCGCGAACCCGGCGAGGTTCGGGTCGTTGCCGTTGCCCCTGCCGTCGCCGAGCACGAGCAGCGTGGTGCGCCGGGTGACCGCCGAGGCGTACTCGCCGAGGAACTCGCTGATCACGGTGCCGTAGTCGGAGTTCGCGTCGACGTCGAGCACGTCGCCGCCGAAGATCAGCCCGAGGGCGCGTTCGGCAGGATGGTCCGCGAACAGCTCCGTCGTCTCGGCGATGTCCGCCACGAACGCGAACGACCGCACCTGCGCGAACAGATCTTGCAGGCCGTGCACCAGGTGCAGGGTGAACCGCGCCGTCGCCCGGACCGACAGGCTGACGTCGGCCAGCACAACCAGCCGGGGCTTGTCCTCGGCACGCCGCACCGTCACCGGCGCGAACGGCACGCCGTCGTAGCGCATGTTGCGGCGCATCGTCTTGCCGGGATCGACCCTGCCGACCGGCGACACCCGCCTGCGGTGGGTGAGCGCGCCCCGCAGCGTGCGCGCCAGCCTGCGCAGCGACTCCTCGAGATCGGCACGCTCCCGCTCGGCCACACTATCCACTGTGGCCACCCGCTGCTCCCGTGACTCGACCGCGCGGGTCTCAAGCGAGAGCAACGACTCCAGGTGCCGCTTGAGCGCCTGCGGCAGGTTCGCCAGCACCCCCGCCATGCGGGTGCGCAGCGCGGCGGCGTCCGACTCGTCCCCGGTCTGGTCCTCCTGGTCGTTGAGCCAGCCGAGCAGTGCCTCGGTCTCGGCGATGGTCAGCTCGGCGTCCACTGTGGTGCCGCTGTCACCGGCGAGCCTGCCTGGCGTGCCCGCGCCGTGCAGCCGTTCGGTGTCGAGCTGCACCCGGTAGCCCTCGCTGCCCGCGACGACGTCGTTGTCCTTGGAGAACACGATCTCGTCCGTCAGCGAGGCGATGTCGATCTTGTTCGCCTCCTGGTGCAGGTTGTAGCGCTGCGCCAGGTCATCCTGGTCGAAGTACTCCCTGATGCTGGACGGCTTGCCGTGCTCGTGACCCTGCTGCGGCGTCTGGCTCGGCTCGTCGGACAGCGTGAACGACTCGAGCTCGCCGGTGTCGGTCAGGTCGTCGTGCTCGTGGCTGTGGCCATGCCCTCCGGCCTCGCCACCGACCTTCACCAGCGCGAAGAAGGCGTCGAAGACCTCGTCGAACGCCGGCTCGTCGCGCCGGTCCTTGACCAGCGCGACCCGCAGCGCCGCCCGCAGCCGCTCCTTGTCGGCGAGCACGCCCGGCTGCGCGGCGCAGCGGAGCGCGTCGAGCACCTCGGGAACCGAGACGCGCACCCCGTAGAGCCGCAGCAGCCGGACGAACCGGTGGATCGTGGCTTCCACCGCCAGCTCCTACAGCGCCCTGCGGCGGGCGAACGACCGGCTGCCCTGCCCGGAGTTCACCGGCATCCGTTGCTGCTTGCCCGACGAGTTGCCGTAGTAACCCTCGTCGAACCGGCCGGGCTCGTCCTTGGCCGCCCGCACCGCAGCGCCATCGGGCTCCTCGTGATGGTGATACCCGTGGTGATGGTGGTGGCCGTGGTGGTGATGCCCGTGGCTCAGCGACGCCGGCACCTCGGCGTTCGGGTCGACCAGGCGCGGCAACGCGTCCAGTGCCTTGTCGACGTCCTTGTCGTACTTGACCACCACCGACACGGTGTCCGCCAGCAGCTGCGCCGAGAGTTCCTCCGAGCCGAGCACCGCGAGCGTGCGCGCCCAGTCGATCGTCTCCGAGATGCTGGGTGCCTTGCGCAGCTCCAGCTCGCGGAGCCCGCGCACGATGTGCACCAGCTGTTCGGCCAGCGCGTCGGGGAGTCCGGTCCGCTTGCTGCGCACGATCTCCAGCTCCCGATCCGCCGCCGGATAGTCCAGGAACAGGTGCAGGCACCGCCGTTTCAGCGCCGCAGCGAGGTCGCGGGTGTTGTTCGACGTCAGGACGACGTAGGGCCGTTGGTCTGCCGTGAACGTGCCGACCTCCGGGATCGAGATCTGGTACTCGCCCAGCATTTCCAGCAGCACGGCTTCCAGGGCCTCGTCGGCCCGGTCCACCTCGTCGACCAGCAGCACGGCTGGCTGTTCCGAGCGCACCGCCTCCAGCAGCGGCCGGGGCGCGAGGAACCGCTCGGAGAAGAACACGCTCTCCTGCGCGCCGATGCGTGTCACGGCGTCGTGCAGCGTGGCCGCGTCGGCGACCACCTCGCCGATCTTGTCCCGCAGCATCTGGGTGTAGAGCAGCTGCTTGCCGTAGTCCCACTCGTACAACGCCTTGGTCTCGTCCTGGCCCTCGTAGCACTGCAACCGGATCAGCCTGCGCCCGGTGGCCGCCGCGAGCACCTTGGCGAGCTCGGTCTTGCCGACCCCGGCCGGGCCCTCGATCAGGACCGGCTTGTCCAGCCTCGTCTGCAGGAAGACCGTGGTGGCCAGCCGGGAGTCGGTGATGTAGCCCTGCTCGGCCAGCGCGGCGCCGACGTCGTCGACCGAGTCGAACGGGCCCTCAGCTGAGCAGGTCATCCAGCTCGCCATTCATGCTGTGGTCCACGACCGGCCGGACGGTCTCGAATGTGCACTCCTTCGGGTTGCCCGGCGTGCAGGCGTCGCCGAGGACGTGATTGGTGATGCGGTCGACGTCGGTGTCGTCGCCCTTGATCACCGAGGCCTGCTCGTAGAACTTCGTCGGGCCCTGCCCGAGCCGGTTCTTGGAGTAGCTGTCCTGCTTGACGTCGACGAACCGCTCCGGGATGCCGACGTCACGCAGCAGCCGGATCGACGCGGCCAGCGCGGCGTCGGCGGCCTGAACGTCGGTCATGCCGTGGGTGTCGACGCCCATCGCGCCCGCCATCTCCGCGAATCGCTTGTACGCCACCGGCATGTTGAACGCCCACACGCGCGGCAGCGCGATCGCGTTGTTGAGGCCGTGGTGGGTGTCGTAGAACGCGCTCACCGCGTGCGAGATCGAGTGGATGATGCCCAGCCCGCCGGAGTTGAACGCCTGCGCCGCGATGTACTGCGCGTACATCATGCCCTCGCGGCCGGACAGCTCGGTCGGGTTCCAGGTGGCCTGCCGCAGGTTCTCGGCGGTCAGCTTGATCGCGCGCAGCGCGTTGCCAAGCGAGGGCTCGAAGTTCAGCCGCGACACGTATGGCTCGGAGGCGTGCGCAAGCACGTCGAAACCGCACTGCGCGGTGTAGTCGATCGGGCAGTCGTAGTACAGCGTCGGGTCGTCGATCGCCAGCGACGTCACCGAGTTGTCGTCGAAGGCCACGTACTTGTGCGGGTTGTCCGGGTCGGTGGTGGTGTCGGTGATGACATACGCCCAGGACGTCTCCGAGCCGGTGCCCGCCGTCGTCGACACCGCGATGTGCGGCGGGTTGTTCGGGTTCTCCGACTTGTTGAAGCCCTCGAAGTCGTTGACGTTGCGGCCGTCGTGCGCGACCGAGATCCGCGCGCCCTTACATGCGTCGTGCGATGAGCCGCCGCCGATGGAGACGAAGCTGTCGCACTTGTTCTCCTGGTACAGCGCGACGGAGTCCATCACGTTGTAGTCCTTGGGATTGGACTCGACCTTGTCGTAGACGACGACGTCCAGCCCGTGGTACTTCATCGACTCCACGATCTTGTGCACGGTGTCGGAGCCGCGCAGCCCGGTGGTCATCACGAGCGTCTTCTTGAAGCCGAGGTTCTTTGCCTCCGGCCCGATCATCTCGTGCGCGCCGGGGCCCATCAGGGCACGCGGGAACGGGTGGAACTCCTTGATCGGGAATGGCTTGAGTAGTTCGTCTACCTGCATTGTGGTGTGCCCCTTTCCGTGGTCCGTGTTTCCCGGTGACGCTATGGCGGGCGTCACCACGGCGGAACAGCTCGGAGCGGAAACCGTCGAGGTGGCACGGCGAAACCGGCCGGTCGAGCCGGGGCGGTACCTATCCGGCCGAACGGGGCGGTCCGGGGCGGTTGGTGTTGATCTTGATCCGCTTGACCGCGTGTTCGTGCTGGCTGTGGATCTTGATGCTGAGTGGCGGTAGGTACAGCCGAAACGCATCATGATCGGAACGGTGACTACCCGACGGCAGGATCGGCGGCGACAGACGCCGCCGGTCCACCGAGCAGAGTTCGTCGTCGCCCGCGTTATCGCGCCGAGTCGCGTGCCCGCTCGCGATGACCCTGGATGGCGCCGGAGTGCGCCTTGACCGTGGGATCCCGCCGGACCTTGACCAGGCTCGCCACCGTCACGACCGTCAGCACCACCACGATCACGCCGAGGCTCACCGGTGTCGGGATCTCCGGCACGCTCTTGCTGACGTCGAGGTGCGCCCACTGCAGCAACAGCTTCACCCCGATGAACGCCAGGATGATCGACAGCCCGGTCGAGAGGTACACCAGCCGGTCGAGCAGGCGCTTCACCAGGAAGTACAGCGCCCGCAGCCCGAGCAGTGCGAAGGCGTTGGCGGCGAAGACGATGTACGGCTCCTGAGTGATACCGAAGACCGCTGGGATCGAGTCGACGGCGAACAAGACGTCGATGGTGCCGATGGCCAGCAGCACGATGAACAGCGGCGTGACCTTCCGTCGGCCGTCCACCCGCGCGAGGAGCTTGCCGTCGACATAGTCCTCGCTGAGCGGCAAGACCTTGTGCGCGGTGCGGATGACAACACTGTCCTCGACGTCCGGGTCCTCGTCGCGATGGCGGAACAGCTGGATCGCCGTGTAGATCAACAGCAACCCGAACAGCGCGAACACGAACGAGAACAGCGAGATCAGGCTCGCGCCAAGCGCGATGAAGACCGCGCGCATAGCCAGCGCCAGCACGATTCCGAACGTGAGCACCTTGTGCTGATGCCGCTCCGGCACGGTGAACGTCGTCATGATGAGGACGAACACGAACAGGTTGTCGACCGAAAGGCTCTTCTCGACGAGGTAGCCGGTGAAGTACTCGACGCCGAAGTCGCCGCCATGCTGCAGGGTGAACCAGACACCGAAGGCGACCGCGACGAGGACGTAGAACGTCGACCAGGCAGCGGCCTCACCGAAGCCGACCCGGTGCGGGCGCACCGTCGCCACCACCAGGTCCACCGCGAGCAGGGCGAGAATCAGCCCCACGGTGACGGCCCAGGTGAGCCAACCGATCTCCAGCATCGGCCGACGAATACCCCGGTGGCCGCGTCGCTACACCCCGGACGGCCGAGCCATCATCGCCCGGTGAGGAAGACGAGCCGGAACTTGCCGATCTGCACCT
The DNA here is from genome assembly GCA_009377385.1 of Actinophytocola sp. Taxonomy (GTDB): domain Bacteria; phylum Actinomycetota; class Actinomycetes; order Mycobacteriales; family Pseudonocardiaceae; genus Haloechinothrix_A. The sequence goes on from WHUD01000007.1 coordinate 54,239, forward strand.
CGTCGCCGCTGGCGAGCTCGGCCTCGTCCGTCGGGTGGCGGTTGACGTAGGTGCCGTTGAGGCTGCCGACGTCGCGCAGCACGAACTGCCCTGCCCTGCGGGAGAACTCGACGTGATGCCGCGAGACGGTGGTGTCGTCGAGGAAGATGTCGCTGTCCGGGTGCCGCCCCACGCTGACGGTCTCCTTGTCAAGCAGGAACTGCGAGCCGACGTTCGGCCCGCGTTTGACCACCAGCAGCGCCGACCCCGCCGGAATGCGGGCCTCGACGATGTCGCCTTCGGGCTGCGACTCACCTCTGCCGGTGTCGTTGCGGAAGGTGGGCTGGAAGTACGACGTCCCTTCCGGCGACTCCCGCGGGCGGTCGTCCGGCTCGGAGTTCATGTTCACGTCAGCCAACTCCTCATCGTGCTGGTCATCCCCTAGCTATGCTCGCGCGCTGCGTGCCACCGTAGTCGCCCTGCCAAGATCGGGCGAAGCGTACAAAGCTCAGGCACCGCCTCTGCGCGGAACGCGTAATGGGCGGTACCGGTTCCGGCAGGGTATTCCGTCGGACGGGGTGACCGCGACGTCGACGGCAGGATTTGCCGGTGCGATCTTCATCGCCGCAGCCGTGGTGACGATCGCGGCGTCCGGCAAGGCGCGCTCACCCCGCGGTCGCAACTGCCTCGACGCCCTCGTGCTTGCGCTCGTTTACGCCACGACGGTCGGCGCACTCGTGGCGTTACTGGCAACCAGAGCGGTGGCCGAAAGTGGGCAGAACGTACTGCCCCGCGCACGTACTGTCAGGTACCGTGACAGTCGTCGCTCTGACGAGTGACTTCGAAACGGTGAACGGACAGGGAGCGCGTGGGTTTGCACGGGACGATCGGCGTGCGGGAACGCCACAGCCCTAGGGTGCTATCAGCTATCGCGGTTACGCATCAGATGTGTCCCTTTCCGCGTGAGTTTGGCGTGGTCAGAACGGGCTCGTGCGGTTCAGCTGTCGCGGTTACGCATCGCGAATGTCCTTCCGCGCATCGGGGTGGGCTGGTCAGAACGGGTTCGCGGAACTCAGGAGTCACGGTTGGACACGGGAGGCACCTCCTATCGCAGGGTCGGAGGAGAGTGGCGCGTGGGTCGCTCAATAGTGTGAATCTCTACGGCGTTCGATCTCCCGGCGGGGGTAATGTCGGAGTGCAGCTACACGCGGTGCATATTCGGTCACCGCGGGTGGTGGTGACCTGATGGGGTGGACAGGTGGTATTGTCCTTGCTTCCCACGATCGAGGGAACTCTTCCGGGGGAACGAGGAGTCTCGCCGACGGATACGGCCGTCTGAGGCGGTTTTCTAGTCGGTTTCCCAGTACCCCGGGGGCGTACGCGCTACTCATCGATGTCGCGGCAGCGCTCTTGTGCCTGCTCGCCGTGTGGCTGTCGCCGGTTCCGACCGCCGAGGATGTCCTGGGCTTCGGAGTCCTCGCAGTCGCGCTCGCCGCGCACATCGTCGTCGTCTGGCGCGGGGAGGAACGCCGCCGCGACAGGGCGATGGGCCCGATCTTCGACCTCACCAGCGTGTGGACGTTCGCCGCCGTCGTGGTGCTGCCCGCCGCCCTCGCGCTCGTGTTGATCGTCGGGATGCGGGTCGGGACGTACCGGATCCGCCGCAGGCCGTGGTGGCGCTACCTGTTCGGCACGGCCGTCATCCTGGCGTCGGCCGCCGCGGCGGAGATCGTGCTCGAGGTCATCGACGCCCCGCTCAGCGGCGGCGGCATCGGGGGCCAGGCGCTGATGCTGGTCGCGCTCGCGGCCGCAGCGGGCGTGTACTGGCTGGTCCAGGCCGCGGCGCACGCGGGCATCCTGACGCTCACCCTCACCGGTGAACGGTTCCGCGACCAATGGGGCACGCGCACGGAGAACCTGATCGAGGCGGGCACGCTCGCGGTCGGCGCGCTGCTCGGCGTCGTCATGACCAACGGCGCGCTGTACCCGGTGCTGGTGTTCGCGGTGCTGGCGCCGTTGAACCTGCTGCTCGCCGACCGGCAGGCAGACGCGGCGGAGCTGCGCGAGCACGCCCGCACCGACGTGCGGACCGGGCTGCTCAACGCGCGCGGGCTGGCCGAGCAGGGCGCTCGGATGCTGCAACGGTGCCAGGCGGCGGGGTCGCCAGCCGCGATGCTGATCATCGACCTTGACCACTTCAAGTCGATCAACGACTCCTGGGGCCACCCCGCTGGTGACGCCGTGCTCAGCGCGGTCGGGCGGGTGATCCGGAACGCCGTGCGGCCTGGTGACGTCGCTGCGCGCGACGGTGGTGAGGAGTTCGTCGTCGTCCTGCCCGACACCACGATCGCCGACGCGTCCGCCGTCGCGGACCGGATCCGCTCCGAGCTGGCCGCGCTGGAGGTCGTCGCCAGCGACAAGAACGGCGCACCCGTCGTGATCACCGAGCGGACCGCGTCCGTCGGCGTGGCGGCGCAGCCGGAGCACGGCACGACGTTCGACGACCTGCGCCGTGCCGCCGATGCCGCGCTGTATGAGGCGAAGAACGCCGGCCGAGACCGGACCGTGCTGGCCACCGAGTCTCCCTAACGAGTCTGGGACTTCAGACTCAGCGCTCGGTCGTCGGCGTGCCGCCCAGCCTGCGGGTGAGCGCATCTGCGGTGGACATCACCTGACGGGCGAGCGTCGGCCAGGTCTCCGGCTGCCGGGCGGTGCGCCGGAACGCGACGGCGACGCTGGCGACTGGGTGGCCGTTGTGGTCGAACGATGGCGCCGCCACGCACGCAAGCTCGGGCGTCACTAGCCCGTCCTCGACGGCCCAGCCCTGCCGCCGCTCGCTGTTGAGCATCGACCGCAGCTCCGGCAGGTTGCGCGGCCCTGCACCGGTGCGGGTGGGGAACGAGTCCTTGCTCGGGAACAGCGCCCGGACCTGCTCCTGCGGCAGGTGTGCGAGCAGCGCGCGGCCGGACGCCGTCAGGTGCGCGGGCAACCGCACGCCGACGTCAGTGACCAGCGTCGTCGGGTGTTCGGGCTGCACCTTGAGCAAGTAGAGCAGCTCCGCGCCGTGTAGCACGGCCAGGTGCGCGGTGTCGCCGATCTCTGACACCAGCCGGACAAGCAGCGGGCGCGCGAGGTGCTCAAGCGGGTCGTGGCGCAGATACGCCGACCCCAGCTCGAAGACGCCCAGCCCCAGCCCGTACCGGTGGCGTTCCGGCAGATGCACCACAAGTCCCTCGTCCACCAGGACGGACAGCAGGTGGTACATCGAGCTGCGCGGCACGTCCAGCGCCCGCGCCAGCGCCGCAGCGGGCAGCGGGTCAGGGCTGGCGGCCAGGCGGCGCAGCACGGCGACGGCGGTCCGCACGGCGGGCACGTTGCTGACCGTGCCGCCCTGCCGTGGTGTCGACTCCACCGCCATCCGTGCTCCCGACGTCTGAGATGTCAGACCCTAGCTCAGGGCGGCGGGAGGTCGACAGCTGTGTCTCACCGCGTCCCGAAGGCGCGTTCCGCCGTGCGGGCAAGCAACGCCAGCTTGCGGTGTTGGCCGTCGATGCTGAGGGCGTTGCCGAGCAGCGACGTGGCGAACCCGCACTGCGTGCCGAGCGCGAGCCGTTCCCGGCCGATCACCGCGCTCGCCTCCCGGATCCGTGCCAGCAGCGTGTCCTCCGCTTCGAGGTCGGGGCGTTTGGTCGTGATCAGCCCGAGCACGACCGTCCGGTCGTCCGGCACGAGCCGCAGTGGCGCGAAGTCGCCGGAGCGTTCGTCGTCGTACTCCAGCAGCAGGCGGTCGGCATCGACGGCGCCGAATAGTTGGCGGGCGATCGCGTCGTAGCCGCCGGACACCAGCCAGCGGCTCCGCTGGTTGCCCCGGCACAGGTGGAACCCGACCGTGGCGGGCCGTCCCGCCGCGATGACCGCGTTGTCGTGCTCGACGCCGTAGGTCAGCCACCGATCGGCTGGCCAGCCGCGCTGCTCGTAGAAGGCGCGCCAGGCCGGGTCCACCAGCAGCGGGTAGTGCGGCGCGTCGAGCTGGAGGTAGCGGCACCCCAGCCGGACCAACTCGCGCGCCTCGTCGCACAGGATCTGGGTGACGTCGGCCAGGAAGTCGTCGAGCGTGCGGTACGGCCCGGTCTGCTCCGGCGACCACAGGCTCGCGAACAGCGTCGGGCTCGGCAGGGTGACCTTCAGGGTCTCGGCGTCGACGCAGGACCGGAGAAACGTGAACTCCTCGGCGGCGAGGTTGCGGCGTTTGCGCAGCGGTCCGGTGACGGCGAGGTCGGCGGGCCGCTCGACGTGGGCGTCCCCGAACTCCTCGGAATGCCAGTCGCCCCACAACCAAGCGCCCAGCCCGGCGCCGGTGATGCCGTCCACGGCCGCGGCCAGCTCGCTCTGGAACGACTCGCGGCGCAGCTCGCCGTCCGTCAGCACCGGCATCCCGGCTTCCCGCTGTAGTGCGACGACATCCCGGACGGCCCTGTCCTCGGTCGCCTTGAACTCTGCGGCGGTCAGCGTGCCGTCGGCGTGTGCCGACCGGGCAGTCAGCAGGTAGTCGGGCCGCAGCAGGCTGCCGACGTGCTCTGCGCGTGCGGTGACGCTCATACGTCGAGGTTACGGTGAGGGCATGCGGATCGTGTCGCTGTTGCCGTCTGCCACCGAGATCGTATTCGCGCTCGGTGCGGGTGATGACCTGGTCGGTGTCACGTTCGAGTGCGACTACCCGCCCGAGGTGCGCGGCAAGCGGATTGTGTCGACCAGCACGCTGCCCGAGGGGCTGTCTGCCGCCGAGATCGACGCGGTGGTCGCCGAGCGCACGGCGGCGGGGGAGGACATGTACCGCCTCGACGAGGGCGCGCTCGCCGCACTCGACGCCGATCTCGCGCTCACCCAGGACCTATGCGCGGTGTGCTCCGTCGACGTCAGCCAGGTGCGCCATGCGCTCGACTTCCTCGGCAGCTCGGCGAACGTCGTCAACCTCAACCCTCGTACGCTGCCGGAGGTGCTCGACTCCATCCGCACCATCGGTGCCGCCATCGGGCGGACGTCCGAGGCGGAGCGGCTGGTCGCGGAGCTGTCCGAACGGCTCGATGCGATCCGGGACGCGGTGGCGGGCCGTCGCCGGGTGCCGACGCTGGTGCTGGAATGGACCGATCCGCCGTACGCGCCGGGCCATTGGATCCCGGACATGGTGACCGCCGCGGGCGGCGACTGCGTGCTGGGCCGGTCCGGCGAACGCTCGTTGCGCACCGACTGGGACTCCGTGGCGTCGGCCGATGCCGAGGTGGCGATCGCCGCGCCGTGCGGATTCGACCTGGCGGAATCCGCCGCGCTCGCTACGGACGTCGCCGGCAGGGAGGTCCTGCCCGACGGGCTGCCGGTGTGGGCGGTCGACGCGAACGCCCTGTTCGTCCGGCCCGGTCCCCGGCTTGTCGATGGCGTCGATGTTCTCGCGACGATCTTGCACCCCGAGGCGGTTGGCGCACCGGACGCCAGCTGCGCCCGTCTGGTGCCGTCCGAGGCGTAGGCGCTGGAGGGTTCCCTGCAGGGGTTACCACGCGACCGGGCTGAATCAGGTCGTCGCCGAGGCCAAGGTACCCAAGGGGTCGCTGTACTACGGTCGGCACGGCGGTGACGTCGAGGTATTTTCCGCGCACGATCACGCCGAACTCGCCCGGTACACGCCGGTACCGACAGGCTGAGTGCCGGGCGGAGGCGCCAATCGCGACGGCCTCGGGCCTACGCTCCACAATGGCTCGGTCCTCTCATTCGCGTTGGCGTAGTGGTCTTCGCAGGTGTAGTGGATCCGCACCTGCCAGTCCGTGTGGTGGATCGTCATGTGGTGACGTGTGCACACCAGCACGAGGTTGTTCAACTCCGTCGGCCCGCCGTCGACCCAGTGCCAGATGTGATGACCTTGGCACCACTTCGGCTTGCGAGAACACCCTGGGAACGCGCAGCCCTGGTCGCGCGCGAGCAAGGCGCGTCGGATCGGTGTGGGGATAGTGCGCTGCTTCCGACCGATGTCCAGCAGCTCGGCGCGGCTACCGAGCACGGAAGGGATCACCTGCGCGTCGCAGGCCATCCGCCGTACCTGGGCAGCGGACATCGGGGCGCCGCTGTCCAGCAAAGCTGCGCCGACCCCACGCTCCAACTGCTCCAGCCCGACGGTGACGAGCAGCGCGACGGGTTTGCCCGCCTCGGTGGGACTGTTCTCGTTGGCAGCCGCCAGACGCAGGATCTCCGCGAGCCCGTCGGCGTCGCGTTCGAGCTTGGTGCGGAGATCGGGTCCGTCGGCGCTGGAGTTGTCGGGAGTGGTGTGTGGCGAGAGCAGGTTCGTCAGCAGGCTGCCGGTCTCGGGGGCGAGGTCGAACCGGCCATAGACGCGGCCTTCGGCGGTTTCGTGGCGGTCGAGGCTGCGATGCGGCCGATGAAGATCGCGATGGTCCGGCGGAGGCCCGTCTTGGTCGAGCCGGGCGTGGATTTCACGGCCGAGTTTGGTGACGATGTTCGGCTCGTGCTGGTGCGCGGCGTCAAGCAGGATCCGCTCGGCAGCCGTGCGAATCGGCGCCGGGGCAGCCCCGTAGGAACTCCGCCATCCCCGCAAGCAACCGGTCGACGTCGTCGTCGGTGCTGTACGACGCAAGACCGATACGGAGGCCACCGGAATCGCCCAAACCGAGCCAGCGCGATGCCTCGATCGCATAGAACGACCCGGCCGGCGCGTGAATGTCGCGCGCGGCGAGGAACCGATAAGCGTCGGTCGTCTCGTGGTTGGCGAACGTGATCAGCAGGGTGGGGGTGCGGTCGCTCGCGCGGGAGTGCATCGTGACCTCACCGTACGTCGACAGTCCCTTCTCGACTCGCGAACACAGGCCGTGCTCGTGCTCGGCCATCGCGGCGTACGCGACCGCCAACCGGTCACGGCGGCTCCCCGTCGCCTCCGGTACGAGCCCGGCGAGGAAGTCCACCGCGGCGCGAGTGCCCGCGAGCAGCTCGTACGGCAACGTGCCGAGCTCGAAGCGCTCCGGGACGACGTCGGTGGACGGCAGCAGCTTGTCTGGCCGCAGGGTCTCCAGCACCTCGGGCCGCACGGCGACGACGCCGTGGTGCGGGCCGAGGAACTTGTACGGCGAGCACGCGAAGAAGTCCGCGTCGAGCTGTTCGACGTCGACCAGCGTGTGGGCGGTGTAGTGCACGCCGTCGACGTAGAGCAGCGCGCCCGCACGGTGCACGTCGGCGGCGATGTCCGCGATGGTGGGCCGGGTGCCGATCAGGTTGGACGCGGCGGTGACCGCGACCAGGCGCGTGCGCTCGGAGAGCACTGCGCGCACGTGCGCCGGGGTGAGTTCACCGGTGTCCGGATCGAACTCCGCCCAGCGAACTGTGGCGCCGACCCGCTCAGCGGCCTGAACCCACGGACGGACGTTCGCATCGTGGTCCAGCCGGGTGACGACGATTTCGTCGCCGGGTGACCACGTCTTCGCCAATGCGCGGGAGAAGTCATACGCCAACTGGGTGGCACTGCGTCCGAACACGATCCCGGACGGCTGCGCGCCGAGCAGATCCGCCATCGCCTGACGGGCCTCGACGACGATCGCTTCCGCGTTGCGCTCGCCGAGCACCGTGCTACCCCGGTTCGACAATGGATGTGCGAGCGCGTCGCTGATCGCGTCGATCACGGGCTGCGGCGTCTGCGTGCCGCCCGGCCCGTCGAAGTGGGCGATGCCCGCCGCCAGGGCGGGGAATTGCGCGCGGATCGCGGAAACGTCATACGTCACGGGAACTCCTATCGGGGTCGCCGACTGTGGTCCGTTCGGGTTGTGACGGTATCCAACCCGGTGGCCCCGGGACACGCCCGAGGCCACCAGCCGGACTACCGCGACGACCGCACCGCGGCCGTCGCGTCGACGAGGTTCGCCAGGGCCGCGTCCACCTCGGCGTATCCCCGGGTCTTCAGCCCGCAGTCGGGGTTCACCCACAGCCGGTCCTCCGGAACCGCCCGCAATGCGGCCCGCACCAGGTCGGCGACCTCAGCCTGCTCCGGCACGCGGGGCGAGTGGATGTCGTACACGCCAGGCCCGACGCCCCGGTCGAAGCCGACCGCGTTGAGGTCGTCCAGCACCTCCATGCGGGAGCGGGCTGCCTCGATGCTGGTGACGTCGGCGTCCAGCGCGACGATCGCGTTGATCACGTCACCGAACTCGGAGTAGCACAGATGGGTGTGGATCTGCGTGGCGTCCGCGACCCCGGACGTCGCCAGCCGGAAGGCCTCCACCGCCCAATCGAGGTACGCCTTGTGCCGCGCCGCCCGCAGCGGCAGCAGCTCCCGAAGCGCGGGTTCGTCCACCTGCACCACGCGGATGCCCGCCGCTTCCAGGTCGCGCACCTCGTCGCGGATCGCCAGCGCCACCTGCCGCGCGGTGTCTCCCAGCGGCTGGTCGTCGCGGACGAACGACCACGCCAGGATCGTCACCGGCCCGGTGAGCATCCCCTTGACCGGCTTGTCGGTGAGCTCCTGGGCGAACCGCGCCCACTCGACCGTGATCGGCTCCGGCCTGGAGACGTCGCCGAACAGGATCGGCGGCCGCACGCACCGCGAACCGTACGACTGCACCCAGCCGTTGTCGGTGGCGGCGAACCCCGTCAGGTGCTCGGAGAAGTACTGCACCATGTCGTTGCGCTCCGGCTCGCCGTGCACCAGGACGTCCAGCCCGAGCCGTTCCTGCAAACGGATGACTCGCTCGATCTCGTCACGCATCCGTTGGGTGTACGTCGCCTCGTCGAGTTCACCCTTGCGAAGCGCGGCACGCGCCTTGCGGACGTCGGTCGTCTGCGGGAACGAGCCGATGGTCGTGGTCGGCAACGGCGGCAGCCGCAGCGACTTCTGCTGTGCCCGCCGCCGCACGGCGTAGTCACTCCGTCGGGTGTGCTCCGGGCGTAGCGACGCCAGCCGCGCGTGAACCCGGTGGTCGCGCACCCCTTCCGCGGTGGCGCGGTCCGCGACGGCCTCGCGCGCCTCGGTCAGCTCGTCCGCCACGACATCGCGGCCTTCCCGCAGCGCACGTCCCAGCACGACGACTTCGCGGACCTTCTGCGCGGCGAACGCCAACCACGACGTCACGTGCCGGTCGATTCGCGTCTCGCTCTCGACGTCGTAGGGCACGTGGAGCAGCGAACACGACGTGCTCACCGCGACCTCGCCCGCGAAGCCGAGCAGCGTGGCCGCGGTCGTCAGTGCCTTGTCGAGATCGGTCCGCCAGATGTTGCGGCCGTCGACCAGCCCGGCGACGAGCGTCTTGTCCCGCAGGTTCCGGCACGCCGACAGCGCGTCCACCGTGGACGGCGCGGTGACGAGATCGACGCCGAGCGACTCCACCGGCGAGGACGCCAGCATCGGCAGCGCATCGCCGAGGTTGCCGTAGTAGCCGGTGACCAGGATGTTCGGCCGTTCGGTCAGCTCACCGAGCGTGCGGTACGCCTCGCCCAGCGCGGCCAGTTCCGCCTGCGATCGGTCCGCCGCGAACGCGGGCTCGTCGAGCTGCACCCAGCCCGCGTCAGCTCGGTGCAGCTCCCGTAGCAGCTCGGCGTAGACGTCGAGCAGCTCACCGAGCTTGTCCAGCGGCCGGAACGACCCAGCGGCGTCCGGTTTGGACAACAGCAGAAACGTCAACGGGCCGACCAGCACCGGGCGGGTCGTCACGCCAAGCTCAGTCGCCTCGCGGTACTGCTCGACCGGCGTCAGGTCTGCCAGCGAGAACCGCGTGCCCGGGCCGATTTCCGGCACAAGATAGTGGTAGTTCGTGTCGAACCACTTCGTCATCTCCAGCGGGGACGTCGACGCCACGCCACGCGCCATCGCGAAGTACGTGTCCAGCGGGCTCAGGCCGAGGTCGGTGAAGCGTCGCGGAACAGCACCGACGGTGACCGCCGTGTCCAGCACATGGTCGTAGAACGAAAATGTGTTGCCTGGTACTGAATCCAGGCCAGCGGCAGCGAGCGAGCGCCAGGCGTCGGCGCGGAGTTCGCGCGCCACCGCACGCAGCTCTGCCTCGCTGCTGCGTGACGCCCAGTACCGCTCAAGGGCGCGCTTGAGTTCCCGGTTCGGGCCTATCCGGGGGTAGCCAAGGACTGTCGATCCGATCGTGCTGGTCAATGCTCTCTCCTCGCGAGCTCGACGACAACGGCGCCGAGGCCAGGGGGAGGCGTACATGGAACCAGCGCGGCGTGGACGGCCAGGCTGATCGTCCGCAAGGTCCTCCCGCGAGACCTCGGACCACGCGCATCGGGTGATGCGCGTGCCGGCGGCAGGTCTTCGGACTCGCGGGCGTCTCCCGGCCAGGGGCCGAGCGTTCCTACTAGCCGTCGCTTCCCAGACCGTGTCGGTCCAGTGCGGTCCCGGTCGTGACCGGGCACGGCGTTCGTTCCCGCACACCGCTGCGGGGCAGTCCCGGATTCGCACCGGGTTCCCTCTTGCCTCGTCCGCCCACACGCCGTGGGCGGACGAACCACCAGCACCACCCACCGTAGTGATCACGCGCGGGACGGCAAGAGGTGCCGCCACGAGATCCGAGTCACACGGCTGGTCACTGGAACAGCGGAGCCAGCTCCTCGATGACGACGTCCAGCGGCTCGGTGCTGCGTTCGGCGCGGCAGAGGACGACCGCGCCTTCCACGGCGGCGACCGCGACCTTGGCCAGCCGTTTCGACCGCTCGGTGGGGAGCCCCGCCTCGATCAGCAGCTCGCGCAGCTTCTCCTGCCAGGCCCAGAAGATCTCGCGCACGGCGTCGGCGGCTTCCGGCAGCTCGCCCCGGTTGTCGACGGCGAGCGCGACGACGGGGCAGCCGGACCGGTAGCCGCTGTCGGTCAGCGTGCGCCGCCAGTAGTCGACGAACCCGTCGAGCACGACATGCGGCTCGCCGACGGTGGGGCGTCGGTTGATCTGCCTGCCGATGTGGTTGCCCGCCTGCCGCACCGCGCTGAGGACGAGTTCGTTCCGGCCGCCGGGGAAGTGGTGGTACACCGACCCGCGCGGCGCGCCACTGTGCGCAAGCACGGCGTCGATGCTGACGCCCGACGCGCCGCGTTCGCGCAGGAGGGTCACGGCGCTGTCGACCATGCGCTGGCGGGTCCGCCCCGGTATCCGCTTCATGCCTCGTCGAGCCCTTCGGTGTATGTCTGTATATCTAGTATGACATAACACATAGAACGCCGTTAGGCGGCGTCCGGTTGGCCGCGGACGTCACCAGAATCAGCACAGATGGGGAGACCGACGTGGCGTAACGTCGGCGCCGTGGATGATCTCGCCGCCTTGCTGCGCTACGTCGCGTCGACCGCCGCGGACTTCCGCGCGGGCCTGCCGGACCGGGCGGTCGCAGCCCCAGACCGGGCCGCGTTCGACGGTCCGCTGCCCGCGCACGGTGAGTCCCCGCTTGCGGTGATCGACGAGCTGATCCGGACCGCCGAACCTGGCCTGACGGCGTCCGCGGGGCCGAGGTTCTTCGGTTTCGTCATCGGCGGCGCGCTGCCCGCCGCTACGGCAGCGGACATGCTCGCCACGGGCTGGGACCAGTGCGCGTTCAACGCGGTGCTTTCACCCGCTGCCGCCGCCGCTGAGGACTGCGCGGGTCGGTGGCTTAAGACCCTGCTCGGCATCCCGGACACCGCCTCGGTTGGGTTCACCACCGGCGGGCAGGAGGCCAGCACCGTCGGGCTGGCCGCCGCAAGGCACCACGTCCTCGCCGAAGCGGGC
>WHUD01000007.1:65974-71915 GCA_009377385.1 Actinophytocola sp.
CGGGGGAGGAGCGGCACGCCACCATCGACCGGTCGCTGCGGCTGTTGGGGCTCGGCACCGCGTGCGTCGAGCCGGTCGCCGCCGACGGCAACGGCGCCATCGACATCGATGACCTCGCCCGCGTGCTGGCCCGTGACAGCGGGCCGCTCATCGTGTGCCTGCAGGCGGGCAACGTCAACACCGGCGCCTGCGACGACCTGCGCGCCGCCTGCGACGTCGTCCACGAGCATGGCGGCTGGGCGCACGTCGACGGCGCGTTCGGGCTGTGGGCGGCGGCGAACCCGGCCACCGCGCACCTCGTCGACGGCATCGAGCTCGCCGACTCCTGGGGCTGCGACGGGCACAAGTGGCTGAATGTGCCCTACGACTCCGGGTTCAGCTTCTGCGCGCGGCCGGACGTCCACGTCGCGGCGATGTCGCACGCGGCGCCGTACCTGACCGGCTCCGGCGAGGCCACCGCCGCGCTCGGTGACGTCGTGCTGGGATCGTCGCGGCGGGCGCGCGGGTTCGCGGTGTGGGCCGCGCTGCGGCAGCTCGGCTCGGACGGCGTTGCCGACCTCGTCGAGCGGTGTTGCGCGCTGGCCCGCCGGTTCGCCGACCGCCTCGCCGCTGGCGGCCTCGACGTCGTCAACGACGTCGTGCTGAACCAGGTGCTGGTCGATCCCGGTGCGGACGCCCACCGGGTGGCCGATGCGGTGCGGCGCGATGGCACCTGCTGGCTGGGCGCGACGACCTGGCGCGGACGACGTCTGCTGCGCATCTCGGTGTCCAACTACGCCACCACGGCCGAAGACGTCGACCGCTCCGCCGACGCCATCCTGCGCGCGGCGGGTAGGTGATCACCAGCGGGCGGCTGGGTGCCCGTTCGTGGCGATGGCGTCGTGGTCGGGGAGCACGGCAGGCGGATGGCCGTAAGACAGCTCCGCGTGCAGCCGCGTGCCGATGGGGTAGTGGGTGGTGTGCGGCTGCAGTGATCGCAGCCGCCGCCCTGACTCCAGCGTGATCGTGTGCAGGATGAACCCGCCCTGGAACTCGGTGTCGACAACGCGCGCGGTGCCCGCGGTGCCATTGTCGGCGGGACGCAGCACCACCTCGTGCGGGCGCACCATGACCTCAAGGGCGTCCGCCCTGCCGACGACGTCGTCCGGCGCCCGCACGGATCCCGCCTCGGTGACCAGGGTGTCGCCGGTCAGCTCGGCGGGCAGGAAGTCGGCGTCGCCCATGAACGTCGCCACGAAGCGGTTCGCGGGCGTGTGGAACACCGGCTCGGGCGCGCCGAGCTGTTCGATGCGGCCCGCGCGCATCACCGCGACGCGGTCGCCGATGGCCAGCGCCTCGGCCTGGTCGTGCGTGACGAACACGGCAGCGGTGCCGGTCTTACGCAGCAGGTCCATGGTGTCGGCGCGGATCTGCGCGCGCAGGTGCCGGTCGAGATTGGAGAACGGCTCATCCAGCAGCAGCAGCTCTGGCCGGGGCGCGAGCGCGCGGGTAAGCGCGACCCGCTGCTGCTCCCCGCCGGACAGCTCGTGCGGGTAGCGCTCCGCCAGCCGCTCCATCGAGATCATCGCCAGCGCCTCGGTGACCCGGCTCTTGCGCTCAGCACCGGACAACTCGGTGAGCCCGAACGCGACGTTCGCCGCGACGGTCAGGTGCGGGAACAGCGCGTGGTCCTGGAACACGATCCCGACGTCGCGGCGCTCCGGCGGGTACCAGACGCCGCCGCCAGCGACCGTCCTGCCCCCGATCTGCACCGTGCCCGCATCAGGTTCCTCCAGCCCGGCGATCAGCCGCAGCAACGTCGACTTCCCGCAGCCGGACGGCCCGACAAGCGCCAACACCTCCCCTTCGTCGAGGCGCAGGTCAAGCGCGGCGACGGCGGGCACCGAGCCGTAGTCCTTGCGGACGCCGTCGAGTTCAAGCGCGTTCACCGTGCTCCCTCCAGACGGTCCTTGCCGATCAGCAGTACGACGGGGACGAGCGCCACCGCAACGATCGTCAGCGCTGGCAGCGCCGCACTTTCCCAGCGGTTCTCCGACGCGAGCTGGTACGTCCACACCGAGAGCGTGTCGAAGCCGAACGGCCGCAGCAGCAGCACGATCGGCAGCTCCTTCAGCGCGTCGATGGTCACCAGCACCAGGGCGGTGACGACGCCGGTGCGCACCAGCGGCAGGTGCACCCTGCCGAGCACCCGCGCCGGGGACGCCCCGAGCGAGAGCGCCGATGCGGTCATGGCGGGGCTGACCTTGGTGAAGCTGGCGTCGATGCTGTGGTAGCTCAGCGCGAGGAACCGCACGATGTAGGCGTACATGATGCCGATGACCGAGCCGGTCACCAGCAGTCCGGTGCCGCCAGGCACGCCGAGTGCCTCCAGCGCGGTGTCGAGGTGGGCGAAGGCGATCAGCACGCCGATCGCGACGACGACGCCGGGGATGGCGTAGCCGACCGTGGTGGCATGGGCGGCGATTGTGGTGATCTTGCCGCCGGTCATCCGGGTGCTGTGCGCGACGAGCAGCCCGATCACCGCACAGCTCGCGGCCGCGACCGCGCCGACGATGAGGCTGTTGGTTAAGTAGCCCGCGTAGCGCGGATCGAGCAGGTTGGTCGCTCCCGTGAGCAGGTCACCTCCTGCCCACCACAGCAACTGCGCGGCTGGCAGCCCGAACGCGGCGGCAAGCACGGCGACGCAGGTGCCGGTCGCCAGCCAGCGGTGTGCGCCGGTCAGCCGCACCGTGGCGAGCCCACGACCCCGGCCACCCTTCTGGTGGTACCGCGCCCTGCCACGCAGCAGCCGTTCCACCGCGATCACCGCGACAGCGAACAGCAGCACCAGCCCGGCGAGCTCGGTGGCGGCCGCACGGTCGAACTGGCCCTTCCACACCTGGTAGACGCCGACGGACACGGTCTGCACGTTGAAGTAGGACACCGTGGCGAAGTCAGTGAGCGTCTCCATCAGCACCAGCGCGAGGCCGGCGGCCAGCGACGGCCGTGCCAGCGGCAGGACGACCCGGACGGCGGCGCGGGTCCGGCTGGCACCGAGCGTGCGCGCGGCATCGAACGTGGCTGGCGCTTGCTCAAGCAGCGCGGAGCGCACCAGCAGGTAGACGTATGGATACAGGGCCAGCGACAGCACCAGCGCCGCAGCGGGAAGCGAGCGGACGTCGGGGAACCAGACGTCCTGCCCGAACATCGCGCGCAGGCCGGTCTGGATCGGCCCAGGCGCGTCGAAGATCGCGAGGAAGACGAACCCGAGGACGTAGGCAGGCATCGCAAGCGGGAGCACGAGCAGCCAGCGGAAGATCCGGCTGCCGGGGAAGCTGTGCACGGTCACCAGCCAGGCCAGCCCGGCGCCGAGTACCAGCGTCCCCACGGTGACGCCGAACATCAGCGCCAGCGTGTCGCCGAGCATGCCGGGCAGCACGGTGGACCACAGGCGCGCCCAGAGATCAGGCGTCGGGGTCAGCACACCGGCCGTGACCTCGGCGACCGGGATGACGACGAACACCGCCACGGCCCCGACCAGCAGCGTCCAGCCGAACCGCCTCCCGGTACCCCGCCGCGCGCGGGCCAGGCGTTCCGGCGTCGCACGCGGCGGGGCGGGGGCGGTTGTGCTCACTCGTAACCGACCTCGTTCATGAGCTGGACGGCCTTGCTGTTCAGCGCGCCATATGCGCGGGCGTTGATCGGTTCGTAGTCGAATTCGCCGAACTTCTTGATGGTCGGTTCCGGCTCGACGTCCGGATTGACCGGGTACTCGTGGTTGCCGTCGACGAAAGCGTTCTGGCCCTTCGTCGCCAGCCACTCGATGAGCCGCTGGGCCTGCTTCTTGTTGTCCGAGTTGGCGAGCACTCCCGCGCCGGAGATGTTGACGTGGGTGCCTCGGCCGCCCTGGTTGGCCCAGAACGGCGTCACCGACAGATCGGGATTCTCCGCGAGCAGCCTGGCAAGGTAGTAGTGGTTCGTGATGCCGACGTCGCAGGTCCCGGCGTCGATGTTCTCCAGGATCTGGATGTCGTTGTCGATGATCTCGGTGTCGTTCTCGACCCAGCCCTTGACGATGTCCTTCGCGCGCTTCTCGCCGTGCGCTGCGATGAGGCTCGCCACAAGCGACTGGGTGTAGGACTCGGTCGAGTCGCGCATGCACAGCCGTCCCTGCCACTTCGGCTTGGCGAGGTCGGCGTAGGTATTCGTGGTGTCGAACTCGGACGGGTCGACCTTCTTGGGGTTGTACATCACGGTGCGGGCGCGCATGGACAGCCCGTACCAGCGCTGCTCAGGATCCCGCAGCGCCTCGGGCACTGCGTCGTTGAGCTGCGTCGAGTTGAGCTTCGCGAGTAGGCCCTCTTCGCCCGCCTTCCAGAGGTTGCCCGCGTCGACGGTCATGTAGATGTCGCCTGGGGTGTCTTCGCCCTCGGCCGAGATCCGCTCGCGCAGCTCGGCGTCCTCGCCGTTGAGGAACTCCACCGTGATGCCGGTTTCGTCGGTGAACTTCGTGAATGCTTGCTCGAGATCGTAGTGACGGCCGGTGTACACCTGGATGTCCGCTTCCTCGCCGAACAGGATCCCGCATCCGGCGAGGCCGAACATGAGGGCAGCCACCATGGCAAGCACGAGCGGACGCATCGCATTCCCTACTTGACCGGCCAACGAGGTGCGCCGGTGCGTTGTCACTGGATCAGGTCAGGGATAGCTTAGGCAAAGCTAACCGAGTGAGCAACGAGTCAGCGAGCGCCAGAGGTTTCCTTCGTGCGGACCCCCGCTGGCGAGTCGGGGATACGGATCTCGTCCGTGATGAACTCGTCCGTGAGGAAGTCGTCGTATGTCGGCACTGGCCGCCGCGGCCGGGGAGGCCACATCGTGTCAAAGAGGATCAAGGCCTGCAGCAGGATCCCGCCGATGAGCCAGCCCGCGATGATGTCGGTGATCCAGTGCGTGTCGAGGTAGTACGTGATGAAACCCATCGCGAGCGAGAGCCCGATGACGATCCAGACGGCCGCGCGCCGCCGCTGCAGGTAGCCGTAGGTGATCAGCAGGTAAGCGAGCAGTCCCCAGGTGATCACGACGTTGGCGGTGTGCCCTGACGGGAAGATCATGCCGCCTTCGAACGGCGCTGTGTTGCCGAAGGCCGGCTTCACACGCCCGAAGCCGAGCTTGAGGGCGCCAACGACGAGGTTGACGGCGAGCAGCGCGACGACGCTGAGCACGACAGGACGCCGGGTGCGTTGGTACCAGGCCAGCGTCGACGCACAGCCGAGCAGGACGCCTGCGATCGGCTCGCGCTGCCCGATGTGGTCGGCGCCGAGCGCGATCGCGGTGAGCACCGGATGCTCCTGGGCGTTGACAAGAGTGCGGGCGCCGTGGTCGATGTCGATCAGCACGCCGGTGTTGGCCAAGACTTCCAAACACACGAAGACGAGCATCCCGAGACACAACGCGAGTCGCAGCAGTCCGGCGTAGTGCTGGGTCAGCGTGCTACGTGCCGTCGATGCCGTCGCGGATGAGCGCCATGCGCCAGCCGTCACAGCAACATCCTTGGGTCGGGTTCACGGTGGGTACAGGGGACCTTCTTGCGAGCGTGCCAGCCACAACGCCGCCAATCCACTGCCGCATCGAGGCATGATCTGGACTTCTAGGCAACAACGGCGCGAACTTCGGCCGGTTTTCGGCCTGCGAGGCCGTATTGCCGTGAGCAGAATTACCTAGCTGGAGGATGTGGACGCCGCCGTCAGGCCTTGATGACCTGCACGCCGGCCTGTTCGATGTCGCTGACGGCGTCCTCGGTGGCGCCGGTGTCGGTGACAAGGACGTCGACGTCGTCGATCGGGCAGATCCGTGCGAACGCGCCGTGGCCGAGCTGCCCGCCGGTGCGGTGGAGCGGACGCACTGGCCTTGGCGGAGTCGTACCCCGGCATGGAGTACCGGCACGGTCCGATGAGCGTGAGTG
>WHUD01000080.1:0-226 GCA_009377385.1 Actinophytocola sp.
TGCTTAACGCGATGGCGGAGAAGGGCCAGCTCGACTGGATCAGGTGGAAGCCCTACCTCGGCAGCTCCGAGGCATGGGAGACGTATCTGATCCCTGGGCTGCTCAACACTCTCAAGGCGGCGGCGCTGTCGATCGTGATCGCACTGCCGATCGGGGCGATCTTCGGCATCGCGCGGCTGTCCGACCACTGGTGGATCCGGTGGCCCGCCGGCGTCGTCGTGGAGTT
>WHUD01000080.1:236-20336 GCA_009377385.1 Actinophytocola sp.
GGGCCAGCTGATGACCAACGTGCTGCTACCGCAGGCGGTGACCGCCATGCTGCCCGCCATCGTGAGCCAGCTCGTCGTGATCGTGAAGGACACCGCGATCGGTGGCGCCGTGCTCGGCTTCGGCGAGCTGATCGCCGCCGCCCGGCCCGCTTCGGCGTTTTACTTCAACGTCATCGCGACGCTGGTCGTCATCGCGGCGATCTACATCGTGATCAACTTCGTGCTCACGTCGTTCGCGAGCTGGCTCGAGAAGTGGCTGCGGACCCGCAAGCGCGGCGGCACCGCCGTCGTCGCAGGCGGCATGATCGAGGAGCAGGCGCCCGGCATGCGTTTCGACGAGGGCACGGGCACGCACTAACGCGCCCTCCCGGCCAACAGCACAGAGAACACGAGGGCCTGGCCGCCGTGTGGCGACCAGGCCCCGTTCGTGGGTCGCGTGTTCCTACTTGCCGCGCTTGAACAGCTTGTTGCCCAGCCACACCACGGGGTCGTAGCGGCGCCCTGCGACACGCTCCTTCATCGGGATCAGCGCGTTGTCGGTGATCTTGATGTTCTCCGGGCACACCTCGGTGCAGCACTTGGTGATGTTGCAGTAGCCGAGGCCGTGGTCGTCCTGCGCGGTGTCGGTCCGGTCGGCGGCGTCGAGCGGATGCATCTCCAGCTCGGCGATGCGTATCAGGTACCTCGGCCCCGAGAAAGCGAGCTTGTTCTCCTCGTGGTCACGTACCACGTGACAGGTGGTCTGGCACAGGAAGCACTCGATGCACTTGCGGAACTCCTGCGAGCGCTGCACGTCCTCCTGCTGCATCCGATACTCGCCAGGCGCCAGGTCCTTCGGCGGGGTGAACTCCTGCACCTCGCGGGCCTTCTCGTAGTTGTAGGACACGTCGACGACGAGGTCGCGCACGATCGAGAAGGTCCGCAACGGCGTGACGGTGATGACCTCGTCCTTGTCGAACAGCGACATCCGCGTCATGCAGAGCAGCCGGGGCCTGCCGTTGACCTCAGCCGAGCAGGAGCCGCACTTCCCCGCCTTGCAGTTCCACCGCACTGCCAGATCCGGCGCCTGGGTGGCCTGCAGCCGGTGGATGATGTCGAGCACGACCTCACCTTCGTTGACCTCGACCTCGAAGTCCTCAAGCGAGCCGCCGTCCGAATCGCCGCGCCATACCCGGAATTGGCCCTGATAGCTCATGCGGTGTCTCCCTGGGCGGCGGGATGCGTCGTCAGCTCCGCCTCGGTGTAGTACTTCTCCAGTTCGGACAGTTCGAACAGTTCGAGCAGGTCCTGTCGCATCGGGACCTGGTCCTTCGGCTCGACCGTGACATCGGGAACCACCTGGTCCTCCCCGGAGGCGCGGCACACGAGCAGCCGGTTCCGCCAGTCCGAGTCAAGCATCGGGAAGTCGTCCCTGGTGTGACCGCCTCTGCTCTCGGTGCGCAGCAGCGCGGCCTTGGCCACCGCCTCGCTGACGACCATCATGTTGCGCAGGTCGACCGCAAGGTGCCAGCCGGGGTTGAACTGCCGGTGACCTTCGACGACGACGTTACGCACCCGCGCGCGAATCTCGGCGAGCCTGCCGAGCGCCCGTTCGATCTCGTCTGCGGTGCGGATGATCCCGACCAGATCGTTCATCGTCTGTTGGAGTTCGTGCTGCAGCGTGTACGGGTTCTCCCGCGTCGCCTCGCCGTCCGACGGCTCGAACGGCGACAGCGCCGACCGCGCGGCTGAGTCGACATCGGACTGCAGTACGACCGGCTTGCGTTCAAGCGACTCGACGTAGTTCGCGGCGCCCAGCCCGGCGCGCCTGCCGAACACCAGCAGGTCGGACAACGAGTTGCCGCCGAGCCGGTTCGAGCCATGCATGCCGCCGGAGCACTCGCCAGCGGCGAACAGCCCCTGCACGGTCGACTCGCCGGTGTCGGGATCGACCTCGATGCCGCCCATCACGTAGTGGCAGGTCGGCCCGACCTCCATCGGCTCGGCCGTGATGTCCACATCGGCCAATTCCTTGAACTGGTGGTACATCGACGGCAGCCTGCGCTTGATCTCCTCGGCGGGCATCCGGCTGGCGATGTCGAGATAGACACCGCCGTGCGGCGAACCGCGCCCCTCCTTGACTTCGGTGTTGATCGCGCGGGCGACCTCGTCACGCGGCAGCAGGTCAGGGGTGCGGCGGTTGTTGTCCGGATCGGTGTACCAGCGGTCGGCCTCTTCCTCGGTCTCGGCGTACTGTCCCTTGAACACGTCGGGGACGTAGTCGAACATGAACCGCTTGCCCTCGGAGTTCTTCAAGACTCCGCCGTCACCGCGCACGCCTTCGGTGACCAGGATGCCCTTCACACTCGGCGGCCACACCATGCCGGTCGGGTGGAACTGCACGAACTCCATGTTGATCAGGCTCGCGCCCGCCCGCATGGCCAGCGCGTGCCCGTCACCGGTGTACTCCCACGAGTTCGATGTCACCTGGAACGACTTGCCGATGCCGCCGGTGGCCATGACGACGGCGCCGGTCTCGAACAGCACGAACCGGCCCGACTCGCGCCAGTAGCCGAACGCCCCGGATATCGCCCCGGAGTCGTCCTTGAGCAGCTCGGTGACGGTGCACTCCTGGAAGACCTTGAGCTTGGCCTCGTAGTCGCCGAACTCGGCCTTGTCCTCCTGCTGCAGCGAGACGATCTTCTGCTGCATGGTGCGGATCAGCTCGAGGCCGGTCCTGTCACCGACATGCGCCAGCCTCGGATACGTGTGGCCGCCGAAGTTCCGCTGGGAGATCCTGCCGTCCTCGGTGCGGTCGAACAGCGCACCATAGGTCTCCAGCTCCCACACCCTGTCCGGCGCTTCCTTGGCGTGCAGCTCTGCCATCCGCCAGTTGTTGAGGAACTTGCCGCCCCGCATGGTGTCGCGGTAGTGGACCTGCCATGAGTCGTTGGAGTTGACGTTGCCCATCGAGGCGGCGCAGCCGCCCTCGGCCATCACGGTGTGCGCCTTGCCGAACAACGACTTGCAGATCACCGCCGTTGTCAGCCCGCGCTGTCTCGCCTCGATCGCCGCTCGCAGCCCGGCGCCGCCTGCGCCGATCACGACAACGTCGTAGTTGTGGCGTTCTACCTCGGTCACTCATTCACCTCAGCACTGTGGGACGAACCGGCCTCAGCCGATGATGCGCGGGTCGGCGATCGCACCGCTTGCCACCAGGAACACATAGAGGTCGGTCAGGATCAGCGTGCCGATCGTGATCCAGGCGAATTCCATGTGCCGGGTGTTCAACAACGACACCTTGGTCCACACCCAGTAGCGGACCGGATGCTTCGAGAAGTGCTTCAGCCGGCCGCCGGTGACGTGCCTGCAGGAGTGGCACGACAGCGTGTAGCACCACAGCAGGACCACGTTGGCGACCAGGATGATGTTGCCGAGCCCGAGGCCGAACCCACCATCCGGTGAGTGGAAGGCGAGGATGGCGTCGTAGGTGTTGATCACCGAGATGATCACCGCGGCGTAGAAGAAGTAGCGGTGCACGTTCTGCAGGATCAGCGGCAGCCGGGTCTCGCCGGTGTAGCGAGTGTGCGGCTCTGGCACCGCGCACGCAGGCGGCGAGAGCCAGAACGACCTGTAGTACGCCTTGCGGTAGTAGTAGCAGGTCAGCCGGAACAGCAGCAGCAAAGGCAGGCTCAGCGCGGCGTACGGGATGAGCGGGTGGTCGGGCAGGAACCGGCCGAAGTGCGCCGCGTTCTCCAGGCAGCCGTTGGACATGCACGGCGAGTAGAACGGCGTCAGGTAGTGGTAGTCCTCGACCCAGTAGTAGTTCTGCTGGAACGCCCGGAACGTCGCGTAGATGACGAAGATCGACAGGCCGACGACCGTGAGCAGTGGCGGCAGCCACCACCGGTCGGTGCGCAGCGAGGGAACGGGCAGGCGCGGGCGCGGGGGCGCGTGCACCCCGGTCTCGGTCGACGTCACAGCTCAAACCTCCAGTGACGGCCGTCTCGGCGCGCCAACAATCCAGTGATCACGAACCCTACGTCTTCGGCCACTCGGGCAGGGCTACGCCCCACCCTCGCTAGGCCCAGCCGACCCGCCGTCACGGTGCATACCTCCAGTGACTGACGCCCCGGCGCGCCGATGTCCCGATGATCACGGATCTCGCGTATTCGGCCGCCGTCACGAGCGCTCGCCGTGGTAGCCGCCGACGCCTTCGTCATCCGCCCCTGCCCAGAGGGACTCGTCGTAGGGGGTGTCGGGCACGACGATGACCTCGGCGCGATCCTGAGCGCCCTGCTGCACCGGCACGGGGTGCGAGACCTCGAACTCGTCTGCGTCGATGTCGAGCCGGTCGAGATCGTTCGCAAGCCGCCGTACGACGGGCGCGTCGCCGTATCGGCTGCGTAACGCGCCGAGACATTGACGCAGCTGACCGATGCTCCGTCGAAGTTCCGCCATCTCGCTGGTCGCCACGTCGGCACCTCCATGCCAGTCAGTGATTACGCCGCGGCCCTGCTCGACCGTGGCGTCGCATGGTCGACTCTGCCTTGATCGACATCTAGTGACAAGTACCACACGCCGATCCTGGCACCGCACTGTAGTCGTCGTCACAGCGCAAACCGCATTTGGGTCCCCGCCGCCACGACGCGGCCTCCCGCGCCCGCTGTCACGCTGCGTTACGGCTCCTCGACGACTCCCTCCAGCGAGCCGGTGTCGTGCCCGGCCGAAGCCAGCTCCTGCCGCACCACGCGGTAAGCAAGCCCCTCCGCGTAACCCTTGCGCGCGAGCGCGGCGACCAGCCGCCGGATGACGGCCCTGTCATCCAGCCGCGCCATACCGCGCATGCGTTTGCGGACCAGCTCGCGCGCGCGGTGCTCCTCCTCGGCGGGGTCGATCGCGCTCACCGCGCGCTCGGCGGTGTCCGCGTCGACGCCCTGGCGGATCAGCTGCGTCTTCACGCCCTTTCTGCCGAGCCCCTGATGGGTGTGCTTGGAGCGCACCATCATCTCGGCGTACTCGGCGTCGTCGATCAGCTTGGCCCGTTCGAGACGGTCCAGCACCTCGCCAGCGGTCTCCTCGTCGAATCCCTTGCGCGCGAGCGCCGTCGCCAGCCCGCCCCTGGTGCGGGGGCGCACCGCGAGCAGCCGGAGACAGACCGACTTGGCCTCCCGGAACCGCTCGTCGGGATCGGCCCCGCCAGGCTCGCCGGACTCGTCGGCCGCTTCGCCGTCGCGCTTGGCCTGCCGCGCCATCGGCCTAGAAGTCGACCGGGGCCGGTGCGGCGTCCTCGGCGTCCAGCGTCGGGCCGATGCCGAGCTTCTCCTTGATCCGCTTCTCGATCTCGTTGGCGATGTCCGGGTTGTCCCCCAGGAAGCGCCGCGCGTTCTCCTTGCCCTGGCCGAGCTGGTCGCCCTCGTAGGTGTACCAGGCACCGGACTTGCGCAGGATGCCCTGGTCGACACCCATGTCGATCAGCGAGCCCTCGCGCGAGATGCCCTTGCCGTAGAGGATGTCGAACTCGGCCTGCTTGAACGGCGGGGCGACCTTGTTCTTGACGACCTTGACCCTGGTGCGGTTGCCGACCGGCTCGCCGCCGTCCTTGAGCGTCTCGATCCGGCGCACGTCCAGCCGCACCGAGGCGTAGAACTTCAACGCCTTGCCACCGGTGGTGGTCTCCGGCGAGCCGAACATGATGCCGACCTTCTCGCGCAGCTGGTTGATGAAGATCGCGGTGGTGTTGGACGTGTGCAGCGCAGACGTCAGCTTCCGCAGCGCCTGGCTCATCAGCCGCGCCTGCAGGCCGACGTGCGAGTCGCCCATCTCGCCCTCGATCTCGGCGCGCGGCACCAGCGCGGCGACCGAGTCGATGACAACGACGTCAAGCGCGCCGGAGCGGATCAGCATGTCGGCGATCTCCAGCGCCTGCTCCCCGGTGTCCGGCTGCGAGACAAGCAGCGAGTCGGTGTCGACACCGAGCTGCTTGGCGTACTCGGGGTCCAGCGCGTGCTCTGCGTCGATGAAGGCCGCGATGCCGCCCGCCGCCTGCGCGTTGGCGACCCCGTGCAGCGCGACGGTGGTCTTACCGCTGCTCTCCGGGCCGTAGATCTCGACGACCCTGCCGCGCGGCAGGCCGCCGATGCCGAGCGCGACGTCGAGCGCGATGGCGCCGGTGGGGATCGCCTGGATGGGCGCGCGCTCCTCGTCGCCGAGTCGCATCACCGACCCCTTGCCGTACTGCTTGTCGATCTGCGCAAGGGCGAGTTCGAGCGCCTTGTCCCGATCCGGTGCTGCCATGGATGTCCACCTCGCTGATAGAAGCCTGTGTTGTGCGTCGGGGCCGACGGTACGGCCGGGGACCGACAATCTTGGGTGGGTGGCGTCCGGGCCATCTCACCGCGCCCCCATGGTAGACGAACAGACGTTCGATGCCAGTGCGACACGCCGAAAGGTGGCGCGAAAATCCGAACGTGCCCGCTCGACGCGGGTCAGCGGCGTTCCCTGGGGACGTCGAACTCCTCGCAGACCGCGCGCCAGATGTCCTTGGCCGGTACTCCCGCCTCAAGTGCCTGTTCCGGGGTCTTGCCGCCGAGCGTGCCGATGACGTGGTCGCTCATCAGCGTCGCCGCCCTGATGCCGCCGAACTCCTCGGCCATCAGCCTGCGAAACACCGTGATCCGCACTGCCCTCCTTCCCTCGGCCGGACCTCACGGTACCGGCAGCGGATCACGCGGCTGGCGACCACGGGTACCGTTGTCGCCGTGCTTATCGCTCAGTTGAACGCACCCGAGTGGGCGGGCACCGCCATCCGGCTGGCCGCCCTCGTCGTAGTCGGCACCGCGCTCGTGACGATGATCATCGCCTGGCGGCGGAACCGCGACGACGATCGCTGACCGTCACTTGCCGCCCAGCAGCACGCCGGCGACGATTAGCGCGGCGACCAGCACGACCATGAGGCCGCCAACCAGCAGCAGGCCTCTGCGCACGCCGGAACGCGCGGGCGGCGGCGCGGGAAGCACCGCGGGGCCGTACGGCCCGGTGGGAACGGGACGCGGGTGCCGTGGTGGCGCGGCGCTGCGCTCAGTACCGACATGGAGCGCGACGGCCGCCTCCGGCCGGGCGGACATGCGCCTCAAGCTCGGCGCGGGTGAGCTGGACGTCGGCGAACGGTTCCGGCATCAGCACCTGGGTCCGCAGGTGCCGCGACAATGCTTCCTTGGCCACCTTGACGTCGTCCTGCAGCATGCGCCGTGCCCTGCGCTCTGCCGTCGACGCCGGACGCAGCAGCCCCTGCCAGCGCCGTGGGTCGGTGTGCGACACCTCGCGCCCGATGTGGACGAGCAGCGTTTCGTCGACGTCGAGGCCGCCCAGGTCGGCGAGGCCGTCCACGGCGAGCACGGTGAACCCGCCGTTCAGGTCAGCCGCGACGACCGCGACGTCGACGGTGCCGGCACCGAGGTCGTAGACGGCGACCGCGTGGCCAGGCGACAGCGCCCTGCCTGGCAGCGAGGCGAAATGCGCCGCGACGGCGACCGGTTCCGGCACCAACGTGACCTCGCCGACGACCCCGGCCTGCCGCGCTGCGGTGCGCAGCACGGCGCGCCGCGCCTGCCTCCACTGCGCGGGGCAGGTGAGCCGCACTTCGTCGGGTTGGCCGCCACCGAGCTGGCGTGAGACCTCTGCCAGCACCCGCCGAAGCACGGCCGCCAGCGCCTCGCTGACCGCGATGACGTCGTCGCCGAGCGCGAGCCGCTGCTCGTCGATGCGCCGCTTGGGGTTGGGTTCGAAGCGAGTGGGATCGAGCCGTGCCTTCCGCTCGGCGTCCCTTCCGACCAGGATCGTGCCGTTGTCCTCTGCGAACACCGCTGACGGCATGATCGCCGCCCCGTCGACGTCGACGACGCGCGGCGGCGTTGTCCCGTCGGCGAGCACCGCGACCGTGTTCGATGTGCCGAGATCAACCGACAGGACCCGCGCGGACTCTCCCCTCGTCGATGTGCGCACGGCACGCGCACCGATGCTGCCATGCCGTGCTCCCACCGGAGCGCGGGCCCACAGCAGCGCGTCAGACTGTCGGTGGCATGCGCGATGATGGCGTCATGGCTGGTGACGAGCCCGCGCCTTGCGACGTGTTGCGGTTGTTCTCTGCGCCGACGCGGGAGTGGTTCGCCGGGGCCTTCGCCGCGCCGACCCCGGTGCAGGACGGCGCGTGGCGGGCCGCGCACTCCGGCGAGCATGCCCTCGTCGTGTCGCCAACCGGTTCGGGCAAGACGCTGGCCGCGTTCCTGCATGCCATCGACCGGCTCGCCACCACGCCGACGCCCGCAGAGCCGCAGCGGCGCTGCCGGGTGCTGTACGTCTCGCCGCTGAAGGCACTCGCGGTCGACGTCCAGCGCAACCTGCGGACGCCGCTGGACGGCATCGCCGCTGCCACCAGCGAAGCCGGACTTGCCCCACCGGACGTCAGGATCGGCATGCGCACCGGCGATACCTCGGCCAGCGAGCGACGCACGCTGGCGCGCACCCCGCCGGACATCCTGGTCACCACCCCTGAGTCGCTGTACCTGCTGCTGACGTCCAACGCGCGGAAGGCGCTGCGCGGCGTCGACACCGTGATCCTGGACGAGGTGCACGCGGTCGCGGGCACCAAGCGCGGCGCACACCTCGCGCTGTCGCTGGAACGCCTCGACGCGCTCCTGGACGCGCCCGCGCAGCGCATCGGGCTGTCGGCGACGGTGCGCCCGGTCGAAGAGATCGCCACGTTCCTGGCAGGCGGACGTCCTGTGCGCGTGGTGCGGCCGGAGACGCGGAAGACGATCGCGGTCACGGTCGAGGTGCCGGTCGAGGACATGACCGCGCCGCCAGTTGAGCCGGACACGTCGGATGCCGAGCAGCGCAAGCCGTCGATCTGGCCTTCGGTGGAACGCAGGGTGTACGAGCTGATCACCGCGCACCGATCCACGATCGTGTTCACCAACTCGCGACGGCTCGCGGAGCGGATCACCGCGCGGCTCAACGAGCTGCACGCGGACGAGCAGCGGCCGCTGCGGCGGCATCCGGCGCAGGCGGTGGGCCAGTCGGGCATCACGACCGGCGTGCCGCTCACAGTGATCGCCAAGGCGCATCACGGGTCCATGGCGCGGGAGCAGCGCACGGTCGCCGAAGCGGAGTTGAAGGCGGGCACGCTGCCGTGCGTGGTGGCGACGTCCTCGCTTGAGCTGGGCATCGACATGGGCGCCGTCGACCTCGTGGTGCAGATCGAGCCGCCGCCGAGTGTCGCGGCAGGGCTGCAGCGGGTCGGCAGGGCAAGCCATACCATCGACGCGACGTCCACCGGGGTGCTGTTCCCGAAGATGCGCGGTGAGCTGGCGGCGAGCGCCGTCGTCGCCGAGCGGATGGCGGGCGGCGCGATCGAGGCCCTGCACTACCCGCGCAACCCCCTCGACGTGCTGGCGCAGCAGATCGTGGCGATGGTCGCGATGGACGACTACGCGGTGGCCGATCTCGCCGCGCTCGTGCGCCGGGCGGCGCCGTTCGCCCAGCTCGGTGACGAGTCGTTCGATGCCGTGCTCGACATGCTCGCCGGGCGCTACCCCAGCACCGACTTCGCCGAGCTGCGGCCCCGCGTCGTCTGGGACAGGTCGAAGGACACGGTCACCGCGCGGCCCGGCGCGCAACGGCTCGCGGTGACGTCGGGTGGCACCATCCCCGACCGGGGGCTGTACCCGGTGATGACGGCGTCCTCCGATGGTTCGCGCGGCTCCCGTTCGGTGAGCTGGACGAGGAGATGGTGCACGAGTCGCGGGTGGGCGACACCATCCTGCTCGGCACGTCGTCCTGGCGGATCACCGAGATCACCCACGATCGGGTCGTTGTCGCGCCCGCACCCGGCGAGGCCGCGCGGATGCCGTTCTGGAAGGGCGACACCCCGGCGCGGCCGTTCGAGCTGGGCAGCGCCATCGGCGGATTTCTGCGGGAGCTCTCCTCGGCAGAGGAGGCGACGGCCCGGCAGCGCCTGGCCGAGGCCGGGCTCGAGGGCTGGGCCAGCGACAACCTGCTGGACTACCTCGCCGAGCAGCGCGCCGCCACCGGCCACCTGCCCGACGATCACACTGTCGTCGTCGAGCGGTTCCGCGACGAGCTTGGCGACTGGCGCATCGTGGTGCACTCGCCGTTCGGCGGGGCGGTGAACGCGCCTTGGGCGCTGCTGATCGGGGCTGAGCTGCGGGAACGACGTGGCGTCGACACGCACGTCGCCAGCGCCGACGACGGCATCGTGCTGCGGCTGCCTGACTCGGTCGAGTGGGAGGGCACGCCGCATCGGGCTGGCCTGCCCGGCGCCGCCGACCTGGTGTTCGACCCGGACGCCGTCGAGGAGCTGCTCACCGCCGAGCTGGGGTCGAGCGCGCTGTTCGCCGCGCGGTTCCGGGAGTGCGCCGCCCGGTCGCTGCTGCTACCGAAACGCGATCCGCGCAGGCGCACCCCGCTGTGGCAGCAGCGGCACCGGTCCTCGCAGTTGCTCGCGGTTGCCGCGTCGTACGAGCGGTTTCCCGTGGTGCACGAGGCGATGCGGGAGTGCCTGCGCGATCTCTATGACGTCGACAGCCTGCGCGAGTTGCTCACCGCGATCCGGCAGCGCACTGTCCGCGTTGTCGAGGTCGAGACGCCGAAGGCGTCGCCGTTCGCGCGCAATCTGCTGTTCGGCTACGTCGGGCTCAACATCTACGACGACGACCTGCCGCTCGCGGAGCGCAAGGCCACCGCGCTGTCGATCGACACCGAACTGCTCACCGAGCTGCTGGGCACCGACTCGCTGCGGGAGCTGCTCGACGCCGACGTCATCACGGAGGTCGAGCCGGCGCTGCAACACCTGCCGGAGGACCGCCATGCGCGCGGCGTCGAGGACACCGCCGACCTGCTCCGGGTGCTCGGCGATCTCTCCGCCGCCGAGGCCGCGGAGCGGGGTGTCGCGCCTGAGTGGCTGACCGCGCTGCGGGAGGCGGGCAGGGCCATCGTCGTGCGCATCGCGAGCGAGGACCGCTACGTGGTGGTGGAGGACGCGGGCCGGGTCGCCGCAGCGCTCGGGGTGGAGCTGCCGCCAGGCGTCCCGGACGCGTTCACCGAGCCAGGGTCTGATCCGCTCGCCGACCTGCTCGCCCGGTACGCCCGTGGCAGGGGCCCGTTCCGCTCCGAGGCGGCGGCCGCCCGGTTCGGCCTGGCGACGGCCGCCGTCACCGAGGTGCTGGACCGGCTGGTCGCGCGGCACGCTGGTGCGCGGCGAGCTGGACCCGACCGCGACCGGTGGCAGCGAGCACCCCGACTACTGCGACGCCGACGTGCTGCGCCGCATCCGCCGGGCCTGCCTCGCCCGGCTGCGCAAGGACGTCGAACCGGTCGAGCAGGCCGCGCTGGGCCGGTTCCTGCCCGCCTGGCACGGCATCGCGCCGAGCGCGGGGCGCCACAGCACGGCCGACGACCTGTACTCGTGCGTCGAGCAGCTCGCGGGCGCGCCGATTCCGGCGAGCGCGCTGGAGTCGTTGGTGCTGCCCGCGCGGCTGCCCGGCTACTCCCCCGCACTGCTGGACGAGCTGACAACGGCGGGGGAGGTGACCTGGTGCGGCTGCGGCTCACTGGCGTCCGGTGACGGCTGGCTCGCGCTCGCCCCCGCCGACGTCGCGGATTTCCTGCTGCCGGAACCCGAGCCGGAGCCGGATGGCGAGCTGCCCGCCACGATCCTGCGCGCCCTCGACGGCGGTGCGTTGTTCTTCCGCCAACTGGTGGACGCGGTGTCCCGCGAGATGCGACCCGCCCCGACGGACGCCGATGTGGTGGCGGCGCTGTGGGAGCTGGTGTGGGCAGGGTGGGTCACCGGCGACAGCCTCGCGGGACTGCGCGCCGTGCTCGCCGGGGGCGGCACGCATCGGCCACGCAGGCAGCCACCGAGCAGCCGTCCGGGCAGACAATCCAGCAGGCAGGCGCGCGGCCGGTACGCCCGGTTGCGCGCAGGCCGACCGGTGATGCCGACGATGACCGGGCCGCCGACGGTCGCGGGCCGGTGGGCGCTCACGCCCGCGCGGGAGTCCGATCCGACGCGCCGCGCGCACGCCCGCACGGAGGCGCTGCTGGAGCGTCACGGCGTGCTGACCAGGGGCGCGCTCGACGCGGAACGCGTCAATGGCGGCTTCGCCGGGATCTACCCGGTGCTGCGCGGGATGGCCGACGCGGGCCAGGTGATCCGGGGCTACGTCGTCGACGGGCTCGGCGCGGCGCAGTTCGCGGCGCGCGGCGCGGTGGATCGGCTACGGTCGCTGTCGGACGTCGGTGGCGGGCAGCACGCCGGGGCGGTGGTGCTGGCCGCGTGCGATCCGGCGCAGCCGTACGGCGCCGCACTTGCCTGGCCCAACCCGATCGGCGGTACAGCCCACCGCCCGGGACGCAAGGCGGGCGCGGTCGTCGTGCTCGTCGACGGCAGCCCCGTGCTGTACCTCGAACGCGGCGGCTCCTCGTTGCTGACGTTCACCACCGACCGCGCCACGCTGCGCACCGCGGCCGACGCGCTCGCGGCGCAGGTCAGCGCGGGACGGATCGACTCGCTGCTGGTACGCCGCGCCGACGGCGAGCGGGCGTTGTGGTCCGATCTCGCCGATGTGCTTGGCGAGGCCGGGTTCCGCCACACCCCGCAGGGACTGCGGCTGCGCGCGTACTAGCGTCGGAGCAGCCGTCGCACGAACGAACCGGTCTTCATGACGGCGGCAGCAAGGCGTTGAGGTCGATGGTCAGTGCGCACGGCTCGCTGACGGTGAACTGTCCCGTGGCCCACTGGGAGTCCTCGTATGCGCCGTCCACGAGGTGGTAAACGGTCGCAGTCACCGGAGGGTTCGGGTCGATGACCCAGTAGTTCGGAATGCCAGCGTCGGCATAGTCCACCGGCTTGGTCACGGTATCCGTGCGCACAGAGCCCGGCGAGATCACCTCAACCGCGAGCAACAGGTCGGACGCCGTCGCCATCCCTCGCTGCCCGAACACGCTGGTCCTCGCGATCAAGAGATCCGGTGCTCGCACGACAGGAGTAGCGAGCTGGAGGTCCACGTCGATCTCACCGAGAACGCAGAGGTCGCGTGGAAGTTGACGATCAATTTGGCCCGCGAGTTTGAACGAAACGAACATGTGTTCTTTCGCAGGTTTCGGACTCATGATGATGACGCCGTCCTGCAGCTCGTAGTGCGCGCTGGCGTCCTCAGGCAGCGCGGCGAACTCGTCCACCGTGTAGTAGTGGTACGGGTCGTACGGCAGCGCGGTCACGCTCATACCGTACCGCTCCGACCTCGTCGGTACCGGCGCCGCGCCGGGGCCCGGCATCGGATGGAGTCATGGCAGGCCGTGAACCGTGGCATTCGCCGTCCGGTCCGCACGCTACGGCGCACCGGACTGCTCGACAACACGATCATCATCGTCACCTTCTACAGCGGGCTGATCGTTTGGCGGGCACCGCCGCCCGCGTGGCAAGACCTGCCCTACGAGAATGCGAACCCCATCCGTCGTGATCCATGGGACACGCCTAGTGTTCAGCACAGCGACGGGCAGACAGCACGGAAACGAGGTGTGGCGATGACTGTCCGCGATCTCCGGTACTTCGGCGATCCGGTGCTCACGACCGTGTGCGACCCGATCACGACCTTCGACGCGAACACCAAGGCCCTGGTCGACGACCTGCTCGACACGGTCGCGCTACCAGGACGGGCGGGGCTGGCCGCACCACAGATCGGGGTGAGCCTGCGGGCGTTCAGCTACCACGTCGACGGCGACCTCGGCTACGTGCTCAACCCGGAGCTGGTCGAGCTGTCCGAGGAGACCCGCGAGATCTCCGAGGGCTGCCTGTCCGTGCCCGAGCTGTGGTTCCCGGTCGAGCGGTCGGCCTCCGCCGTGGTCCGTGGTGTCGACGTCAACAACGAGCCGGTCACCGTCGCGGGCACGGGCGTGCTCGCCCAGTGCCTGCAACACGAGACCGATCACCTCAACGGCATGCTCTACCTCACCCGGCTCACCTCCGATCGCAGGAAGCAGGCGATGCGGCAGTCCCGGGAGTCGGTGTGGTTCTGGCGCCGCTGAGGGCAACGGCGCCTGACGACAGCGGCGCTCGCGCCGTGGGAGAACCGCACCGGCAGCACCGCAGCCATCACCGAGTCGCCAGCCGCAGCAGCGCCCACAGCTGCGCGATCGCGTCGTCATCGCGCTCGGTGGTGACCATGCTGGTCGCGATGCGCCCCCACAGCCAGAGGTACACCAGCGCGGGCTCACCCCGCACCACGGCGTCGGCCTGATCGAGCACGGCGGTGTCCGCCCGCGACGCCTCGGTGTACGACGGCCCCGCCCTGGCGAACCAGGTCCTGCCACCTGAACTGACGGCGACCGAGCCCTCGCGGGTGCCGGACACGCCCAGCACCTCGAGCCGGTGGTCGAACCAGAGCAGCAGCGCCTCGTCGATGCCGTCGACCGCGATGTCCTCGGCGATCTCGTCGGTGATGTCTGGGAGAGCGATCCCCGCCGCGCTCTGCACGTCGGTGCGATGAATCGTCGTCTCGTGCAGCATGCGCCGCAGCCAGAACCCGACGGTCTGGTCGGCGTGCCACCAGGTCGCCGTGCGCGCGTACGGATCGCGGGCCGTCAGCTCAGCGGCAAGCTCGTCGAACCCGCCGCGCAGGAACCCGATCAGTGACTCCCCTGGCGCCGGGTCCCGCTGCCAGTCGCCGGGTCGCCTGCCCTCGCGCAGCCACGACACGATCAGCCGGTACACGCTGCCGAGGTGCCGCAGCGTCTCCTCGATGGTCAGGCCCGGACACGCGGGGACCCTGGTGTCGCCACGGGCGCGGCGGGAGGCGTTGGCCAGGAGGTCGACCTCGATCCGAAGCGCGTCGAGCATCCTGCCGTGCTCGACGAGAACCTGCTCCGACATCAGGCCGTCCGCCGGGCCTGCGGCGCGCTGACGGCGCGCTCGGCGAGGTCGAGGAACTGCCAGGCCTGGCGGAGCAGGTCATCGGCGGCCCTCGTCGTCACCTTGCCCCCAATTCCCGCCTGCGCGGCGGCATGCCGCGTGGAGTACGCCGCGAAGAACGCGGCCCACTCCCCCAGTTCTGGCGCGACCGTCGGTAGCAACAGCCACACGCTGGTCGGCCGTGCCCTGCCCCTGTGTGGCCGACCGGCGGCCGCGACGACAGCAGCGGCGGCCCGGCGCGCCGAGGAGTACGCCGCGGTGAACCGGTCAACAGGAGCCGTCTCCCACTCCGCGGCGGCGAGACCACGCTTGGCCTGTGCGAGCAGGCCCCTTGCCATGGGCGCGACCGGAGCCGCCGATGACGGAGCCACGACAGCAGCACTCATGAGCTTCCCCTTCCGACGTTCGGTGCTGCCCTGCGGCGCCGGCGCTTCCCCCACCGCGCCGCAGGGCATCCCCGCACCGTTGATCGAACCTACGTTCGACATACCGTCGAGAGTAGCGAGTCGAACTGATGTTCGCAAGCTCCGGCGCGGCCAAACCACAAGCGCCAACCCCGCGATGGCATTTAGACTGCGAAACGTGCCGTGCAGGTGTGAGCGTCAGGCGACAGCCCAGCGCCGAGGAGGTCAGCCATGACCGCGATGTCGTCGAGGTGCGCCCAGTACGCGGAGCTGTCCGCTGCGGAGTTCCGCGCGCATCTCCCCGAGGCGCTGACGATCTACATGAACGCGATGAACTACCCGCAGGGCACCGCGGAGCAGCGCACCCCGATGTGGCTGGCGCACATGCTGCGCGAGGGCTGGCGCAACGTCGTCGCGCTCGACTCCGACGACCGGCTGCTCGGGCTTGCCTACGGCTACCGGGGACTGCCCGGCCAGTGGTGGCACGAGCAGGTCCGCAAGGGGCTCGGCCGCACTGGCGCGTGCGATACCGGCTGGCTCGACGACTACTTCGAGCTCACCGAGCTGCACGTCCGACCGGAGAGCCAGGGCGGTGGCATCGGCGAGCGTCTGCTGCGCGACCTGCTCACAGGGGTCGACCAGCCCAAGGTGCTGCTGTCCACCCCGGAGGGCCCGAGCAAGGCGTGGCGGCTGTACCGCAAGCTCGGTTTCGAGGACGTCCTGCGGGACTATCACTTCGCGGGCGATCCCCGCCCGTTCGCGATCCTGGGCAGGCGGCTGCCGCTGGACCCGCCGGTCGACGTCCACCGCGACGGCTGAGCCGCTCAGCAGGGTCAGGACAGCTCGGCGAGCTGTTCCCGCAGCGTGTCCAGCCCCATGCCGCCGAGTCGCAGCGCGTGGGTGTGGAAGTCCTTCAGATCGAAGTCCGCGCCCTTCCTGACGCGGGCATCGTCGCGCGCGGCGTGCCAGAACCGCTCCCCGAGCTTGTACGACGGCGCCTGGCCCGGCCAGCCGAGGTAGCGGTCGATCTCGTCGCGCACATGCGCGGGGTCGGTGACGGTGCGGGTCAGCATGAACTCCAGCCCGAGGTCCGGGGTCCATTTCTCGCCGTCGTGGAAGCCAACCCCTGACGGGATCGGCAGCTCAAGGTGCATGCCGATGTCGACGACGACCCGCGCCGCGCGGAAGAGCTGCGCGTCGAGCATGCCGAACCGGTCGCCGTCGTCGGCGAGGTAGCCGAGGTCGTCCATCAGCCGCTCGGCGTACAGCGCCCAGCCCTCGGCGAGCCCTGACGTCACGGCCATCATCCGCTGGAACCGATTCAGCGTCGCCGCCTGATACACCGAGGTGGCGATCTGCAGGTGATGGCCAGGCGCGCCCTCGTGGTAGACGGTGGTGACCTCGCGCCACGTCGAGAACGTGTCCTTATCGGACGGTACCGACCACCACATCCTGCCGGGACGGCTGAAGTCCTCACTCGGCCCGCTGTAATAGGCGCCGATGCCGCCACCTGGCGGCGCGATCAGGCACTCCAGCCGCATCACCTCGTCCGGGATCTCGAAGTGCGTGCCGCGCAACGACGTCAGCGCGTCGTCGGAGAGCCGCTGCATCCATTCGCGGTAGGCGTCCTGCCCGGTGATCTGGTAGCGCTTGTCCGCGTCGAGCAGTTCGGCGGCGCGTGCCAGGGTCGCGCCGGGCTCGATCCGGTCGGCGACGGCGCGCATCTCGCGCTCGATCCGGGTGAACTCCTCCCAGCCCCATTCGTAGGCTTCGTGCACATCGACGCTGGACCCGAGGAAGTACCGCGACCACAGCCGGTAGACGTCCTCGCCGACGGCATCCTTCGACGTCGCCTCCGGGGCGAGTTCGGCGCGCAGGAATCCGGCGAACTCGGCGAACGCCTCCTCCGCGGCGTGGGCGCGGTGCGTGAGATCGCGCAGCAGGGCATCGCTCACCCCTGCCACGTCGCGGGCGTGGGCGACGCGGGACGAGAAGTAACCGGAGTCGCGGTGCAGGCCGGCCCAGGTGTCGCACTGTTCCGCGACCCTGGCGACCTGCCGCAGCGCGGGCTCGTGTCCCGCGTCTGACGCCGCGAGTAGCGACGCTCGGACGCCGTCCATCGCCTCCGGCAGAGCGGACAGCCGCACCGAGATGGTCTCCCAATCCTTCGACGTGGCGGCGGGCATCAGGTCGAACACCATGCGCATTTCGTGCACTGGGCTGGCGATCATGTTCAGATTCGCCAGGTCGAGCCCTGCCTCGTGCAGTTCGACGTCGATACCCACCCGTTCGGTGAACACCGCTTTGGCCGCGCGTTCCGAGACGTCGGCGGGCTCGGTGCGGTCGATGGCGTCCAACGCCCTGCGCGAGAGCGCGGCGCGGGCGGCGTGGCCCTCCGGCGAGTAGTCGGTGAGTTGATCGTTATGGCCCGCGATGCCGAGCTCAGTCGCCAGCACGGGGTGGGCAGCGGCGAAGTCGTCAACGTACTGATCGCAGATCTGGTGGATGCCCTCAGTTGCCATGCCGGAACGCTACCGTGCCACGCCGACAGAGGCGCCACTGATTAACAGACCCCGGTGCGCCCGCGCTCCACCACGCGACGGACGATGAGGGGGTGACCGATCCCGACGCGAACATCGCAATGGCCGTCGAGCGGCAGCTCGCCGCGTTCCTCGATCGGGCGACCGAACCGGTGCGCGATATCGGCCCGTTCGCCGAGGCGCTGGACGCGCTCGCCCGCTTCGTGCTGGACGGTGGCAAGCGGCTGCGGCCGACGTTCGCCTGGTGGGCGTGGCGCGGCGCGGGTGGCCCCGCGACCGGCGACGACGCAAGGGGGCCGCTGCAGGCGGTGTCCGCGCTGGAGCTGCTGCAGGCGTGCGCGTTGATCCACGACGACCTGATGGACGCCTCCGACTCCCGGCGCGGCGCCGCCACCGTGCACGTGGCCTTCGCCAAGCAGCATGCCGAACGCGGCTGGCACGGCGATCCGGAGCGCTTCGGGCTCGCCGCGTCGGTGCTGATCGGCGACGTCGCGCTGGCATGGGCGGACGACATGTACGCCACCGCGCCGCTGCCCGCGCGGTCCCTTGCCGTCGGACGTCCGATCTGGCAGGCGATGCGCACCGAGGTCCTCGCAGGGCAGTACCTCGACGTCCACACCCAGGCTGTCGGCGACAGCTCGCCGGAGGCCGCGTTGCGGGTCAACGAACTGAAGACCGCTGCGTACACGGTGGTGCGGCCGTTGCAGCTCGGCGCTGCGCTGGCGGGCGCGGACGAGGCGCTGCTGACGGCGCTGCGGCGGTTCGGCCATGACATCGGCGTCGCCTTCCAGCTGCGCGACGACCTGCTCGGCGTGTTCGGCGATCCCGCCGTGACCGGCAAGCCGGCCGGGGACGACCTCCGAGAGGGCAAGCGGACGCTGCTGGTGGCGCTCGGGCTGGAGCGTGCGCGGGAGTCCGGAAGGAGCGTCGAGGAGCGGGCGATCGCCACCGCTGTGGGTGAGCCGCTGCTCTCGGACACCCAGCTCGACGCCGCGCGGGACGCGCTGCGGGCTGTCGGTGCTGTCGACGCCGTCGAACAGCGCATCGCGGAGCTGACCGGGACGGCGCTTGCCGCGCTGCGAGAGACATCGTTGACCGAACGGGCACGTGACGAGCTGGTGAAACTCGCGCACGCGGCGACAAACCGGACCGCCTAAGGCGTTCGTCGTCGGTACGGTGGGGATCATGACCACGGCAGCGAACCGACCTATCCGCATCGGCTTTCAGCTTCAACCGCAGCACGCCGACTACGACACCATCCGACGAGCGGCGTCGGAGGCCGAGGACCTCGGCGTCGACATCGTGTTCAACTGGGATCACTTCTATCCGCTGTATGGCGAGCCGGAGGGCAAGCACTTCGAGTGCTGGACCATGCTCGGCGCCTGGGCGGAAAGCACGTCGCGCGTCGAGATCGGCGCGCTGGTCACCTGCAACAGCTACCGCAACCCCGAGCTTGTCGCCGACATGGCCCGTACCGTCGACCACATCAGCGGCGGCAGGCTCATCCTCGGCATGGGTTCCGGCTGGTTCCAGAAGGACTACGACGAGTACGGCTATGAGTTCGGCACCGCAGGCGGCAGGCTGAACGACCTCGCCGACGCCATGCCGCGCATCGAAAAGCGGCTCGACAAGCTCAACCCGGAGCCGACCCGCCACATTCCGGTGCTGATCGGCGGTGGCGGCGAGAAGAAGACGCTACGCATCGTGGCCAAGCACGCCGACATCTGGCACGGCTTCGGCGACCCGGAGGTCGTCGAGCGCAAGGTCCGCATCCTCGACCAGCACTGCGCCGACGTCGGCCGCGACCCCGCCGCGATCGAACGGTCCATCGGCGTCAGCGGCGACCCGGAGGACATCGGTCCCGCCATGCTCGACCTCGGCGTCACGCAGTTCACGGTCGGCGCTGGCGGCCCGGACTTCGACCTGTCACGCCTGCGCTCGTGGATCGACTGGCGCGACAAGATGAACAGCTGACGGCCTCGGCGTAGGGGTTTGTGGCGTCGTCCTGCACCGGTCTCCGTGTCTTGGCACCGGTGCGGGGCGTCGGCATTGCACGATCCTTGACTCTCGAATACTTGTTCGACTAGTGTGGTGGGTAGGTCTCCTAATCGTGTTGTAGGGGCAAGTTCCGCGGTCGTGGTGAGCGCGGTGTGTTCCTTGCGTGGTCTGCCGTCCGGTGATGCCT
>WHUD01000081.1 GCA_009377385.1 Actinophytocola sp.
GAACATCCAAGCAGGGTTCGTCGACGAGTCCGAGAACATGGTGGTACGCCATATCCTGCCGACGAACCTGCACAACGAGATCATCTACAAGAACTGGTTGCGCGGCGAGTTCGGCTCCGTCGACGCGACCGAGACGAAGAAGTACGGCAGGGACCTGTTGGACGCGCAGGCGTTCACCTGGGAGCAGATGGCCAGGGGCGACGACGGCGACGAGCAGGTCATCAACGAGAAGAAGGCCGAGTACAAGCGCATCGCGTCGGAGCTTGGCCCATCCCAGGGCTACTTCACCGGTGAGGACGGCAGCAGGACCGGCGCCGGGTTCATCGCAACGTTGCAGGCACTGGTGTACTCGCTGTTCCAGTTGCTAGCCAAGACGGCCGTGTTACTCGCGCAGGTGCTTGTCCGATTGCTCGCGCTGACCGCGCCGCTGATCGGACTGGTCGCCCTGCTGCATCACGACGTGCTGCGCAGAGTCGCCAAGGTCGCTGGCACCGTCGGGTTCAACCTCATCGTGCTCTCGGTGCTCGCTGGCGTGCACGCGCTGCTGCTCAACGCCATCTTCGCCGCGTCGGGCGCACTGTCGATGCTGACCCAGATGGCGATGGCCGCACTGGTGACCATCCTGATGTTCGTGGTCGGCAGGCCGGTGCGCAGGCTCTGGCAGATGGTCGACATGTCGACCCGCACGGTGGGTGCCGCGTTGCCGTCCGCTCCGGGGCTGTTCTCCCGGTTCCGTCGCAAGCCGCAGGAGGACACCCAGCAGGATCAGTTCTGGCGCAGTGTCGCGAACAGCGACAAGAACGCGGACGCCGAGCCGGGCCTGCTGGGCAGCGCCACCATGTCCGACCGCAGGGTACGCCCGGAGGCACGGACCATCGCCGCGTCGGCGCAGCGACTCGACCGGCAGGCGCCGCAGGTCATCGGCGCGGCAGGCGGACAACGTAAGGCGCTGCCCGCGTCAGGGACGCCGAACCCCGCACAACTCGGGTTCAACCCAGCGGGCGGCGTCGGCGGCGCGACGGCAGCGGACCGTGCCTACCAACGGCGTGACGAGCAACGGACCCCGGCCACGACACACCGGAGGCCGTTCGCACGGACACCGAGGGACGTCGGCGCGAACTACGGCGACCGCTCCGACTCCCACTACGTCGTGCCGTCCCGCATGTCAGGGCCCGCCCCTGACCACGACACCGCCCGGTCGTCCGTCGATCCCGCGTCGCACTGGCGTTCGGAATCCCCTGGACCCCGGCGCGCGGAGGCCGAGGTCATCAACGGCAAGCCGGTCTTCGTGCTGTACCGGCCGTCGCGCGGCCTCGAAGTGCGGCAGGACGCAGGCATCCGCGACACCGACTCCGTGGTGAGGTGACGCGGGCATGCCGATCCGTACCCACCGGGGCCGCGCCGCCGTGTACCGGCGGATATGGGGCGCGCCGCTGCGCTCCCCGAAACACCTGGTCGTGACGGTGGTGATCCTCGTGGCGATCGTCACCGGCATCGGATTCCTGCTGCCGAAGATGCTTCCCGGCGTCGACCAGAGCAGCATCTCCACCGCCGCATCGCGCGCTACCCAGACGGACACCGAGGACGCCGTCCCCACCGCCGAGTCCACCGCGCCAACCGAGACCCGTCTGACCGAGCCGCCGATGACACGCACCTCGGCACCCGCCGAGCCAGGCGCGCTGCGGGTCGTCAGCAAGTGGGCGCGGGCTTGGGTCACCCACCCGGACGGCATCTCGAACGAGAAGTGGCTGCGGGGCCTCGCCCCGTTCACCACGGCGGAGTACCTCCCCGTGATGAAGTCCGTCGAGCCGGACAACATCCCGGCCACCAAGGTCACCGGGGAGCCGAAGGTCGTCGAGTCCTACACCGCATCGGTCGTCACCGATGTGCCGACCGACGGCCCGACGCTGCGCATCACGGCGGTCAAGACCGGCGCGGGTTGGCGCGTCTCCAGCTACGGCAAGGCGGCGTGAGTCATGCGGCTCGGCATCGTGGTGAGCTTTGTCCTGGCCACCGTCTTCGGTCTCGTCGTAGCGGCGAGCACCGTGGTGAACGTGATCAACGCCGGCGAGCGCGCCCAGTTGATGGGCGTCGACCGCGTCAGTTGCGAGGCGATGATCGGGCCAACCCAGCCCGGCGCTCCCAGGGTTGGTGCCACCGATGCCGCCAACCTGACCCAGCAACAGCTCGACACCGCAGGGTTGATCATCTCCATCGGCAAGAAGCGCAAGCTGCCGCCCCGAGCATGGCAGATCGCGATCCAGGCCGGCATGACGGAGTCCGGGCTGCGCAACCTGTACCACGGCGACAGGGACTCGCTCGGCATCTTCCAGATGCGCCCTTCGATGGGCTGGGGCACCGTCTCGCAGGTGACCGACCCGCCGTACCAGGTGAACAAGTTCTACGACGTCCTGCAGCAGCTCCCGAACTGGCAGGGCATGCGGCCGGGCGACGCGGCGCAGGCCGTCGAGCGGTCGGCGTTCCCCGACCGCTACCACGAGTGGGAGGCCATGGCCGTCCACATCGTCGAGAACATCGGCGACGTCGCCGACGCGACAGGCTGCGGTGAGGGCGCAGGGCTCGCGCTGCCGTCGAGCAAGGCGGCGGCTCAGGCCATCGAGTTCGCGATGGGCGAGCGCGGCAAGCCCTACGTGTGGGGCGCAGAGGGGCCGGACGCCTACGACTGCTCCGGTTTGCTGATGCGCGCGTTCGAATCCGCTGGGATCATCTTGCCGCGGGTGTCTCGCGACCAGTACCACGCGGGAGCGATGCTGCCCGTGGAGAACGCGAAACCGGGTGACCTGCTGTTCTGGGCTTACGACGACTCGGACCCGAGCACGATCCATCACGTTGCGATGTACATCGGCAACGGAAAGATCGTCGAGGCGCAACAGTCAGGTGTGCCGGTGCATACCAGGGACGTCACCTTCGGTGAGCCCGAGATGCTGCCGGTCGCCGTCCGGCCAGGGGTGTGAGGAAGGAGCGGTGTCGTGAAGCGCCTTGGCAAGCGGGGCAAGCAAACGCCAGAGGAACAGCAGCCGGATCCGCGCAGCTCGTTCGCGGCAGCGCCGTTACCGCGGCACGCTGGCCCGCCCGCGTCAAGCACGCCGCTGGCCGACCAGCTCGCCAGGGGTGGCCCCGGCGTCACCGACGACTACGTCGTCCTGCCGCGCTCCGTCGCCGAGGACATGCCGTTGCCGTGGCAGCGGCAGATGGCCAGCGTGCTCGGGCAGTTCCACCACACGCACCGGGAGCTGTCCTGGCCGAGGTACCGCGTGCTGCCTTCCCGTGAGGAAAGGCTCACCGACCTTGACGAGGAACAACTCGCCGAGGCGGGCTACGCCGTCGAGATGGACGACGACGGCGAGCTGGTCTACCGGGAACGTAACGGTCGCAAGGTCGACGACCCCGAGACGACAACGGTGCTGGTCACCTGCCTCGATCCGGTGATATCCGATGCGAGCGTGCTGCGGCAGCAGGCGCCCGAGCCGACCCCCGCCTCTGAGGAACAGCAGCAGCCGTCGCCGGAACGCGCCGCGCCGATGAACATCGGACCGCAGCCGGTGTGGCAGCCGGTGTCCGAGCAGACCTCGGGCGACCAGGTAGTGCCCACGCAGCCAGCCCCACCGTCCGAGCCAGCGGCCCCGGCACGCGGCACGCCGATGACCGACCCGGCGGAGCACGCCGCAATGGACTGGCCCGGTACGGCAGGCGGCGACTTCGGTCCGACCGGCGACCCGATCGAGCGCCCCTACCGGTACGGCGGCTAACCGGGCGGAGCACGTGCCGAAGGATGTCCTCCGGCGCGTCTTGGGCCAGACTGGGGGTATGGCACTGTGGCGCAAGAAAGACCCGAATCCGGACAAAGGTTGGTACTACAACACCCGGACCGGTGAGGTCGAGCACCTCGAGGTATCGCGGGCGATCGACCGGCTCGGGCCGTATCCCGACGAAGCCACCGCACGCCGCGCCCTCGAAATCGCCAGGCAACGCACCGAGGATGCTGATCGGGCCGACCGGGAATGGAATGAGTAGCGACCCGCTATCCCCGGCGCGGACGCCTGGGCGGCGATGGGCCTTCGCCGCCGTCCGCGCCGAGTTCGACCTGCCGAACGGTTTCGCCCCCGACGCCCTCGCCGAAGCGGAGGACGCCGTTGCCCGTGCGCTGGACGGCGACCGTGAGGACGCTACCGACATCCCGGTCGTCACGATCGACCCACCCGGCGCGCGTGACCTCGACCAGGCCATGCGCGTCGAACGGCTGCCCCACGGCTATCGGGTTCGCTACGCCATCGCCGACCTCGGTGCCTTCGTCACGCCCTCCGGCGCACTTGACCGGGAAGCCACCGCCCGAGGTCAGACGTTGTACCTCCCGGACGGCACCGTGCCGCTGCACCCGCCGGTGCTCTCCGAGCGTGCCGCGAGCCTGCTGCCCGGTGAGGTCCGTCCCGCCGTGCTGTGGACCATCGACACCGACGATGAGGGCAACCCGGTCGACGTCGACGTCCGCAGGGCGCTGGTGCGCTCCGCTGGCCGGTTCGACTACCAGGGCGTCGTCGACGACATCG
Organism: Actinophytocola sp.; assembly: GCA_009377385.1. Taxonomy (GTDB): domain Bacteria; phylum Actinomycetota; class Actinomycetes; order Mycobacteriales; family Pseudonocardiaceae; genus Haloechinothrix_A. Next base: position 4,569 of record WHUD01000081.1, read on the forward strand.
CGCGCGGCGATGTGCATCCCTCGCTGGCGGCGCTTCCGGAGTTCGGCGCGCTCCGCCGCAGACTCGCCACCCAGCGCGGCGCGATCGAGCTGCAACTGCCGGAGCAGGAGGTGACCTCCGACGGCAACGGCGGCTGGCGGCTCGCACTCCGGCTGCGCACCGACATCGATGCCTTCAACGCCGAGATCTCGCTGCTCACCGGCATGTGCGCGGCGGAGCTGATGCTGGCGGGCGGGGTCGGCATCCTGCGCACCGTCGTCGAGGCGAACGACGACGCGCTCGGCTGGCTGCGGCAGTCCGCGCGGGCGCTCGGCATCGACTGGCCGGACGGCACCGGAATCGCCGACGTCCTCGGTGGGCTCGACCCCGACCAGCCTGAGTCGCTGGCGTTCTATGCCGACAGCACCAAGTTGCTACGCGGCGCGGGCTACACCGCGTTCGACGGCGAACCGCCGGGCGCTGCGTCGCACGCCGGGATCGGTGGCCCGTACGCGCACGTCACCGCGCCGATCCGGCGGCTGGTCGATCGCTTCGCCACCGAGGTGTGTCTCGCGGTCTGCGCCGGCACCGAGGTTCCCGAATGGGCCCGCGCCGGGCTGGCCGAACTACCGTCGGTCATGGGCACCTCCGACGCGCTCGCCGCCAAGGTTGAACGCGCCTGCCTCGATCAGGTGGAGTCCTGGGTGCTCGCGGACCGGGTGGGCGAGACGTTCGATGCCGTTGTGCTGCGCGGCGGCGGTGAGCAGGCCGAGGTGCTGATCTCCGATCCGCCGGTGCTGGCGAGCTGCGACGGTACCGACCTCGCCGAGGGGCAGCGCGTCACCGTCCGGCTCACGGCGGTCGACACGACAGCGCGGACGGTCACCCTGGAGCCAGTACCGTGACCCGGATGCACTTGATCGACGATCTTGGCGAAGAGGTGCCGCTGCTGGGGACGCCCGAGCGGGTGGTGTCGCTGGTGCCGTGCCTGACCGAAGCGGTTGAGGCCAGCATCGACGGCGCCATCGTGGGCGCCACCGACTACTGCACGCATCCGGTCGACCTCGACGTCACCCGGGTCGGTGGCTCGAAGTACCCGAAGGTCGATGAGGTCCTCGCGCTGCGGCCCGACCTGGTGCTGGCGAACTCCGAGGAGAACCGCAAGGAGGACGTCGAGCGGATGCGCGCAGACGGCATCCCAGTGTGGGTGATGGCCGCGCCCGCGACCCTGCCCGACGCGCTGGGCTCGCTGCGCAGGCTGCTCACCCAGGCGTTCGGCCTCGTCGAGCCGGAGTGGCTGGTCGAGGCCGAACACGCCTGGTCGGAGACGCTGCCGGAGCGGGTGCGCGCCGTGGTACCGGTGTGGCGGAAGCCGTGGGTGGTGATCGGCCGCGACACCTTCGGTGGCGACGTACTGCACCGGCTCGGCGTGGCCAACGTCTACGCCGACCACGCCGAGCGGTACCCGAGGCCGAAGCGCGACGAGATCGCCGCGCGGTTCGACGCGGGGGAGGCCGAACTGCTTGTGCTGCCCGACGAGCCGTGGGAGTTCACCGAGACCGACGGCCCGGACGCCTTCCCAGGCGTGCCGTACGCCCTGGTGTCCGGCCGGTACCTCACTTGGTACGGCCCGTCCCTCGTTGACGCCACCCGGGAGCTGTCCGACGCCCTCGCCACCCCGCGAGTCGCACCCTAAGGCGCCGCGAGTCGCACCTTCAGGCGCCGCGAGTCGCACCTTCAGGCGCCGCGAGTCGCACGTTGCGGTGCCCCGAGTCCCGCGTTGGCGTGCCGCGACTCCCGAGATCGTGGCGCCCCGCCCTCAGTGGAACGCGTGCTCCGGCGCGGGAAACTCCCCGGCCTTGACCTCGGCAGCGAACGTCGTCGCCGCGTCGGACAACACGCTGGCCATGTCGGCGTAGCGCTTGACGAACCGGGGGGCCTTGCCACGCCGCAGCCCGGCCATGTCCTGCCAGACCAGCACCTGCGCGTCGCAGTCCGGACCAGCGCCGATGCCAACGGTCGGGATCGTCAGCTCGTGCGTGATCTGCTTCGCCACCTCGGCGGGCACCATCTCCATCACCACGGAGAACGCCCCGGCCTCCTGCAGCGCCAGCGCGTCGGCGAGCAGCTCCTGACCTGCCTCGCCCCGGCCCTGTACCCGGTAACCGCCCAGGTTGTGCTCGCTCTGCGGGGTGAAGCCGATGTGGCCCATCACCGGGATCCCGGCCGATGTCAACGCCTCGACGTGCGGCGCGAACTTCCGCCCGCCCTCCAGCTTGACGGCGTGCGCGAGGCCCTCCTTCATGAACCGCACCGACGTCTCCAGCGCCTGCTCCGGCGAGAGCTGGTACGACCCGAACGGCAGGTCGGCGACCACCAGCGCCCGGTTGACCGAGCGGGTGACCGCGCGGACAAGCGGCAGCAGCTCCTCGACCGTCACCGGCAGCGAGGTCTCGTAGCCGAAGACGTTGTTGGCTGCGGAGTCGCCGACGAGCAGCACCGGAATGCCCGCCTCGTCGAACAGTTGCGCGGTGTACATGTCGTACGCGGTAAGCATGGGCCACGCCTCGCCGCGTTCCTTCATCTCACGCAGGTGGTGGACCCGCACTTTCTTCGGCGGCTTGGCTTGCGGCGCGCTACCGGAGCCGTACAGAGCGGCTTCTTCCGCACCAGTCATCGTTGACCGTCCTTCCTCGGGGCCCGATCCGGGTCCCCGGGCAGTGGGTGTTGCCCGTGCTCGCGCCGTGCCGCCTCGTGTGCGCTCGTCGCCGGGGTGCGGTCGACGGCGTGAGTGGACGGCCGAAGTCGCGGGTTGTCCACGTCAAGCGTGGCACCGCGCGAGGCCGCGTGCAGCAATCATGCGACGAGGGTCACACTGGCTCAGTGGGTCTCCCGCCAGCGGTTGGTCAGCGGCAGCCTGCGGTCCCGCCCGAATGCCTTGAATGTGATCTTCGTCCCCGGTGGGTACTGCCGCCGCTTGTACTCCGCGATGTCGACCATCCGCACCACCCGGTCGATCAGCGCCGAGTCGAAGCCCTGCGCGAGCAGGTCCGCGAAGCCCCGGTCGCCCTCGACGTAGTCGTCAAGGATGTCGTCGAGCAGCGGGTAGTCCGGCAGCGAGTCGGTGTCCAACTGGTCCGGCCGCAGCTCCGCCGACGGTGCCTTGCTGATCGAGTTCTCCGGGACCGGCGGAGTCTCGCCGCGCTTCTCCGCGACGTCGTTGCGCCACCGCGCGAGCTCCCACACGTGCGTCTTGAAGACGTCCTTGATCGGGGCGAACGCGCCGACGGCGTCGCCGTACATCGTCGAGTAGCCGACGGCGATCTCGGTCTTGTTCCCGGTCGCCAGCACCAGGTGACCTTCCAGATTGGACAGTGCCATCAGCAGCACGCCCCGCACCCGAGCCTGCACGTTCTCCTCGGCCAGCCCGGACAGCTCCAACTGGCCGACGTAGGACTGCACCATGTCGGCGATCGGCTCCACCCGGAAGTGGCAGCCCAGCCGGCGAGCCAGCGCCGCCGCGTCGGACTGCGAGTGCTCCGAGGAGTACTTCGACGGCATGGACACGCCGTACACCGCGTCCGGCCCGAGCGCGTCCACGGCGATGGCGGCCGACACGGCGGAGTCGATGCCGCCGGAGAACCCGAAGATCACCGAGCGGAAGCCGTTCTTCCGCACGTAGTCGCGCAGCCCGACGACCAACGCCGTCCACACCTCCGCCGGGTCGGACAGCGGCTCGGCCAGCGGTGAGGACTGCGGCTGGTACGCGGGCAGCGGCTCGTCGGACAGCTCCGTCCTGCGGACGTCGAGCCCGGCGAACGTCCCGGTGCCGTGCTGGGAGCCGGTCGCCAGGTCGAGGTCGACCACCAACAGGTGCTCGGTGAACTGTGGCGCGCGGGCCAGCACCGTGTCGTCGGTGTCCACCACGAACGAGTCGCCGTCAAAGACGAGGTCGTCCTGCCCGCCGACCTGGTTGCAGTACGCCAGCGGCGCCCCGGCCTCGCGGGCCCGGCGCGCGGCCAACGGCAGGCGCTGCTCGTCCTTGGACCGCTCGTACGGCGAGGCGTTCGGCGAGACGACGACGTCGACGCCCGCCTCGCCCAGGGCGGCGATCGGCCCGCCGTCCTGCCAGATGTCCTCGCAGATCACCATGCCGATGTCGATGCCGTGCAGCCGGACGACGTCCAGTGTCTGGCCCGGCTTGAAGTACCGGTACTCGTCGAACACGCCGTAGTTCGGCAGGTGGTGCTTGTACTGCCTGGCGATGACCTCGCCCCGGTACAGCGCGGCCGCGGCGTCGCGCGGGCCGACGTCGTCGACGTCGAGGTAGCTGACGTAGGTGAGGACGTCGCCGCAGCCTTCCTCGTGCAGCCGGGTCGCGAGCGACCCAAGCGCCGTCGCCGACGCCCGCACGAACGTGTCGCGGAGCACCAGGTCCTCGACCGGATAGCCGGTCAGCGCCATCTCACCGGTGACGACGACGTGCGCGCCAGCGTCGGCGGCCTGTTTGGTCGCCTCGACGATCAGGTCGGCGTTCCCGGTCAGGTCGCCGACGGTCGGGTTGAGCTGGGCCAGCGCCATTCGCAGTTGAGCCATGCGCCCATTCTGCACTGCGCTCATCTTCACAGTCGGTCCATTCACTGGTCTGCTCGCCTTGATCTCGCGCCTCACCTGCAGTCGAGCGGCGCGACCACCCTTCGGCCGGCCCCGCCACCCGACTTGTGAATGGCCCTCCTGGTACCTACCGCCGCTTCTTCCGCAGCGTCCCCCTGATCTTCTTCAACGCCTGCTCGGCGTCGGAGTCGAACGGGTTGTCGTGCACCAGGTACGTCCAGGTCGACGTCGGCCGCAGCACACCTGCGCCTGCCAGGTCAACGCCGTCCGACGTGACCTCGGCGTCGGCGAACGTCTTTACCGCGCGGCCCTTCGCCTCGCCGATGATCTTGTGGAACTCCGGGATCGCGGCGCGGTGGAACTCGTCGATCGGCGTCTCCTTGCCCAGCGCCCGCAGGTGGATGCTCTCCCGCACGTCCGCGAGGAACGCCAGGTGATCGGACCACAGCTGGTCGAGGTGAAACAGCACAATCTCCCGGCAGGCCTGCGCCAGCGTCTCGTCGCTCACCTCAGCAGCGAGCGCGTCGTAGCGTTCCCGTGCCTCCGCCCGCAGCAACTCGGCGGCGGTGTCGGTGAGCAGCACCCCGTCGCGGAACGTCAGCAGGTCGCCGCGCTGCCGTTCGATCAGGCGGGTGTAGCGCCAAGTGTTGCGGTGGATCTCCAGGTTGGCGCCCTCGACGACGCGCTGCGCGTGGTTCAGGTGTCGTAGCGCGGCCGGATCGGTGATCTCGCCGTCGTCGTCGGCGGCAAGGCCCGGCACGTCGGGCGCACCGGCCTGAACCAGGTCGTCCTCGACGCTCGCGAAGAACACCGAGCCGCCGGGGTCGCCCTGCCGCCCTGCCCTGCCGCGTAGCTGGTCGTCAAGCCTGCTGCTCGGATACCGCGCGGTGCCGATGACGTACAGCCCGCCAAGCTCGACCGCTTTCTCCCGCTCCGGCGCGTCCACCGCGCTGCCGCCCAGCTTGATGTCGGTGCCCCTGCCCGCCATCTGGGTGGACACCGTGATCGTGCCGGGCTTGCCGGCCTCGGCGATGATCTCGGCCTCCTCGGCGTCGTTGCGCGCGTTGAGCACGGTGCAGCTCAGCCCGGCCTTGGTCAGCTTCTCCGCCAGCTCCTCCGACTCGGCGACGTCCTGGGTGCCGACAAGGATCGGCCTGCCCTCCTCGTGCACCCGGCTGATCTCCGCGACGATCGCGCGCAGCTTCTGCGACGGCGATGCGAAGATCCGGTCCGGCGCGTCGACGCGGATGTTCGGGGTGTTGGGCTGGATGACGGCCACTTCGAGCTTGTAGAACTCCCGCAGCGTCTCCGCCACGGCGACGGCGGTGCCCGTCATGCCAGCCACGACCGGATACCGCGCGATGAGCGCCTGCACGGTGATCGAGTCGAGCACCTCGCCGCGATCCGACGGCGGCAGCTGCTCCTTCGCCTCGACGGCGGCCTGCAGCCCGTCCGGCCAGCGCTGCAACTCGGCGACGCGGCCCCGAGAGACGTTGATGAGCTGCACCTTGCCGTCGCGCACCAGGTAGTCGACGTCGCGGCTGAGCAGCGCGTGCGCGTGCAGGGCGACGTTCACCGACGCCAGCCGCTCGGTGCCCGACTCGTCGTAGAGGTCGATCCCGCCGAGGGCCTTCTCCACAACCGACGCGCCAGCCGGGGTCAGCCAGGCGTTCTTGCCGTCGGCGTCCGTCTCGTAGTGCAGCCCGAGCCGGAGCCGCCGGACGATCTTGGCGACCTCCTCGTCGACGACGCCCGCGTCCACCGAACCCGCCATGACAAGCGGCACCCGCGCCTCGTCGACAAGCACCGAGTCCGCCTCGTCGACGATCGCCACCTCTGGCTGCGCGAGCACCCGGTCATCGGCCTTCGTCACCAGCCGGTCGCGCAGGACGTCGAAGCCGATCTCGCTGACCGCGCCGTACGTGACGTCGCAGCCGTAGGCGTCCTTGCGCTCTGCGTGCGTCGCCGCAGGCTCCACCCAGTCGACGGACACGCCGAGCAGGTCGAACACCGGCCGCATCCACTCGGCGTCGCGCCGGGCGAGGTAGTCGTTGACCGAGATGACGTGCACCCGCTTGCCCTGCAGCGCGTGCCCGCACGCGGCGAGCGCGCCGACCAGCGTCTTGCCCTCACCGGTGGCCATTTGCACGACATGCTGCGAAAGCAGTCCCATGACACCGAGCACCTGGACGTCGAATGCGCGCTCACCGAGCGCGCGTCTGCCTGCCTCCCTGCCGAGCGCGCAGAACTCGATGAGCCGCCCGGTGCTGAACTCGCCGTCGATGCGCAGCTCGGCCGCCGCGCGGGTCAGGTCGTCGTCGGAGCGATCCCGCAGGTCGTCCTCACGTTCTCCGATGGCGGGCAGCAGCCTCTCGTACTTGGTCAGCTCCACGCTGGCAGGCCGTTCGATGATCCTGCGCAGCCGTTTGCCGACCCGCGTCCGCATGGGGACTCGCCCGAGCGCCATTCAATCGTCTCCTCGTCCTGTACGACTGGTGCCCATCATCCCCCAACCGCCGTATGCTCAGCGTGACCGACCGGACCGGATCGTGCCCAGTGTCCCGGCTTGGCCACAGCCTGCCCGGTCCACCGGCAGTTCGCTCCTTCGGGTTCCTGCGTTTCATGGCACGATCGCAGCGTGCCACGTACCGCTCCCGCGCTCCTCGCCGTTCTCATGGCCGTTTCCGCGTGCACCAGCCCCGATCCCGCCGACGACGAGCCAGCGCCCGCCGGGCCGGTTGGCCCTGTCCCGGACGGCCTCGGCGAGTTCTACGGGCAGCGGCTCGACTGGGGTGATTGCGCGCCGTACGCGACCACCGCGATCGCCGAGCAGACCTTCACCACGCCCGAGTTGGAGTGCGCACGGCTCGAGGTGCCGCTGTCCTACGAGAACCCTGACGCCAAGACCATCGAGATCGGCGTGCTGCGCACCCGCGCGCAAGGTGACCGGATCGGCTCGCTGGTGGTCAACCCCGGCGGCCCCGGCGTGTCCGGCATGGAGGCCGCCGCAAGCATGCGGTTCTCACCGACCATGGGCAATCTCGGGAAGCGGTTCGACATCGTCGGATTCGACCCGCGCGGCGTCGGCGCGAGCAAGCCCACCGTCGAATGCCTCACCGACGCCGAACGTGACGCCGACCGCGCGGACGACAGCGAGGTCAATGGCACCCCGCAGGGCGTCAAGGAGCAGGAGAGCGAGGAGCGAGCGTTCGCGCGCAAGTGCGTCCAGCGCACAACGCACGGCAAGGAGATGCTGGCCAACCTCGGCACCCGCGACGTCGTCAAGGACATGGACATCCTCCGCTCGGCACTCGGCGACCGCAAGCTCACCTACCTGGGCTACTCCTACGGCACCCGAATCGGGTACACCTACGCCGAGCAGTTCCCGGACAACGTGCGGGCCATGGTGCTCGACGGCGCGCTCGATCCCGAACAGGATATCGTCGACTCGCTGGTCGCACAGGGCAAGGGTTTCGGTGACGCCTTCACGGCGTTCGCCAAGTGGTGCGCCAAGCGGCAGGACTGCGCCATCGGCGACGACCCGAGCCAGGCAACCGAGCGCTTCCAGAACCTGGTCCAGCCGCTGATCGACAACCCAGTCACCATCGCGGACGGTAGGGAGTTGTCGTTCGAGGACGCCACAACGGCGACCGTGCAGGCGCTGTACTCGCGCCAACTGTGGGAGAAGCTCAACACCGGGCTCAACGAGCTACAGCGACGTCGCGGCGAGACGCTGATGGCGCTGGCCGACCAGTACAACGAACGCGGCCCCGACGGCGAGTACTCCGCCACCCAGGACGCCTTCGCCGCCATCCGTTGCGTCGACGACCCGAGGGTGACCGACCGCGACAAGATCCTCGCGGCCCAGCGCCGTTACGCGAAGGTCGCGCCGTTCCTCGACAGCGGGCTACCGATCAGCAGGGCTCGCGACGCCTGCGCGTTCTGGCCGGTGCCGAACACCTCAAAACCGCACCTGCCCGACGTCGAGGGCGTGCCGCCGACGCTGGTCATCTCAACGACGAACGACCCAGCGACGCCGTACAAGGCTGGTGTCCAGCTCGCGAAGGCGATGGGCGGCAGGCTGCTGACCTACGATGGCACCCAGCACACCGTGTTCGGCCAGGGCAAACCGTGCGTCGACCAGGCAGGCGCCAACTACCTCATCGACGGCACGCTGCCGAAGCAAGGCCTCCGCTGCTGACTCACGCGCCTGCGGCGAAGGTCCTGCGGTACGCAAGCGGCGCCACACCGAGCACGGCGCTGAAATGCTTGCGCAACGAGGCCGCGCTGCCGAGGCCCGCTTCCGCCGCGACCTGATCCACCGGCAGGTCCGTTGTCTCGAGCAGCCTGCGGGCGTGGTCCACCCGCTGCCTGGTCAGCCAGGCGTGCGGCGGCAGTCCGGTCTCCGCGCGGAACCGCCTGCTGAACGTGCGCTCGCTCATCATGGCGTGTGCGGCGAGCATCCCGAGCGTGAGCGGTTCGCCGATCCGCCCCAACGCCCACGCCCGCGTCGCCGCCGTGCTGCCGACACCCTGCTGCGGCAGCGGGGCCTCGATGAACTGCGACTGGCCGCCGTCCCGCCACGGTGGAACGACGCAGTAGCGGGCGGCGTGGTTGGCCACTTCGCTGCCGTGGTCGGAGCGCAGCACGTGTAGGCACAGGTCGACGCCTGCGGCGAGCCCCGCCGAGGTGAGCACGTCGCCTTCGTCAACGAACAGCACGTCCTCGTGCAGATCGACGTTCGGATACAGCCGCCGGAAGTCGGCGGCGTACGCCCAGTGCGTCGTGGCCGTGCGGCCGTCGAGCAGCCCCGCCGCGCCGAGCACGAACGCGCCGGTGCAGATCGACATCACCCGAGTGCCGGGGCGGATCAGCGCGATCGCCGCTGCGATGTCGTCGGTCAGCACGCCGTGGTGCCTCGGCCCCGGCGTGCGGGTGCCGGGGATGATCACGGTGTCGGCGTCGGCCAGGATCTCCGGCCCGTAGTCGAGCCGCGCCTCGTATCCCGCGCTGACCCGCACCGGGCGGTCGTCGACGCCGCACAGCTTGACGTCGTAGAGCGGCACGCCATCCTGGCGCGCTTCGGCCAGGATCTGCGGCGGGATGTGCATGTCGTAGCCGACGACCTCCCCGATCGCCAGCACCGCGACGCGATGAGCCATGGCAAGATTTTCGCACATAGTGGCAGTCTTGCCACTGGTGCGCCCGAGATCGTCCGGCGAATCTGGACGGGTGACTGCTACTGCGGACCGAGGGCGGCCCTCGGTGGGAAATGTCGACCAAGGGCCACCCTCGGCCAGTCCCCGGCGCTGGCCGTGGTTCGTGGCGTTCGCCGGTTTCGTCGCGCTGGTCGGGGCGGCTGGGTTCCGGGCGGCGCCAAGCGTCCTCATCGACCCGCTGCACGCCGAGTACGGCTGGTCGCGCGGCACCATCTCGGCCGCCGTCTCAGTCAACCTTGTGCTCTACGGCCTGATCTCGCCGTTCGCCGCCGCGCTGATGGAGCGCTTCGGCATGCGCCGCGTCGTCGCCTGCGCGCTGCTGCTCGTCGGCGTCGGCAGCGGGCTCACGGTGTTCATGACGTCGAGCTGGCAGTTGCTGCTCCTCTGGGGTGTGCTGGTCGGCACGGGGACCGGCGCGATGGCGCTGACCCTGGTCGCGACGCTGACCAGCCGCTGGTTCGTCCGCCGCAGGGGCCTTGTCAGCGGGCTGCTCACGGCGGGCAGCGCGGCTGGCCAGCTGGTGTTCCTGCCGCTCGTCGCGATGCTGGCGACCCGCTACGGCTGGCGGGAGGCGTCGCTCGCTGTGGCGCTCGCCGCGCTCGGCGTCGTGCCGCTTGTGCTCGCGTTCCTGCGGGACCACCCTCGCGACGTCGGGACGACGGCCTATGGCGCCGGGCCGGAGGACGCCTCGGACGACGCGGCACCACCGCAACAGCAAGGCGGCAGCGCGGCACGGGCCGTGCGGGTGCTGGCGGACGTTGTCCGCAACCGGACGTTCCTGCTGCTCGCCGGGGGCTTCGCGATCTGCGGCGCATCCACGAACGGGCTGATCGGCACCCACTTCGTGCCCGCAGCACACGACCATGGCATGCCGTACACCACGGCGGCCGGGCTGCTGGCGCTGGTCGGCATCTTCGACATCATCGGCACCGTCGCGTCCGGCTGGCTCACCGATCGGATGGACCCGCGCGTGCTGCTCGGCGTCTACTACACGCTGCGTGGCGGCGCGTTGGTGCTGCTGCCACAACTGTTCGCTCCGACGACGGAACCACCCATGTGGGCGTTCGTGATCTTCTACGGCCTGGACTGGGTGGCGACCGTGCCACCGACCGTCGCGCTGTGCAGGCAGTGGTTCGGCCACGCCACCGGACCGATCGTGTTCGGCTGGGTGTTCGCGTCGCACCAGCTTGGCGCGGCCGTCGCCGCCTTCGCGGCAGGTGCCGCGCGGGACCAGCTCGGCACGTACGACGTAGCCTGGTACGGGGCGGGCGGGCTGTGCGTGCTGGCCACGGTGATGTCGTTGCGCATCCGCCGCGCGCCGGAGCGGGAGCCGTCGTGGTAGGGCATGTCACATGCGGTCCGGCGTGCGTTGCCGTTAGTCTCCCTGCATGGATCGCCAGCAGGAGTTCGTGCTGCGCACGCTTGAAGAACGCGACATTCGGTTTGTCCGGCTGTGGTTTACCGACGTCCTCGGGTTTCTGAAATCGGTGGCGGTCGCGCCCGCCGAGCTTGAGGGGGCGTTCACCGAAGGCATCGGCTTCGACGGCTCGGCCATCGAGGGCTTCGCCAGGGTCTACGAGTCGGACATGGTTGCCAAGCCGGACCCCGCGACGTTCCAGGTCCTGCCGTGGGAGACGCCAGAAGGCGGGCATTACTCGGCGCGGATGTTCTGCGACATCGCCATGCCGGACGGCTCGCCGTCCTGGGCCGACCCGCGCCACGTGCTGCGCAGGCAGCTGTCCAAGGCGGGCGAGGCAGGCTTCACCTGCTACGTACACCCGGAGATCGAGTTCTTCCTGCTCGCCGACGCCCCAGAGGACGGCGCGCCACCCATCCCCGCCGACAACGGCGGCTACTTCGACCAGGCCAGCCACGCCACCGCGGCGCATTTCCGCAGGCACGCCATCGAGACGCTGGAAGCGATGGGCATCTCGGTCGAGTTCAGTCACCACGAGGGCGCGCCGGGCCAGCAGGAGATCGACCTGCGCTACGCCGACGCGCTGACCATGGCCGACAACGTGATGACGTTCCGTTACGTCGTGAAGGAGGTGGCGCTGACTCAGGGCGTGCGGGCCACGTTCATGCCCAAGCCGTTCTCCGACCAGCCCGGTTCAGGCATGCACACCCACTTGAGCCTGTTCGAGGGCGACCAGAACGCCTTCTACGACCCGGAGGACCCGGACGAGCTGTCGAAGACAGGCAAGGCGTTCGTCGCGGGCATGCTCGCGCACGCGCGGGAGATTTCCGCCGTCACCAACCAATGGGTGAACTCCTACAAGCGGCTGATCGTCGGCGGCGAGGCGCCGACAACGGTGTCCTGGGGCAGGGCCAACCGCTCCGCGCTGGTGCGGGTGCCGATGTACTCGCCGGGCAAGGCGTCATCCCGCCGGGTGGAGCTGCGTTCGCTCGACTCCGCGTGCAATCCGTACCTGGCGTACTCGGTGATCCTCGCCGCGGGCTTGCGAGGTATCAGCGAGGGCTACGAGCTGCCACCCGCCGCCGAGGACAACATCTGGTCGCTGAGCGAGACAGAGCGCAGAGCCGCCGGCTATAAGCAGTTGCCGCAGAACCTCGGCGAGGCGCTGACGGAGATGGAGCGCTCCGAGTTGCTGCCGGACGCGCTTGGCGAGCACGTCTACGACTTCTTCCTGCGCAACAAGCGGGTCGAATGGGACAACTACCGTAGCGAGGTCACTCCGTACGAGCTGCGGACGCTGCTGCCCGTCGTCTGATGCGTTCCAGGTTGTCCGTGCGTGATGAATTCGCGCATTCCGGTGTGGCCGTTCTCACAGCTCAATTCGAAGCGCTGATCTGGCCCCGCTTATTCTGTTAATCTGCTGTGAGCTTCCTGGTTGATTCGCCCACGCGGAAAGGGTTGTGAATGGACGCTTCGGGAACTCGGGTGGTTGAACAATTGGTCAACACCGCGAGCTACCCGTTAGCTGAGCCAGGAGGCGATCGGTGGCGCGAGGTCGTCACCACCATCCGCGGCGAACTGCGTGAGCTGGGTTGCAGCGTGCTGCCCGAGTTCGTCCGGCCGGAGCTGCGCGACGTGCTGCGGCGCGAGGGCACCGAGATGGCGCCGAGCGCGTACTACGACGCCGAGACCGTCAACGCCTACAACGTCGACACCAACGCCGACCTGCCTGACGAGCATCCCGGCCGTAAGCCGATGCAGCGCGGCAACGCCTTCGTGCCCCGGGACGCGATCCCGCCGGACGCCATCATCCACCGGCTCTACACCAGCACGCTGTTCCAGCGCTTCCTCGCCGATTGCTTCGAGCTGTCCGAAATCCACCCGCTTGCCGATCCGCTCGCCGGGCTGGTGCTCAACGTCGTGCCGCAGGGCAAGGAACACCCGTGGCACTTCGACACCAACGAGTTCACGGTGACCATGCTCACCCAGGAGGCGGAAGCCGGCGGCGTCTTCGAGTACTGTCCCAATATCCGCTCGGCCGAGTCGGAGAACTTCGACGACGTCAACGCGGTCCTGGCAGGCGACGGCGAACACCTGATCCGAAGGCTCGAACTACGGCCAGGCGACCTGCAACTGTTCATGGGCCGCTACGCACTCCATCGGGTGAGCGCTGTCCAGGGCGAACGCGCCCGGCATACCGCGATTTTCGCCTACAGTGAGCGCGACGGTGTCATCGGCACACCTGCCCGCACCAAGCAACTCTTCGGCAGGGTGCTGCCGGAACATCATGCCGCCGCCGCGCGATCGGTGCGCGTCGATCAGCTTCTCGACTAAGAAGGAGGCCCTTGTCCGTGGGTTTCGACGCCACCGGCAAAGTGTCGCTCGACCATATCTACGCCCAGCCCGATCCGCGCCCATTCTTTCGGACGCTGCGGGAACTCGACTATCGCATTCCGCAACTGGCGAAGCCGTATTTCGCGAAACTGGTCGACGACTATCGGCAGGCGCGTGACGTAACGACGTGTCAGATTGTTGATATCGGGTGTTCGTACGGCATCAATGCCGCGTTGCTGAATTGCGATCTGACGATGGACGAGCTCTACGACCGGTATTGCGACGACGCGGTGACGTCGGTGTCGCGCGCCGAGTTGCTGCGGCAGGACCGGCAGCTGGTACGGGCGCGCGGCGGGCTGGACCGGCATCGCTTCGTCGGGCTGGACGTCTCACAGCCGGCGCTCGCCTACGCGCGCGAGGCCGGGTTCCTCGACGCCGACGTCAAGGCCGACCTGGAGGCGCACGACCCGACCGAGCAGCAGCGCGCCCGGATCGCGGGCGCCGACCTGGTGATCTCCACCGGCTGCCTCGGCTACGTCACCGGCACCACGCTGGAACGGGTCGTCACGGCGGCGGGGGAGCGCAGGCCGTGGATGGCGCATTTCGTGCTGCGGATGTTCCCGTTCGAGCCGGTCGCCGACCTGTTCACGCGGCTGGGTTACGACACCATCCCGGTCGACGGCGTGTTCAAGCAACGGCGGTTCGCCGACGAGCAGGAGCAGACGCGGATGCTCGACACGCTGCGAGCGCGCGGCGTCGACCCCGACGGCCTGGAAACCGACGGCTGGCTGTATGCCCAGCTCTTCCTCTCCCTGCCACGCGGGGAGCGCAGCACCATCGACGTACCCGAGCAGTGACGTGAGGATTGAGCGTGAGCGGTAGCGAGAACCTGTCCACCAGGACCTTCGGCAACGAGGACAGCCTGCCTAGGGTGCCGCTGCCGAGCGTGGCGGAGAGCTGCGAACGGTTCCTCGAATGGTGTGCCCCGCTGCTGACCGAGGACGAGCTGGCCGAGACGAAGGCCGCTGTCGAGGAGTTCCAGCGCGATGGCAGCGCAGCGCACACCCTGCAGGCCGCGCTTGCCGAGTACGACGCCACCGACGGCGTCCACAGTTGGCTCGACACCTTCTGGCCGTACCGCTATCTCGGCCGCCGCGACCGCATCGCGCTCAACGCGAACTTCTTCTTCCTGTTCAACGACGTCGATGCGGATCAGGCCAACCGGGCGGCCGGCTTGATTGCTTCGGCGCTGCACTTCAAGTCGTTGCTCGACGAGGAGCGCATCCCGCCCGTGGTGCAACGCGGCGCGCCGCAGTCCATGGAGCAGAACAAGTTCCTGTTCTCCACCACGCGCATTCCCGGCGCGGTGCAGGACACGGTGCGTGCGCCATATCGCGACGAGTGGCCAGGGCCGTCGACCGAGCGGCACATCCTGGTGTTCTACCGGGGCAACCTGTTCCGGATGGACGTCCTCGGCGAGGAGGGGACGCCGCACACGCTCGACGAGCTCGCCGACGGCCTTCGGGCTGTGATGGACGCGGGCGCCACCCCGGCCGCGCCCGGGACGTCGGTGGGGCACCTCACCACCAAAGCGCGGGCCGAGTGGGCCGCGAGCAGGCAGGACCTCCTTGCCGCCGATCCGGGCAACCCCGTGCTGTTCGACGAGGTGGAGCGGGCGCTGTTCTGTGTGTGCCTCGACGACCTCGTGCCGGAGGAACCGCTCGCGGCCTGCGAC
>WHUD01000082.1 GCA_009377385.1 Actinophytocola sp.
GTTGAAGACCGAAACGGTCGCCGGCGCGGTCGCCGATGTCGTCGCAGCAGGTGACGGATCTCGGCAACTCGCACTCCGGCGGGTCATCGAACTCGTCGCATTCAGCTACCTCATCGGCAACGGCGACCTCCATGGGAAGAACTTCAGCGTCCGGCAAGCGCCCGCCGGATTTTGGGAAGTCACACCGGTCTACGACCTGCTGACGACGCAGCCGTACCTGAACTGGCGTGACCCGATGGCGCTCGACTTCTATGGGCGCGCGAACCGCCTCGACCGCGACCACCTCACTGAGTCAGGGGAACGTCTCGGGCTTCCGCGTGCTGCTGTCGCCTCGGCGTTGGACCGCATCTGCGACACGGTGCCCACCTGGATCGGTCGTCTCGATGAGATCGGTTTCGACGCTCCGGTGACGGAACGCCTCGCCGACATGATGCGCCACCGTATTACCGAACTCGGGCGCTCGTGACGGGCGAGGCTGCCGAGGTCACTTACTCACCCAGCCAGTCGCGGTCCGAGGCCAGCACGACCAGCCGCTGGGTGGCGCGGGTCAGCGCGACGTAGAGCAGCCGGTTGCCCGTGGTCGACTCCGCGATCAGCTCGCTCGGCTCGACCAGCACGACGGCGTCGTACTCCAGCCCCTTGCAGTCCAGGCTGCCGACCACCTTCAGCCGCTCGTCGGCCAGCGTCGACACCCACTTCTCGACGTGCGGTACCCGCTCCATCGCGCTGATCACGCCGACCGTGCCGTCGACCGACCGCAGCAGCCCATCGGCGGCGCCCGCCACGGCCGTCTTCAGCTCGTCGACGTCGATGTCACGTACCTCGGGGTCGGTCCCGGTCCTGCGCACCGCGTGCGGCAGCTCGCCTGGTGCCGCGGTGTCCGCGACGACCCGCGCCGCAAGGTCGAAGATCTCCGCCGAGTTGCGGTAGTTCGTGCGCAGCCTGTACCGCCTGCGCAGGGCGCTCACCCCGAACGCCTCGCTCGCCGCGGCCTCGGCCTCCTCGGTGTCCGGCCACGAACTCTGCACCGGGTCACCCACGACGGTCCAGCTCGCGTACTTGCCGCGCCTGCCGACCATCCGCCACTGCATCGGCGACAGGTCCTGCGACTCGTCGACGACGATGTGGGAGTACTCGTCGTAGTGCTCCGGCCGGTGGTGCCTGCCGTGCTCGGTGCGCTCCGGCTCGGTGGCCTCGGCGGAATCCGCACGACGCCTGCGGCGCGGCTTGCCGACAAGTACCCGCAGCTCGTCAAGCAGCGCGATGTCGCCGACGGAGTACCCGCGCGAGCGGTCCGCGAACGACGTGGTGAGCAGCGCGACCTCGTCCGAGGTCAGCGCCTTGCGAGCGGCCTTGGTCAGCCGTGCCGGGTCACCCAGCCAGCCGAGTACCTCGTCCGGGTACAGCACCGGCCACCACACGACGACGAACCGGTGGAAGTCCATCCGGTCGCCCAGTTCGGTGATCAGCTCGGCACGGGTGGTGGCCGAGAACGCCGTGCCGTCGTCGCGGGCGGCCTGCTCTGCGACGTCGGCCAGCGCCTCAAGCAGCGCCTCTGCGGCGCGCACCCGGATGCGGTTTGGCTGACCGCCGCTGGCAAGCACCCGCTTCCGCACCCGTTCGAGTGCGTCCCGCTCCAGGGTGAGTACCTCGCCTCGGTAGACCATCCGCAGCCGTGTCGGCACGCCAGGCGGGGTGTCCCGGATGGCGCGCTGCAGTAGCTTGCGCATCCGCAGCGAGCCCTTGATCGCCGCGACCGGGGCCGGATCGGCATGCTCTGCGGTGACGCCGTCCAGTACCTCGCCGAGTGCGCGCAGTTCGACGTCGGTCTCACCCATCGCGGGCAGCACTCGCGAGATGTAGGTGGTGAACACCCCGGACGGCCCCACGACGAGCACCCCGGCGCCGCCGAGCCGCCGCCGATGCCGGTACAGCAGGTACGCGGCGCGGTGCAGCGCGACCGCCGTCTTGCCGGTGCCTGGACCGCCGGTGATCTTGGTGACGCCCCGCCACGGCGCGCGGATGATGTCGTCCTGCTCCTTCTGGATGGTGGCGACGATGTCGCGCATCCGGTCGCCCTTGGCGCGCCCGAGCGCGGCCATCAGCGCGCCCTCGCCGACGATCACCATGTCGTCCGGTACCGCACTGGCCATCAGCACGTCGTCGTCGACGTCGAGCACCTCGGCGCCGGAGCAGCGGATGACGCGCCTGCGGATGACCTCCATCGGCTCCTGCGCCGTTGCCTGGTAGAACGGCGCGGCGGCGGGAGCACGCCAGTCGGTGACGACGTTGTTGAAGTCGGCGTCGCGGACGCCGAGCCTGCCGACGTAGATCGGCTCGCCCGAACTGGCGTAGTCGAGGCGGCCGAATACGAGGCCCTCATACTCGGCGTCAAGCGTGTGCAGCGTCTTGTTCGCGTGGAAGACCATCATGTCCCGCTCGAACAGCATCGACGCCTGCTCGAACACGGCTTCCTGCTGCGCGCCGTGGCCGATCTCGTATCCCTTGGAACGCATCTGCTCCGCGTGGTCGCGCAGCTCGCCGAGGCGCGCGTACACCCGGTCGACGTGGGTTTGCTCCAGTGCGATCTCGGCTCGCCTGACCCGAGGTTCCGACACGCAGCGCTCCTAGCATGAGGGGGAACGTCGAGAATACGCCCTTGCGAGGGACAGCCCCTCCGCAAGCCCCTCCCCGAGGGCCGACCCCATACGCGAGGATCGAACGGTGACCAGGATCGTGGCCGGCTCGGCCGGTGGCAGGCGGTTGCGCGTGCCACCGCGCGGCACGCGGCCGACGGCCGAGCGGGTCAGGGAAGCGCTGTTCAACGCGCTCGACGCCGCTGGGGACGTCGAGGGCGCACGCGTGCTCGACCTCTACGCGGGCTCCGGCGCGCTCGGCCTTGAAGCGCTGTCTCGGGGCGCGGCGGACGCCTATTTCGTGGAGTCCGACCGGCGCGCTGTCGCTGACCTGCGCGCCAACGTCGACGGCCTCGGCATCGGCGGCACCGTGCGGCACGGCACCGTCACCTCGGTGGCCGCGGAACCGGCGCCGACGACGTTCCACCTTGTGCTCATGGACCCGCCGTACGCCGTGACCAACGACGAGCTCCACCGCGTCCTGCCCGACCTCGCCGCCAACGGCTGGCTCGCGCCGGACGCACTGATCGTCGTCGAACGGGACAGCAAGACTTCTGAGATCGACTGGCCGACCGGCTTCCGGCGGCTGCGCAGCCGCAGCTACGGCGGCACGATGCTGCACCGCGCGGAGTACGTGGCCTGAACCACTCACATCAGCCCGCCACCTGCGAAAGTGCTACCGTCCGCTGCATGCGGCGAGCGGTGTGTCCCGGATCGTACGACCCTGTCACCAACGGCCACCTCGACATCATCGAGCGGTCAGCCGGTCTCTTCGACGAGGTCGTCGTCGCGGTGCTGGTCAACAAGAGCAAGAAGGGCCTGTTCTCCATCGACGAGCGGATGGAGATGCTGCGCACGGTCACCGCGCACCTGCCCAACGTGCGGATCGACTCCTGGTACGGCCTGCTCGTCGACTACTGCACCGAGAACGGCATCGCGGCGATCACCAAGGGCCTGCGCGCGGTCAGTGACTTCGACTACGAGCTGCAGATGGCGCAGATGAACAAGCGGCTCTCCGACGTCGACACGCTGTTCATGTCGACCAACCCGGAGTACAGCTTTCTGTCCAGCTCGCTGATCAAGGAGGTCGCCACCAACGGCGGCGACGTCACCGGGCTGGTGCCCGACCACGTGCGCAAGGAGTTGCTGCGCCGGATCCGCGAGAGCACCTGAGCAACACGCCCGATAACCACGCGCCTGCACAGGTTTCGCCGGATGTCGGGGCAGACTTGAGTCAAGCAACCCAAGCAAGGCCCAAGGAGACTGCCGTGTATCGCGTGTTCGAGGCTCTCGACGAACTCGTCACGATCGTGGAAGAGGCACGCGGTGTGCCGATGACGTCGAGTTGTGTCGTGCCGCGTGGCGATGTCCTCGAACTCCTCGACGACGTGCGGGACGCGCTGCCAGGCGAGGTGGACGACGCCCAGGACGTCCTCGACAAGCGGGACGAGATCGTCAACACCGCGCGACAGCAGGCCGACGAGACGATCAACTCGGCCAACTCCGATGCGGAGCAGACCCTTGCCGACGCGCGTGCGGAGGCGGAGCGCCTGGTCGAGGACGCCCGCGCGCAGGCGGACCAGATCCTCGCCGACGCCGACGCGGAGGCCGACAGGGCCGTCGCCGCTGGTCGCGCGGAGTACGACCAGCTCACCGAGCGGGCGCGCGGCGAGTCGGAGCGGATGATCGAGGCTGGCAGGGACGCCTACGACCGGTCGGTGCAGGAAGGGCTCGCTGAGCAGGCGCGGCTGGTGGCCGACACCGAGGTGGTGCGGGCGTCGCACAGCGAGGCGGCCCGCATCGTGGACGACGCCAACGACGAGGCCGACCGGCAGCGTGCCGAGTGCGACGGCTACGTCGACGAGAAGCTCGCGGAGTTCGCCGACCTGCTCTCGCAGACGCTGCGCACCGTCGACCAGGGCCGCAGCCACCTGCGCGGCGGCGCGGTCGGCAGCTCCAGCGGCTACTCCCGCAACGGCTACTGAGCCGCATACGTCGGCATACGCGGTCACGGGCGTGACCGGTAGGCTTGAGGTGATGTCAGACATGCACCGCGCCGAGCGATCGGCCGCACTCGACCCGCGCGATCCGTGGGTCATCGACACCAAAGACCTTGGTAGGCGCGCGGGCACCAGCCGCACCGTGCAGCGGCAGCTTCCCGTCGCAGAGTCGCTCGGCGTCTCCGGCGTGATCGAGGTGCA
Organism: Actinophytocola sp.; assembly: GCA_009377385.1. Taxonomy (GTDB): domain Bacteria; phylum Actinomycetota; class Actinomycetes; order Mycobacteriales; family Pseudonocardiaceae; genus Haloechinothrix_A. Next base: position 4,838 of record WHUD01000082.1, read on the forward strand.
TGCTGGGGCGGAGTTCACGCTGGACGCCCTGCTCGAGGCCGTCGTCGAAGGCGTGCTGGTCTCCGGCGAGGCCACCGCTCCGATCGAGGGCGCATGCTCGCGGTGCCTCGACCCGATCTCTGACGAGGTCACGGTGCAGTTCACCGAGCTGTTCGCCTACCCGGACTCCGCAACAGAGGAGACCACGGACGAGGACGAGGTCAGCCGCCTCGTCGATGACCTGATCGACCTGGAACCCGTCGTGCGCGACGCGGCCGTACTCGCGCTGCCGCAGGTGCCGCTGTGCTCGCCAGACTGCCAGGGACTGTGCGCCGAGTGCGGGATCAAGTGGGCCGATCTCGAACCGGGACACGGCCATGAGAAGATAGACCCTCGGTGGGCAGCGCTTGTCGAACGTTTCGGGGAACCCGGCGCTGACAAGCCGCCCTCTTGAGGGCGGCCGACGCTGTCGCCACCAAGGACCTCGCGGGCGTGCCCGCACCAACAAGACCGAAACGTGCTCGCCGTGCGAGCTGAACCAGAATGAGGAGAGGTAGCCGTGGCTGTCCCGAAGCGGAAGATGTCGCGCTCCAACACGCGGTCCCGCCGCTCGCAGTGGAAGGCGAGCGCGGTGCACCTCGTGCCATGCGCCAACCGCGCGTGCAAGGAGCTCAAGCCGCAGCACGTCGCCTGCCCGAACTGCGGTCAGTACTCCGGTCGTCAGGTCGTCGAGCCTGCCTGATCGGTTGTGGCGAGATGGCGTCGAACACGGTGAGCGGCCCCGCGTCCGACACCAGACCGCTAATGGCGGCGCTGGGTGTCGGACTGCGGTCTGAGCTGCTCACCCTCGCGCTGACCCACCGTTCGTACGCCTACGAGAACGGTGGGCTACCGCCCAACGAGCGGCTGGAGTTTCTCGGTGACGCCGTACTCGGCCTCGTCGTCACCGACCACCTCTACAACGAGCACCCCGACCTGCCTGAGGGGCAGCTCGCCAAACTGCGCGCCAGCGTGGTGAACATGCACGCGCTCGCCGGTGTCGCCAGAGGGCTAGGCGACGGCGGGCTCGGCGCGCACCTGCTGCTCGGTAAGGGTGAGGAGCTGACCGGCGGCAGGGACAAGGCCAGTATCCTCGCCGACGGCCTCGAGGCGATGATCGGCGCGATCTACCTCGAGCACGGCATCGACGTCGCACGGCAGCTCGTCCACCGGCTGTTCGGCAACCTGCTCGCCGAGGCGCCGCTACGGGGCGCGGGGCTCGACTGGAAGACCAGCCTGCAGGAGCTGACGGCGTCCGCATCGCTCGGCGTGCCCGAGTACAAGGTGGTCGACACCGGGCCCGACCACCAGAAGGAGTTCACCGCGACCGTCATCGTGAACGACGACGAGCGCGGCAGCGGCAGCGGCACCACCAAGAAAGAAGCCGAGCAGAACGCCGCCGAGGTGGCCTGGCGGGCGCTGTCGGCCGAGCTGAGCACCACCGCGGGTGCCGCCTCCTCGTCGGCCGACGACGCCGCGAGCTGAGCGCGGCCGTGCCCGAGCTTCCCGAAGTCGAGGTCGTGCGCGCAGGCCTCGCGAACTACGTCACCGGCAGGACCGTGCTCGCCGCGGAGGTGCTCCATCCCCGCGCGATCCGACGGCACGTGCCAGGCGACGCCGACTTCAGCGGTAGGCTCGCCGGGCAGCGCATCGACGCGGTGTGCCGCAGGGGCAAGTACCTCTGGTTCGAGCTCAGCTCCGGTGACGCGATGCTCGGCCACCTCGGCATGAGCGGGCAGCTGCTGGTGCAGCCATCGGCCATCGACGGCGGCCCGCACCTGCGCATCCGGCTGCAATTCGACGACAACGGCACCGAGCTGCGCTTCGTCGACCAACGCACGTTCGGGGGATTCACCCTCACCGAGCTGATCGACGTCGACGGCACCGCCGTGCCGGAACCGATCGCCCACATCGCCCGCGACCCGATGGACCCCCGGTTCGACCCGTCGCAGGTGGTCGCGCGGCTGCGCACCAAGCGCACCGAGGTCAAGCGCGCCCTGCTCGACCAGACCCTCATCTCCGGCATCGGCAACATCTACGCCGACGAGGCGCTGTGGCGCGCCAAGCTGCACGGCACCCGGCCCACCGGGCGACTCGCACCCGCCACGGCTCAGCGCCTGCTGCAGTCCGCAAGCGAGGTGATGACGGAGGCGCTCGCGGCGGGCGGGACGTCGTTCGACTCGTTGTACGTCAACGTCAACGGCAGCTCGGGCTACTTCAGCCGCTCACTGAACGTCTACGGCCGCGCTGACGAGCCGTGCCTGCGCTGCGGCGCGCTCATCCTGCGCGAGAAATTCACAAACCGGTCGTCGTACTTCTGCCCGCGCTGTCAGCCCCGTCCCCGGCGCGGCTGAGCCCGGACGCGGTCAGTCGTCCGAGTTAGGGCCCCTACCGTTGTTGCCCCTGCCGTTGTTGCTGGGCTCCGTGGACGATGGGTCGCCGCTTGAGGTCCCCGACTCCGAGGTGTCAGACGTCGTCGTGGTCTCGGACGGCTCGGACGTCTCGGACGTCGTGGTCGTCGAGCTCGGGGATTCGCTGGTTGTCGTCGACGATGGCGGCGGGCTTTCCGACGTCGACGTGTTGTCCGGGCTGCTGGTGGACGTCGACGACCTGCCGTCGGTCGTTGTGGTGCCGTCCGGCCGGATCACCGTCGTCGTTGTCGTGCCGTCAGGGTTGGTCATGATCACCGTGGTCGGCGTCGTCGTCTGCGGCCCCGACGTGCTCAGGTCATCCGTGGCCGCGGCGCCGTTGACGGCGACATCGTCCGTCTCGGGACTCGCGCTGCCGGGGACGAGGTTGCCGCTGTCGGTGGGGTCGGTCGGCGCACGCTGGTAGTCCTGGATCGGGGTGCCGGGCGGGCTGGCGGTGTTCATCGCGCTGCCGGCGATGTCTGCGATGCCCGCGAAGGCGGTCGCGGTGATCAGGCCACTCGCGACCAGCGCGAGATACCCGGCCCTGCGGGATTTGGCATCGCCGACGGTCAGGGGAGCCACGGTCACGCGCGGCTCATCGGCAGAGCCAGTCGGGGGCATACAGGCTCCTTGTTCCTGGGGAGCGGTTCGGGGCCGCATCAGAACAGTTATTTCACGGAGGCGTGGCGAACTGTATCACCGTCGAGTGAGCCTGACACCTCTCACGTGTCATCCGATGTGCACAACTGACTCCGGAGAGTGATACGGCACTATGGATCCCGTGAGCGACGAAAGCAAGCACGCCCGACTGACCGCGTGGGTGCACGGCGCCGTGCAGGGCGTCGGTTTCCGCTGGTGGGCGCGCAGCAAGGCGTTGGAGCTCGGGCTCGTCGGCCACGCGAGCAACCTCGCGGACGGCAGGGTCGAAGTCGTCGCGGAGGGGCCGCATGATCACTGCGAGCGACTGCTGGCAGCGCTACGCTCCGGGAATACACCCGGTTGGGTGGACACGGTCGTGGAACGCTGGTCGGAACCCAAAGGGAACCTCTCGGACTTCACCCAGCGGTGACTCACGGGGCTGCTGAGGCTGGTGGTACGGCAGGGACCCTCCGGCGAGTGAATGCCGCCTGACACACGCCGAGCAGTGCGAGGCCCGTACCGCGCCGCCGGTACGATATGTGGCTTGACGCGGACTATGAAGGGTCGTCACTTGTGCATCTGAAGAGCTTGACGCTGAAGGGGTTCAAGTCCTTCGCATCGGCGACGACGCTGCGCTTCGAACCGGGTATCACCTGCGTCGTCGGCCCCAATGGCTCCGGCAAGTCCAACGTGCTCGACGCGCTGCGCTGGGTGATGGGCACCCAGGGCGCCAAGGACCTGCGCGGCGGCAAGATGGAAGACGTCATCTTCGCAGGCACGTCCGGCCGATCCCCGCTCGGCCGCGCCGAGGTCACGCTGACCATCGACAACTCGGACGGCGCGCTGCCCATCGACTACACCGAGGTGTCCATCACGCGCCGGATGTTCCGCGACGGCGCGAGCGAGTACGAGATCAACGGCGACACCTGCCGCCTGCTCGACATCCAGGAGATGCTGTCCGACTCAGGCATCGGCAGGGAGATGCACGTCATCGTCGGGCAAGGACAGCTAGCCGAGATCCTGCAGTCCAAGCCGGAGGAGCGCAGGGCCTTCATCGAAGAGGCCGCTGGCGTTCTCAAGCACCGCAAGCGCAAGGAAAAGGCGCTGCGCAAGCTGAACGCGATGCAGGGCAACCTCGACCGGCTCAACGACCTCACCGGCGAACTACGCAGGCAGCTCAAACCGCTCGGCAAGCAGGCAGAGATCGCCCGCAAGGCGCAAGTGGTGCAGTCCGAGCTGCGCGACGCCAAGCTGCGGCTCTACGCCGACGACCTGGTCGGCCAGCGCCAGGCCATCGCAAAGGACGAGGCCGACGAGGCCCGCGTGAAGCAGCGCCGCGCCGAGGTCGAGCAGGAGCACGAAGCCGTCAGCGCGCAGCAGACCGAGCTCGAGGAGGCCCTCGCCGAGGACGCGCCGAAGCTCTCGGCGGCGCAGGACACCTGGTACAAGCTCTCCGCCCTTGCCGAGCGGCTGCGCGGCACCGTCCGGCTCGCCGTCGAGCGGCAGCGCCACCTCTCCGAAGAGGAACCCATGCCGAGCAGCGGCAAGGACCCGGAGGAGCTGGAGATCGAAGCCGAGGAGGCCGCCGAGCGCGAGGCCGAGCTCGCCGAGGAGGTCGAGCAGGCGCGGGCCGCGCTGTCCGGCGTGATCGAGCGTCGAGAGGAGCTGGAACGCCAGGCGCAGGACGCCGAACGCGCCCACATGGCCGCCGTCCGCGCCGTCGCCGACCGCCGCGAGGGCCTCGCCAAGCTGTCCGGCCAGGTCGAGGCGCTGCGCAGCAAGACAGGCGCCACATCGGAGGAGATCGACCGCCTCACCACGGCCATCGAGGAGGCAAGCGCCCGCGCGGAGACCGCGACCGAGGAGCTTGAGGAGGCCAAGGCCGCCGATGGTGACCCTGACACCGACGACAGCGACCTCACCGAACGTCTTGAGCGGGCCATGCGCGCCAACGACGCCGCCAAGGCGCGGGTCGCCGAGCTGGTCGAGTCCGAGCGCGCTGCCGAGCGCGAGATCGCATCGGAGAAGGCGCGGGTCGACGCGCTGTCGATGGGCCTTGCCCGCAAGGACGGCGCTGGCGACCTGCTCAGCGCGGCGGGACAGCTCCCAGGCCTGCTCGGCTCCGTCGCCGCGCTGCTGACCGTCGAGTCCGGCCACGAGGTGGCGCTTGCCGCCGCGCTGGGGCCGGTCGCCGACGCCGTCGCGGTGCGCTGCGGCGAGGACGCGTTGATCGCGCTCAAGTACCTCAAGGAGCAGGAGTCGGGCAGGGCGTCGCTGCTGCTCGGCGGCACCGCTACGACCGTCGACCCCGCGAGCTGGCCAACGCTGCCGCGTGGGGCGCGCTGGGCGAGGGACGTCGTCTCCGCGCCTGCCGAGCTGCGGCCTGCCGTCGAGGTGGCGCTGGCGAAGATGGCGCTGGTCGCCGACCTGCCTGCCGCCGAGGCGCTGGTTCGCGATCACCCTGACGTCAGCGCCGTCACCAGCGAGGGCGACGTCCTCGGCGCGCACTTCGCGTTCGGCGGATCCGCCCGCAGTGAGAGCGTGCTCGAGGTACAGGCCGCCGTCGACGAGGCGGAGGACCGGCTGATCGAGGCGCAGCGCTCGTTGGAGCGCATCACCGCCGAGCTGGAGGGCGCGCGGGCCGAGCAGCAGGCCCGCCGCGACGAGGTCGGGCAGGCGCGCGAGGCGATTTCCGATTCCAAGATCGACAAGGCCCGCGTCGCGGAGCGGCTTGACCGGTTGCGCCAGGCGGCACGCTCCGCTGAGGCCGAGGTGGAACGGCTGCGCACCCAGCGCGACAAGGTCGAGGCGAGCAGGCAGTCCGCGCTGGAACAACTCGCCGAGCTCGAGGAGCGGCTCAGCGCCGTGTCCGATCAGCCGGTCGACGACGACCCGGACACGACGGAGCGCGACGACGCCGCCGCTGCCGTCACCGACGTCAGGCAGCAGGAAATGGACGCAAGGCTGGCGCTGCGGACGTCCGAGGAGCGTGCGCGCGGCATCGCGGGCAGGGCGGACTCGCTGCTTCGGGAGGCGCAGGCCGAGCGGCAGGCGCGGAAGCGTGCCGAGCAGGCCCGCATCGCCAGGCAGCATGGCGCCCACGTTGCCGCCGCCGTGGTAGAGGGTGGCGAGGTCGCACTGGAACGCATCGAGGTGTCGTTGCAGCGTGCCGCGGCCGAGCGGGATGCGATCCAGCAGCAGCGGCAGTCCTGCGAGGACGCGCTGGCGCAAGTGCGTACGAAGGTGCGCGAGCTGGCCGGTGAGCTGGAGAAGCTGACCAACGCCGTGCACCGCGACGAGGTCGTGCGCGCCGAGCAGCGGCTGCGGCTTGAGCAGCTGGAGACCAAGATCGCCGAGGAGTTCGGCATCGGGCTGGAGGACCTGATCAACGAGTACGGGCCGGACCAGCCGGTGCCTGCCAGCCCCGGCGAGATGGCCGAGTACGAGGCGGCGAAGGAGCGCGGCGAGGAGGTCAGCGAACCGCAGCCCATCCCGTACGACCGTGGCGAGCAGGAACGCAGGGCCAAGCGGGCGGAGCGCGATCTCGCGACGCTCGGCAAGGTCAACCCGCTCGCGCTTGAGGAGTATGCCGCGCTTGAGGAACGCTACAAGTTCCTGTCGACGCAGCTCGAAGACCTCAAGGCAACCCGCGAGGATCTGCTCTCGGTGATCTCCGACGTCGACGACAAGATCCTCGAGGTGTTCACCTCGGCGTACGAGGACGTGGCGCGCGAGTTCGAGATCGTGTTCGCGGCGCTGTTCCCCGGCGGCGAGGGTCGGATGGTGCTCACCGAGCCGGGTGACATGCTCACCACCGGCGTCGACGTCGAAGCCCGGCCGCCTGGCAAGAAGGTCAAGCGGCTGTCGCTGCTATCCGGCGGCGAGAAGTCGCTGGTCGCGGTCGCGATGCTGGTGGCGATCTTCCGGGCGCGGCCGTCGCCGTTCTACGTCCTCGACGAGGTCGAGGCCGCGCTTGACGACACCAACATGCGCCGCCTGCTTGGGCTGCTCGAGCAGTTGCGGGAGAACTCGCAGCTGATCGTGATCACCCACCAGAAGCCGACGATGGAAATCGCCGACGCGCTCTACGGCGTCAGCATGGCAGGTGACGGCATCACCAAGGTGATCTCGCAGCGGTTGCGGGCCGGGGAGCCGGTCCCGGCGTAGGCGTTGCCGGGGGTGCGCGGTCCCTGCGCAGCAGGATGCGAGGATGGCGTTGTGATGAACAACCTCTGGTTATGGGTCATCCTTGTCGCTGTCATCCTGCTGATGGTCGCGCTCGTCGTGGGACTCTCCCTCACGCGCAAACGCAAGATCAGCCTGCGGGAATCGGGAAGCACCGACGAGGGAGGGGCCCCGTCTGGGCGGGGCTATAGCGCCGGTGGCGGGATCGCGTTGGCACCTGGCGGCACGGCACCGGAACACCCCGTCGAGGAGCGCCCCGAGACCGACGGCGAGCCCGGTGTCGGCGACGACGTGCCCCGCGAGTCGCAGCGCCGCGGCATCGTCGACGTCACACTGCCCAGTGAGCAGCGCGCCCCGGCCGACACCGAGGCCGTGGACCGCGCGCCGGGCACCGAGGCGCCAGAGCGCCCTGCCGAGCCAGAGCCAGCGCCACAGGCCGAGCCGCTCGAGGAGATCGAACCGCCGTCGGGCAGGCTCGGGCGGCTGCGCGGCAAGCTGTCGAAGTCGCGCTCGGCGTTCGGGCAGAGTCTTGTCGGCCTGCTCGGCGCGGGCGACCTCGACGAAGACTCCTGGGAGGAGGTCGAGGACACCCTGCTCGTCGCCGACCTCGGCTCGGCGACAACGACCGAGATCGTCACCCAGTTGCGCGAGGAGCTGTACACGCACGGCGTGCGCTCGACCGACCAGGCGCGTGCGGTGCTGCGGGAGGTGCTGGTCAAGGCGCTGCACCCGGAGCTGGAGCGGTCGGTGCGCGCCCTGCCGCACGAGGTCGACGGCAGCAAGCGGCCCGCCGTCGTGCTGGTCGCGGGCGTCAACGGCGCCGGAAAGACCACAACCACCGGCAAGCTCGCGCGCGTGCTGGTCGGGCAGGGCCACAAGGTCGTCCTCGGTGCTGCCGACACGTTCCGCGCGGCGGCGGCCGACCAGTTGCAGACCTGGTCGGAGCGCGTCGGCGCGGAGGTCGTGCGCGGCAAAGAAGGCGCCGACCCGGCCTCGGTCGCGTTCGACGCGGTCAAGCGCGGCATCGACGCCGGGGTGGATGCCGTGCTTGTCGACACCGCGGGCAGGCTGCACACTAAGACCGGCCTGATGGACGAGCTGGGCAAGGTCAAGCGCGTCGTCGAGAAGCAGGCACGGGTTGACGAGGTCCTGCTGGTGCTCGACGCGACCACCGGTCAGAACGGCCTGATGCAGGCGCGGGTGTTCGGCGAGGTCGTCGACGTCACCGGCATCGTGCTGACCAAACTCGACGGCACAGCCAAGGGCGGCATCGTCTTCCAGGTGCAGCGCGAGCTCGGCGTCCCGGTCAAGCTCGTCGGCCTCGGCGAGGGCCCGGACGACCTCGCGCCCTTCGAGCCGGAGGCGTTCGTCGACGCGCTGCTGGAGTGACGTCGGGTGCCACGAAGGGCATCTTACTGGCGTCTGGCGCCAGTAAGATGCCCTTCGTGGCACCTCAGTCCGGCAGGGTCGGCATCGCGACGCCGGGAGAGCGGCCGAGCAGTGTGCCTCGGGTGATGGCCTCGGTGCCGAAGCGCTCCCGGACGTCGTCCAGCACGGGATCGACGTCGATCCCGGCGTAGGCTCTTGCGGAGTCCACGGCGCCACCGCCAGCCCTGGCCCCAGTCCCAACTCCGGCACCGTCCCAGAACGGTAGCTCCAACTGCGCCGACGCCTCGTCGCTGAGGTTGGCCACCGCAACCCCGACCAGCGTCAGTCCGTCGCGGTGGACGCGCGGCATCGCCGTCCGCAGCAGGTGCCGCGCCGTCGCCAGCACCAACGACGTCCTGGCGGTCGGCGCGGCGAGGGTGTGCGATCGGGTCGCCCTCGTGTAGTCGTCGAACCGCAGCCGCAGCACCACCGTGCGGCCGAGCCGGTCCGCCTTGCGCATCCGGCGGCACACCCGCTCGACCAGCCCGGACAGCGCGGCGTCGATGTCGTCGGCCGTCTTCGGCGCCCTGCCCAGCGCGCGCTGTGCGCCGATCGACCCGCGTCGCTTGCGTCGGCGCACCGGGCGCGGGTCCTGGTTGTGCGCCAGCCGGTGCAGGTGCCGCCCGGTCGCGGCACCGAGCAGCGACGTCAGCAGGGCTTCGCTGTACCGGGCGACGTCCCCGACCGTGTGCATCCCCCGATCGCGCAGCTTCGCCTCGGTCACCGGGCCGACGCCCCACAGCTTGCCGACCGCCAGTGGGTGCAGGAAGTCCATCTCACCGGCCGGTTCGACGACGAGCAGGCCGTCCGGCTTGGCCACGCCGCTGGCGACCTTCGCCAGGAACTTGGTGCGCGCCACACCCACCGTGATCGGCAGCCCCACCCGTTCCCGCACCTCGCGACGCAGCCGTGCGGCGATGTCGGACGGGCTGCCCGCGATCCCGCGCAGCCCGGACACCTCAAGGAACGCCTCATCGATCGACAGCCCCTCGACGTGCGGGCTGGTGCGCTCGAAGACGTCGAACACCGCCTTGCTCGCCTCGGCGTAGGCCGACATCCTTGGCGGCACGACGACGGCGTTCGGGCACAGCCGCCGTGCCTGCGCTCCGCCCATCGCGCCGCGCACACCGTACGCCCTCGCCTCGTAGCTCGCCGCCAGCACCACCCCGCCGCCGACCAGCACCGGACGGCCCCGCAACGCGGGATCGTCGCGCTGCTCGACCGACGCGAAGAACGCGTCGAGATCGGCGTGCAGGATCGTCGACTCCTTCGACACGAACACATGTTCGCATCGGGCACCGACAGTGTCGGACACCGACAGTGTCAGCCGGCCACCAGTCCCGACTGGTAGGCGAAGACGACGAGCTGCGCCCTGTCCCGCGCGCCGAGCTTGATCATCGCCCGGCTGACGTGGGTCCGGGCGGTCGCGGGGCTGACCACCAGCCGCGCAGCGATCTCGTCGTTGTTCAACCCCTCGCCGACCAGTCCGACGATCTCGCGCTCCCTGTCGGTCAGGGTGTCCAGCTGCGGGTGCGGCTTGCTCGGCCGGGACGCGCCGGCAGCGAACTCCGCGACCACCCGACGGGTCACCGACGGCGACAGCAGCGACTCGCCTGCGGCGACCACCCGGATCGCCCGCAGCAGCTCGGCGGGCGCGGTGTCCTTGAGCAGGAACCCGCTCGCACCGTTGCGGAGCGCGTCGAAGACGTACTCGTCCAGCTCGAACGTCGTCAGCACCAGCACCTTGACGTCCGACAGCGCGGGGTCGGCGCTGATGCGCTTGGTGGCCTCGATGCCGTCGATGCCCGGCATCCGGACATCCATGAGCACGACGTCCGGCCGGTGCCGCCGCGCCTGCTCTACGGTGGCGAGCCCGTCGGCGGCCTCCGCGGCGACCGCCAGGTCGTCCTCGCTGTCGACAAGCGTCCGCAGCCCGAGCCGCACGACGTCCTGGTCGTCGGCGATGAGCACCGAGATCACGGCATGTCCTCCTGTGAGGGCAGCGAGGCGCGGACCTCGAATCCGCCGTCCGTCGTCGGCGTCGCGCGGAACGTCCCGCCGAGCGCGCTCACCCGTTCCCGCATGCCTGCGACGCCGAGTCCCGCGCCGTCACCCTCGGGGGAGGCCGCGCCTGCCGGGTTCGTCGCGGTGATGACCACCGCGTCAGTGTCGTAGTCGATACCCACACTGGCAACCCGCGCGCCGGAGTGTCGCAGCACGTTGGTCAGCGACTCCTGCACCACCCGGTAGCAGGCCAGGTCAACGGCGGCGGTCACCGGCCGCGCCGTGCCGGTCACGCGCACCGCGACGTCCAGCCCTGCCTCTCGCATCCGCCCTGCCAGCTCATCGATCCGCGCCAGGCCCGGCGCCGGCGTGCGGTCCTCCCGTGCATCGCCGCGCCGGACGGTGGTCAGCGTGGCCCGCAGCTCGTCAAGCGCCGCCGTGCTGGTCGAGCTGATCGTCCGCAGCGCGGTGTGCGCCTGTTCCGGCTTGCGGTCCAGCAGGTGCAGCGCCACGTCCGCCTGCATCTTGATCGCGACAAGGCCGTGGCCGACGACGTCGTGCACCTCTTGGGCCACCCGCAGCCGTTCGTCGCTGACGTGCTGCCGGATCGTCTCGGCGCGGTCCCGCCGCCGCGCGTCCCGCAGCACCCGCACGGTGACGCCCGCCGCGAACGGGACCACCACCCACGCCGCCGCTGGCACCAGCCCATACCAGCCGAGCGGACTGCCGTCGACGACGTGGCTGACGGTCGCCAGCAACGCCACCCCGGCGGCGGTCACCGCGCGGGTCAGCCCGACGTGCGCGGCCACCGAGTACACCGCGACGAAGAACGCCACTAGGATCGGCCCGTACGGGTACCCGGCGAGCAGGTAGCCCGTCGAGAACGCCGTCGCCACCGCCAGCGTTGTCACCGGAAAACGCCTGCGCACCGCCAGCACTAATGTGGTCGCCACGACCAGCGCCATGCCCGCCGCGTCGAGCATGCGTGCGCCGGACATCTCCTGGGCGGCGCCGAGCGTGCCGATGACGCCGAACGCGGTCAGCGCGACCGCGAGGGCGCTATCGGCAAGCCATGATCTGCGTTCCACGAGCCGATCTTTCAGGTGATGTCGCTGCGTGACAATAGCCAGCCACCCGACACGGCGAACGCGACGAGGTACGCCGTGACCACGAGTGCTGCCTGGCCACCGCCGACCGCGTCGGCGACGCCGGGGGTGTCCGCTCGCGCGCCGAGCGCGGCGACAAGCGACCCCGCGTTCGGGCCTGGCAGCCCGAGCTGCAGGTCGGCGATCCAGCCGACAAGCGGCGCCGCGATCGAGGCAAGCAGGTTCTGCACCGCGAGCAGCCACACCAAGCCGAGGCCGACCGGCAGCGCGATGCCCCGGAACACCACCGCGAGCAGCGCGCCGAAGCTCGCCCACATGGCGGTGACAAGCCAGCCCGCGCCGATGCCGCCGGCCACGTCGGCGAGCGGCGGCCAGTCGAACGGCTGCCCTTCGACGGCGGCGACCAGCGCGCTCGCCGCGGCCGAGACCGCAACAAGCACCAGCGTGAGGACCATGGTGGCGACCGCGATCGCGGCCAGCTTGCCCGCGAAAACGGTGCCGCGCGACGGCCCCTGGGACAGCACGGTCTTCCAGGTCTGTGCGCTGTACTCGGTGCCGAGGACCAGCACGCCGAGGATCACGGCGAGCGCGCCGACGAACACCGGCATGCCGCCGATGGCATTGCCGACGAACTCGCCGGGCAGCATGCTTTTCAGCCCGAGGTCGCTGTTCGGCGGCCCCTCGGTGCCACCGGCATAGCCGGCATAGGGGATCAGGTACGCGAAGGTGAGGGTGAGCGTGACCGCGATGGCCAGCAGCAGCCAGTTCGCGGGCCTGCGCAGCGCTTTGGCCAGTTCGGCCCGGATGTTAGGCAGCAACACGAGACTCTCCCGTCAGTGAGAAGAACACTTCTTCCAGGTTCGGACGTCGCCAGCGCAGCTCGCTCACCGCGATGCCTGCCCCGACGAGGTCGGTGTTGATCGCGGCGGCCGCCACGGAGTCGACATCGAGCTCGATGACGTCGTCGTGGCGCCGCACCCGGTCGCTGCCGTAGGCCGCGACGAGCCGGGCCTGTGCCGCGTCTGCGGGCTCGGCCACCAGCACCAACCGCCCGCCTGCGCCCAGCTCACCGACCGGACGCTCCGCGACGAGAACGCCCCTGGAGAGCACGCCCACCCGGTCGCAGATCTGCTGCACCTCGCTGAGCAGATGGCTGGAAAGCAACACCGTGCGACCCTGCTCGCCGAGGCGGCGCAGCAGCGCCCGCATGTCCGCCATGCCTGCCGGATCGAGGCCGTTGGTCGGTTCGTCCAGTATCAGCAGCGTCGGCTCCTTGAGGAGGGCTGCGGCGATGCCGAGCCGCTGCTTCATGCCCAACGAATACGTCGCGTACTTGTCGGAGGCGCGTTCGGTCAGCTCCACCTCGTCCAGTACCGCAGCGACCCGCGCGGCCGCCATTCCTGCGTGCCTGGCGAGCACCCGCAGGTTCTCCCGCCCCGACAGGAACGGATAGAACGCGGGCCCTTCCACCAGCGCGCCGACATCGTCAAGGTAGCCCCTGCTGCCGAGGTGCCTTCCGTGCAGCCGCGCGGTGCCCGAGGTGGGCGTGACCAGGCCGAGCAGCATGCGCAGCGTCGTCGTCTTGCCCGCGGCGTTCGGCCCGAGAAAGCCGTACACCTCGCCGGGCTCGATGGTGAGATTGAGTTCGTCGACCGCCGCGCTGCCGCCGTATCGCTTGGTCAGCGCGTCGGTTCGTACTGGTGCTGTCATGGCATCGAGCATGCTGGCACGCGGGCGAGCGCGCGTCGTCCGCTGAGCGGCTTCGCGACTACGTCAGCGGACGTAGGTGTTGCGATGCGGTTGCGGTTCACCGGTGGCGGCGCCGTGACGGGCGCGTGAACTCGAATCCTCTGATATGCCGATGTACCGTCAAAGAGAACCACGGATTAGCCGGGGTGGCATGATCCAATAAACCCGTCTAACCTACCGCCCCGGGAGGTGGTCGTGGCCGCTATACGAGCCGAAGGGCTCTACAAGGTGTTCGGCAGGCGCCCAGATGATGTGGTGCGCCAGCTGAGTGAGGGCGCGAGCACGGACGAGGTTGTCGCGCAGGGCGCGACTCCCGCCGTGATCGACGCGGGATTCGAGGTCCAGCCTGGCGAGATCTTCGTCGTGATGGGACTGTCCGGGTCAGGCAAGTCGACGCTGATCCGCATGCTCAACGGGTTGCTTTCGCCGACGTCCGGCCATGTCCACGTTGGAGGCAGAGACGTCGCCGAGCTGGGTCCCAAGTCGTTGCGGCAGCTTCGCTCCGAGGAAATGAGCATGGTGTTTCAGCACTTCGCGTTGCTGCCACACCGGACAGTGCTGGAAAACGCGGCATACGCGCTGAAAATCCGCGGGTTCGAGAAGCAGGAGCGCGACTCGAAGGCGCGGGACGCGCTCACCCTCGTCGGCCTTTCCGGCTGGGAGCACAGGTATCCGAGTCAGCTGTCCGGCGGCATGAAGCAGCGCGTCGGCCTCGCGCGGGCGCTGGCTGCCGAGACGGACATCCTGCTGATGGACGAGGCGTTCTCCGCGCTCGACCCGCTGATCCGGCGGGAGATGCAAGATCAGCTCATCGACTTGCAGCACCGGCTCACCAAGACGATCGTGTTCATCACCCACGACCTCAACGAGGCGATGCGTCTCGGCGACCGGATCGCGATGATGCGGGCAGGCAGGATCGTGCAGATCGGCACACGGGAGGACATCTTGTACGACCCCGCAGACGACTACGTCGCGGAGTTCGTCAAGGACGTCGACCGGACGCGGGTGCTCACGGCAGGCTCGGTGATGGAGCCGGTATCCGATCAGGCGTCGCAGGCCGAGTACACCACCGTCTCGGCGGACACGCTGCTGTCCGACGTCTTCGCGATGACCGACCGCCGCCCGCTGCCGCTTGCCGTGATCGATGGCGACAACCGGACGGTCGGCGTCATTAGGGAGCACACCCTGCTCCACGCGATGGTCGCACGCGACGCGGCGCGGAAGCAGGACGCGGAACCGACCCGAGTCGAGGGGCAGGAGGCCAGTCATGGATGAATGGCGTATTCCGCTCGGTAAGTGGGTCGACGAGTTCGTCCAGTGGCTAACGGAGACGTTCCCCGGCTTCTTCGAGTTCCTCTCGGATGCGATCACCGGCGGCTACGAGGGGCTGGCCGAGCTGTTCACCTGGCCGCCTGCCCTGGTGACCATCGCGATTCTCGGCGTGCT
>WHUD01000083.1 GCA_009377385.1 Actinophytocola sp.
CAAGCCAACCGCGACACGCCCGAGAACGACCTAGCCAATTACTGCGCGACCCCTTAGCGAGTCGGCGCACGTGCCCGCGTCACCGGAGACGGCATGGCACACGGCGGCCGACCTGTCGCGGCTCGGCGAGTGGATGACGATGCACGAGGCCTGGCGCGGTGAGGTGCCACGCGAACTCACCACCGGCACCGAGCTGACGTCGGTCGTCTCCGTCAAGGGCATGCGCAACCGCATCACCTGGCGCATCACGAGCTACGACCCGCCGAATGGCCTCACGCTGAAGGGTGAGGGCGTCGGGGGAACGACCGTATCGCTGGCGTTGTCCATCACCGAGGAGGACAGCGGTTCGAAGGTCGGTTTCGACGTCGAGTTCGGCGGCAAGCTGTTGTTCGGCCCGGTCGGCATGACGGTGAAGCGCGCGCTCAAGGGCGACGTCAACGCCTCGGTCGACAACCTGGCCGCGCTACTGCGCTGACCTGCGTGCCCCGCGACTCGCCGGTGGCTTGTCGGTGGCACTGTGTGACCGCCACTACCGAGCGCCTACGGTGGGGGAAGCACCACAGAGGCCTATGCCGACGGGAGGCGCAACGATGCTGGCACTGACCGAACCGGCCGCTGAGGCGATCAGCGCGCTGACACAAAGCGAGGATGAACAGCAAGGTAGCGGGCTCCGGCTCGCGCTGACCGGCGAATCCGACGACCTGCAGCTCACCCTCGCGGTTTCCACTGAGCCGGAGGCAGGCGATCAGGTGATGGGAACCGAGGACGGTGCCCGGGTCTTCATGGAGTCCCGCGCCGCCGAGTTCCTTGACGACAAGGTCCTCGACGTCCAGCAGGACGACCAGGGCCAGCTCAACTTCGCCGTCTACGCCCAGGACCAGCAGGGCTGAGCCTGGTCGTGACCGCCGCACCTCCAGGTGTGGCGGTCACGACCGGGTGGCGAGGGAGCGCAGGAAGAAGCCGACGTTGGCAGGGCGCTCCGCGAGCCGCCGCATGAAGTAGCCGTACCAGTCGTGCCCGTACGGCACGTAGACCTGCATCGTCGCGCCCCGCGCGGCGAGCCGGCGCTGTTCGTCCGGCCGCACCCCGTGCAGCATCTGGTACTCGTGGTCGCCGGCTGACCTGTCGTTCTTCGCGGCGAGGCTGTCCGCGATGGCGATCAGCCTCGGGTCGTGGCTGGCGATCATCGGGTAGCCCGCGCCAGCCATCAGCACCCGCAGGCACCGGACGTAGGAGCGGTCCACCTCGTCCTTGGACTGGAACGCCACCGACGCCGGTTCGGAATAGGCGCCCTTGCACAGCCGTACCCGAGAGCCGGACGTCGCCAGGTCGGCGCAGTCGGCCTCGGTGCGGCGCAGGTACGCCTGCAGGGCCACCCCGACCCACGGGAAGTCCGTCCGCAGCGCGGCCAGGATCCCCAGCGTGGAGTCGGTGGTGGTGTGGTCCTCCATGTCGAGGGTGACCGTGGTGCCTGCGGCGCGGGCTGCCTCACAGATGCGCCGCGCACCGTCCAGCGCGATCCGCTCCCCGTCGTCGCCGAGGAACTGGCCGACGGCGGACAGCTTCACCGACACCTCCGCCGAATCGGCGAGGCCTGCGGCGGACAGGGCCGCCAGCAGGTCCTCGTACGCCGACACGGTCGACTCGACCGCCGTCCGGTCGAGGGTGTCCTCGCCCAGATGGTCGAGGGTGACGGCGAGCCCGTCCGCGCGCAGGCTCGCGACGGTGGGCAGCACCTCGTCGACCCGTGTGCCCGCGACGAAGCGGGTGACAAGCGGCTGGGCCAGCGGGGTGTGCTCGACCATGTGGCGGAGCTGGGGTGAGCGGCTCGCGGCGAGCAGTCCGGTGCGCAGCACTGCGCCTCCTTGGCATTAGTCCTGGTGCGGGTGCCGCGACACCCGCGGCGGGACGAAGTTCTCCTTGATCGAGCGCGGGCTGGTCCAGCGCAGCAGGTTGTAGATCGAGCCTGCCTTGTCGTTGGTGCCAGAGGCCCGCGCGCCACCGAACGGCTGCTGGCCGACGACGGAACCGGTTGGCTTGTCGTTGATGTAGAAGTTGCCCGCCGAGAACCGCAGCGCCTCGCTCGCGTGCGCGATGACGTCGCGGTCCTGCGCGATGATCGCGCCGGTGAGCCCGTAGTGGGACTTGTCGACCTCGGTCAGCATCCGGTCGTAGTCGGCGTCGTCGTAGACGTGGATCGTCAGGATCGGGCCGAAGAACTCCTTGCGGAACACGGTGTGCTCCGGGTCGGAGCAGACAAGCACGGTCGGCCGCACGAAGTAGCCGGTGCTGTCGTCGGTGGTGCCACCGGCCACGATCTCGATGCTGTCGTCCTCGCGGGCCTTGGCGAGCACACCGTCGAGCTTGTCGAACGACTTCCGGTCGATCACCGCGGCCATGAAGTTGGAGAAGTCGCTGGGGTCGCCCATCGGCAGGGCGTCCACCTCGGCGACGAGGTCATCTCGCAGCCGCGACCACACCGACTTCGGCACGTAGGCGCGCGACGCCGCCGAGCATTTCTGGCCCTGGAACTCGAACGCGCCCCGCACGAGCGCGGTGCGCAGCACGTTGACGTCGGCGGTCGGGTGGGCGAGCACGAAGTCCTTGCCGCCGGTCTCGCCGACGATGCGCGGGTAGGCGTCGTACAGGCCGATGTTGGTGCCGACCTGCGCCCAGAGCTGCCGGAACGTGCGCGTCGAGCCGGTGAAGTGGATGCCGGCCAGCGCCCGGTCAGCGAGCGCGACCTCGGACACGGCGTGGCCGTCGCCGGTAACCAGGTTGATCACGCCGGGTGGCAGGCCAGCCTCTTCGAGCAGCCGCATCGTGAGGTGCGCGGCGAAGGTCTGCGTCGGCGCGGGCTTCCACACGACGACGTTGCCCATCAGCGCGGGCGCGGTCGGCAGGTTGCCCGCGATCGCGGTGAAGTTGAACGGCGTGATGGCGTAGACGAAGCCTTCCAGCGGCCGGTGTTCGAGCCGGTTCCACTGGCCGGGTGGGTTGATTGGCTGGTTCGTCATGATCTGCCGGGCGTAGCTGACGTTGAACCGCCAGAAGTCGGCCAGCTCGCAGGCGGCGTCGATCTCGGCCTGGATCGCGGTCTTGGACTGCCCGAGCATGGTGGCCGCGTTCAGGGTGGATCGCCACGGGCCCGCGAGCAGGTCGGCGGCGCGCAGGAAGATCGCGGCGCGCTCGTCGAACGACAGCGACCGCCAGGCGGTGGCCGCAGCGAGCGCGGAGTCGATGGCGGCACGGGCGTCGGCGGTGGTGGCGTTGCCAAGGGTGCCGAGCACGGCGGCATGGTTGTGCGGCTGCACGACGTCGATGCGCTCGCCGCCGCCCATGCGCTGCTCGCCGTTGATGGTCATGGGGAGGTCGATCGGCTCCTTGGCGAGCTCGGTGAGCTTGTCGGCGAGCTCGGCGCGGGCGGGCGTGCCCGGCGCGTAGTCGAAGACCGGTTCGTTCACCGGCGTCGGGGGTGTGGTCACCGCGTCCACGGCACGGCTCCTTCCTGTAAGCCTCGGAGATGTTCTGGAAACAGTAGGAGTTCAGGGGCTCACGGTACGTTGGCTCGTCCGCTAAGGTTTACGAACGCTTCTTGTCGGATTCAACAACCGGAGGACGGGCCATGGTCGCGACGCTTGGCCAGCTCTTGATGCAGCTCGGCGACTCCATGCTTGAGCTGCACGTGGCGCCTCGCGGCCTGGACGTCGAGGTGCGCGAGGTCGTCATCTGCGACCCCGACGACGCCACCGACGTCCGCGAACACGACCTCGCGCTGGTGGTCGGCGCGCGTGGCAGGCAGGCGGCGCCCGCCGTGCTCGCCGCGGGCCAGCGGGGCGCGGCGGCTGTCGCGGTGAAGGCGTCCGGGTCCGGGGTGGACGACCCGCTGCTCGCCGCCGCACGCGACGCCTCGGTCGCACTGCTCGGCGTGCCCGGCGAGGTGCGCTGGAGCCAGCTCGACGTGCTCGCCAAGGACGTCCTCGCCGACGTCAGGGACGACGACGGCGTGGACGCGGGGGAGGCGCGCACCGACCTGTTCGGGCTGGCCCAGACGATCGCGACGGTCACCGGCGGCCACATCAGCATCGAGGACAGCGCCAACCGGGTGCTGGCGTACTCGTCGACCGGCGACGAGGTGGACGAGCTGCGGCGGCTCTCAATCCTGGGCAGGCAGGGGCCGGAGCAGTACCTGGCGCTGCTGCGGCAGTGGGGCGTTTACGAGCGGGTGCGCGCCGGCGAACGGGTGGTGCGGGTCGAGGCGCGCCCCGAGCTGGGGATCGTGGAGCGGCTGGTCGTCGGCGTGCACGCCGGACGTCGCTGGCTGGGCACCATCTGGGTCGCGCGCGGCGACAAGCCGCTGGCGAACCGGGCCGAGCGGGCGTTGCTCGGCGCGGCGCGGGTGGTCGCGGCGCAGCTCGCACGGCGGCGTCCCACCCCGGACGTCGGCGTGCAGTTCCGCGACAGTCTGCTCGCCGGGTTGCTGTCCGGGCGGATGGACCCGGCGTCGGTCGCGGGCCAGCTCGGCGCGTCCGGCGACGCCCCCGCCGTCGTGCTCGGGTTCTCGGTCGCGGAGACGCAGCAGGTCGACCGCTCGCAGTTGGAGCTGCTGCGGGCGGAGCTGATCAACCTGGTGTCGGTGCACGCCGCCGCGTTCCGTCGCAGCGCGCTGGTGACCGCGCTTGAGGGCCGCACCTACGTGCTGCTGCCCGAGCTCACCGGGCGCGGCGGGGCGAACGCGGTGCTGCGGTTCGCCAAGGAAGTCGCCACTGCGGCGGGCAAGGACCTCCGGATGCCGGTGCAGGCCGGCGTCGGGTCGATCGGACCGGGGATCGCGGCGGCCCCGGAGTCCCGCCGGGAGGCCGACCGGGTGCTGGACACCATCGCCGCCGACCGCGCCACCCTCGCGGCGTCGCTGGACGAGGTGCGCGCTGAGGTGCTGCTCGCGGAGACGGCGGCGCTGCTGCGGGAGCAGCCGAGCGTGCGGGACCCGAGGGTGACCACGCTGGCCGAGCACGACCGGCGCTACGGCGGGCAGCTGGTGACGACGGTGCTGCGGTACTGGGACGCGCTCGGCGACGTCAGGGCCGCCGCCGACGCGCTCGGCGTGCACCCCAACACGGTGCGGTACCGGGTGCGCAGGGCGGCCGAGGTGAGTGGGCTGGATCTGGCGGATCCGAAGCAACGGCTGTTCGCCGAGTTGCAGCTGCGGCTCACCTGAATGATCACATACTTTTGTGAGATTTCTTCAGTTATTCACCCACAATGGTGCCTGGCTGATCAATAATGATCAGCCGTGTCTCATTCCCCCGCCTTCCCGCACGACCCCGCCCTGCGGCGCCGTGACGTCCTCCGTGCCGGTGGCCTCGCTGGCGCCGCGACCCTGCTTGTCCCTGCCCTCCCGTCGCACGCGGCCGCACCCGCCTTTCAGCACGGTGTCGCCTCCGGCGACCCGCTGCCGGACCGGGTGATCCTGTGGACGCGCGTCACCCCTGCCGACGACGCCACGCCCGGCTCCGGCGTCGGCCCCGATGTTACGGTGCGCTGGCAGATCGCCACCGACGCCGACTTCCGCGACGTCGTCGCGAGCGGGGCCGTCCGCACCGGCCCAGCTCGCGACCACACCGTGAAAGTCGACGCCGACGGGCTCGCGCCCGGCCGGTGGTACTTCTACCGGTTCGCCTGGAACGACCAGCACTCCGCGATCGGGCGCACCCGCACCGCGCCGCCCGTCGACGTCCAGCCGGACCGGCTGCGGTTCGGCGTCGTGTCCTGCTCCAACTGGCAGTCCGGGCACTTCGCGTCGTATCAGCACCTTGCCGAGCGCGGCGACGTCGACGTCGTGCTGCACCTCGGCGACTACCTGTACGAGTACGCGCCCGGCGAGTACGGCTCGTTTCGGCGGCACGACCCGCCGCACGAGATGACCACGCTCGCCGACTACCGCAGGCGGCACGCGCAGTACAAGACCGACCCGCAGCTCCAGGCGCTGCACGCCGCGTGCCCGTGGATCATCACCTGGGACGACCACGAGACCGCCAACGACGCCTGGTCAGGCGGCGCTGAGAACCACACCGAGGGCGCGGAGGGCTCGTGGGTCGACCGCAGGCGGCAGGCGCGGCGAGCCTACGCCGAGTGGATGCCGATCCGCTTCGGCTCCGGCGGGCGGCTGTACCGGCGGCTGCGGTTCGGCACCCTCGCCGAGCTGACCATGCTCGACCTGCGCAGCTACCGCAGCAAGCAGGCGTCGTCCGTGGGCGAAGCGGACGACGCCGACCGCACCCTCGTCGGCGCCGATCAGCTCGCCTTCCTGCGCGACTCGCTGACCGCCGACGACGTCCAATGGAAGCTCATCGGCAACCCGGTGATCTTCTCGCCGCTGTTGTTGCCACCGGTGCCGCGCATCGTGGGTACACCGCTGGCCGACCTCACCGGGCTGGTGCCCGAGGACGGCGTGCCGTTCAACGTCGACCAGTGGGACGGCTACCAGCACGAACGTCGTGAGCTGATCCGGCTGCTCGCCAATCAGGGCGTGCAGAACACCGTGTTCCTCACCGGCGACATCCACACGTCGTGGGCGTTCGAGGTGCCGGTCGACGCCGGGGCGTACCCGCTGTCGCGGACGGTGGCCACGGAGTTCGTCGTCCCGTCGGTCACCTCGGACAACATCGACGAGCTGACCGGCGCGCCGCCCCGCACCGCCTCGGTCAGCGTCGAACAGGCGGCCATGGCGCTGAACCGGCACCTGAAGTGGGTGGAGCTGGACTCGCACGGCTACACGGTGTGCGACGTGTCCGCCGACCGAGTGCAGGTGGACTGGTACTTCCTGGCCGACAGGGAGGACGCGCGCAGCGCCGCCCGGCACGCGAAGTCGTTCGCGGTGACGTCGGGCACCCAGCGGCTGCGGGAGGTCAGCGACCCGGTGTAGCGGTGGTTACGCTGGGTCGCATGCCCGACCTGATCAGCCGTGGCGAGCGGTTCGCGGAGTTCTGGACCGAGCGGCACCTGTGCACGCTGACGACGGTGCGCCCGGACGGCACCGCGCACGTGGTGCCGGTCGGCGTCACCCTGGACCTTGAGTCGGGGATCGCGCGGGTGATCTGCTCACGGCAGTCGGTCAAGGCGCGGCTGGCCGCGGCGGCGGGGAAGCGCGGCAGTGCGGTGTCGGTATGCCAACTCGACGGGCGGCGCTGGTCGACGTTGGAAGGCCGCGCCGTCATGCGCGACGACGCGGAGTCCGTCGCCGACGCGGAAAACCGCTACGCCAAGCGCTACAAGCAACCCCGCGTCAACCCCCGCCGCGTCGTCCTGGAGATCGAGGTAACCCGAGTCCTCGGCTCCGTCTGACGGCGCCCGGCGGTCCGGCACTGGTCGGGGGTGCGCGAGTCGCACCGCCAGCCGCGCGAGTCGCGCCGTACGGAGCCACGAGTTGCACGTTCAGTTGCGCGAACTACACCATCCCAGTCGCGAGTTGCACCCTGCCGGGTTCGCGGGTCGCCCGTTCCGGAGGCACGAGTCCCGAGATCTCCTCGCCCCAGAAGTCGGAACTGACCACCCAAGAAGTCGGGACTCGCGCCGCCAGTAGTCGGGACTCGCGCACGGTGCAACTCACTCCGCTGGAGGTGCGACTCACCGCTCCGAACGGCCAACTCGCGGCCCTCCACCGTGCGACTCGCGCCCGTCGAAGGTGCGACTCGCGGGGCCAGTACCCGGATGGTCCGCGTGTGACACGTGCGAGGGGAGGCGGGAGGCGGGAGACTCGGCGCTATGACGCTGCGTACTGACCTCGAAGCCGCCGTCCGTGGGGCGGTGGACTTCACCGACCGCAGGCGCGCCGAGTACAGCTCCGACGCATCGAACTACCGCCAGGTGCCGCTTGGCGTCGTCTACCCCGTGGACGCCGATGACGTCGCAGCCGCCGTCGCGGTCTGCGCCAAGCACGAGATGCCGATCACCACGCGCGGCGGCGGGACGTCGATCGCGGGCAACGCCATCGGCACCGGCGTCGTCCTGGAGTTCTCCCGCAGCATGAATCGGATCATCGACATCGACCCCGACGCGCGCATCGCCACCGTGGAACCCGGCGTCATCCCCGCCATCCTCAATGCCGAACTCGCCAAGCACGGACTGCGGTTCGGTCCCGACCCGTCCACCCACGCCCGGTGCACCATCGGCGGCATGATCGGCAACGACGCCTGCGGCTCGCACTCCGTCGCATGGGGACGGACGTCGGACAACATCGTGTCGCTCGACGTCCTGTGTTACGACGGCACGCGGCTCACCGTCGGTGCGGGCGGCGTCGCGGAGCCTCGTACGGATCGGGCGGCCGAGATCCACGCAGCACTCGGCGCACTGGCTGACACCCATCGGGCGCGGTTCCGCACCGAACTGGGGCAATTTTCCCGGCAGGTCTCCGGTTACGGCCTGCACCACCTGTTGCCTGAGAACGACACCAACGTCGCCAAGGCGCTCGTCGGCACCGAGGGCACCTGCGTGATCGTGCTCGCAGCGATGGTGAAGTTGGTGCCGCTGCCCGCCGAACAGCGCCTCGTCATCGCCGGGTTCCCCGACTCCGAGGTGGCCGCCGACGCGGTGCCAGCGATCCTGGAGCACCAGCCGCTGACCTGCGAAGGCATGGACGACCGCATTCTCGACGTGCTGCGCGCCCGCCGCGCCGAATCGGTGCCGGAACTGCCGGACGGCTCCGCTTGGCTGCTGATCGACGTCGACAGCGCCGACAAGGTCAAGGCGCTCACCGAGGCGCTCACCGCCATCGACGGCGTACGCGGAGTGGCCACAGTGGACGATCCGGCGCAGCGCAAGGCGGTGTGGAAGATCCGCGAGGACGGCGCAGGGCTGGCCACCCGCTCACCGGAAGGCACGCTGTCCTGGCCAGGCTGGGAGGACGCCGCCGTGCCGCCCCGTAACCTCGGCGCGTACCTGCGCGGCTTCCACCGGCTGCTTGAGCAGTACGGGCTACACGGCGTCGTCTACGGCCACTTCGGCGAGGGCTGCCTGCACGTGCGGCTCGACTTCGACTTCGCGAGCCACGACGGCGTCGGCCAGTTCGACGAGTTCATGCGCGCGGCGGGCGAGCTGGTCAAGGAGCACAGCGGTGTGCCGTCCGGCGAACACGGCGACGGGCGCGCCCGCTCCGAGTTGCTGTCCGCGCTCTACAGCCCGGAGTTGATGCGTGCGTTCGCCGAGTTCAAGGCGATCTGGGACCCGCACGGCAAGCTCAACCCCGGCGTGATCGTCGACGCCGCCCCCATGGCCGAGGACCTGCGCCTCGACCCGGATCGCACCTGGCTGCGCCCGCCGACGACGCTGGCGCTGCACGAGGACAGGGGCCAGGTCGGCACGGCGGTGCACCGCTGCGTCGGCGTCGGGAAGTGCCGGACGCTCTCCGGCGGCGTGATGTGCCCCAGCTACCGCGCCACCCGCGACGAGAAGGACAGCACCAGGGGTCGCGCCCGAGTGCTGCAGGAGATGCTGCTCGGCGAGACGGTCGCAGACGGCTGGCGCTCGAAGGAGCTGGACGAGTCGCTCGACCTCTGCCTGTCCTGCAAAGGCTGCAAGAGCGACTGCCCGGTCGGTGTCGACATGGCGACGTACAAGGCCGAGTACCTACATCACCGCTACCGGGGCAGGCTACGGCCCGCCGCGCACTACTCGATGGGCTGGCTGCCGCTGCTGGCGCGGGCGGCGTCCCGGATGCCGAAGGCGATCAACGCGCTGGCGTCGTCGCCGCTGTCCGGTGTGCTCAAACGCGCGGGCGGCATCGCGGCCGAGCGGGAGCTGCCGCGCTTCGCCGAGCACACGTTCCTGGAGTGGTACGCCGCCCACCGCTCCGGCGAGGGCGAAGCCACCACGCCGCGCGGTTCGGTACTGCTGTGGCCGGACACCTTCACCAACTTCTTTGCCCCACACATCGGCGTCGCGGCGACCGAGGTGCTCGAGGCCGTCGGGTTCGAGGTGCTGACCGTCGACAAGCCCCGCTGTTGCGGACTGACCTGGGTGAGCACCGGACAGCTCGGAGTCGCGCGGCAGTTGCTGCGGCAGTCGCTCGCGGACGTCGCTCCGTTGGTCGACGCCGGGGTGCCGATGGTCGCGCTCGAGCCGAGCTGCGCCGCGCTGTTCCGCTCGGACGCCACCGAGCTCCTGCCGGACGACGAGGGCGCGGCGGTGGTCGCGGCGCACACGTACACCTTCGCGGAGCTGCTGGCCCGGCACGCGCCGGACTGGACGCCGCCCGCCGTCGACGGGCACGCGACGGTGCAGGTCCACTGCCACCAGCACGCCATCATGGGTTCGGGTCCTGACGCCGCACTGCTGCGGTCGACCGGCGTGGACACGCGGATGCTCGACGCCGGATGCTGCGGGCTCGCCGGCAACTTCGGCTTCGAGCGCGGCCACTACGAGACGTCCAGGAAGGTCGCCGAGCACGGCGTGCTGCCCGCGCTGGCGTCGTCACCTCCCGACGCCGCCGTCGTCGCGGACGGCTTCAGCTGTCGCACCCAGTTCGAGCAGTTGGTGGGCGTCCGGTCGCGGCACTTGGCTGAGGTGCTGCGCGATGCGCTCTCGGCAGACGACGGCATCCCGGACGACGTGCGTTGAATGACGCTTTCGCCGCACCCAGCGCAGTGAAAGCGTCGTTCAGCCCAACACGGACGCGCGGCCGAGGCGATTGACTTTTCGGAGGCCATCACAGATTGTGACGTGCGTGGCAGCGACAGGGGAGTCGCAGCGTTCGCGGGGCACGAGGGACCGGATCCTCGACGCGGCTGAACGCACGGCGACGGATGTGGGGATGGCCAAGCTGCGCGTCGGCCACGTCGCGACATTGGCCGGAGTCAGCAGGCAAACGGTCTACAACGAGTTCGGGGACAAGTTCGGCCTCGCGCAGGCCGTCGCGGTGCGGGTCGCCGACCGGTTGATCGACGACATCGAGGTGGAGCTGGCGCGGCATCCGTCGCTGCCGGAGGCGGTCGGCTGGGGCATGGCGCTCGCGCTGCGGGCCGCTGCGGAGCAGCCGTTGGTGCAGCTCACGTTGGCCCGCCGGGATGACGACGACATGATCGCGTTGCTCACCACCGACGCGGCGGCCGTCATCCACGCGGCGACACACCGGCTGGTGGAGATCGGCGGCAAGCTCTGGCCGGAGATCGCGCCAGAGGACCACGTGCTGATCGCTGAGCTGGCGACCAGGATGACGATCAGCCACCTGGTGTGTACACCGAGTCGCCAGCACAGGCCGCGGCCAAGCTCGCCAGCTGGGTCAAGGCGTTGCTCGCCTCGCGCGGGTATCCGTTCTGACTCGTACACCGGCCTGGCCCCTAACGGTTCCGTACTCGTCGGTAAGGTGCCGGACATGGTTCAGGCTTTGGTTGCGCGCGGAGTCGACTCCGAACTCGAAATTTGTGACGTCACGCTGCCCGAGACGGGAGAGCACGAGGTCCGCGTCGCGGTGCGCGGCGCAGGCGTGTGCCACTCCGACCTCTCGATGATCAACGGCGTCCTGGCGCCGTCGTTCCCGTTGATCCTCGGTCACGAGGCGTCCGGCGTGGTCACCGAGGCCGGGGAGCGGGTCAGCAGGGTCAGCGTCGGCGACCACGTCGTGCTCAACTGGACGCCGCCCTGTCGCGACTGCTGGTTCTGCCTACAGGGTGAGCCGTGGCTGTGCACCGCGACCGAGGGCGTCGCGTCGGTGCCGCGCGGTAGCCTCGCCGACGGCACGCCCAGTCACGTCACCCTCGGCGTCGGCGCGCTCGCCGAGGAGGTCGTCATCGGGGAGAACGCGGTCATCCCTGTGTCGAAGGAGCTGCCGCTCGCGGAGTCCGCGCTGCTGGGCTGTGCCGTGATCACCGGTGTCGGCGCGGTCCGCAACAACGCGAAGGTGCGGCCAGGCGAGTCGGTCGTCGTGGTCGGCCTCGGCGGCGTCGGGCTGTCCGCGGTCGCGGGCGCGCGGCTGGCAGGGGCGTCGCGGATCGTGGCGCTCGACCTCAACGAGTCCAAAAAGGACCTCGCGTTCGCGGCAGGCGCGACGGACTTCGCGCTCGCGGACAAGGCGGCGTCTAAGCTGATCCGTTCGCTGACCGACGGCCGTGGCGCGGATGTCGCGCTGGAGTGCGTCGGCCGGTCGGCGGCGATCCGCACCGCGTGGGGCAGTACCCGTCGTGGTGGGCGCGTCGTCACGCTGGGCGTCGGCGCCAAGGACGACCCGGTCAGCTTCAACGGTCTTGAGATCTACCACTTCGCGCGCTCGCTGAGTGCGTCGGTGTACGGGTCGGCTGACCCGGACGTCGACGTCCCCGCGATCGCGGAGTCGGTGCTCGACGGCCGCCTCAACCTCGACACCTTCGTCTCGCATCGCGTCGGGCTCGACGGCGTGCCCGCCGCGTTCGAGCGAATGCGTTCGGGGGAGGGCGCCCGCTCGCTCGTCGTCTTCGACCACAGTGCCGGTAGCTACCAATCCGACCGGAAGTAAGCCGAACTGGCTGGTTAAGCGAGTGTGCCAGTCGACTTACTTCCGGTCTTCTTGGTAACCCAGCCCCGTCAGCCCTCGGTGTCAGCGGCACCGGGGGCTGACGCATGTTCGCAAGGTTTACACGAAACACGTTAGTGTCGTTCTGTTGACACGAGACATCTCCGTGTCTACATTCGTGGCATCGCCCGTGGATATGTAAGCGAGGAGGCGTCGTCATGACATCGATGGCCGCAGGGCAGGGCGCCCACACCGAAGTGAGCTGGCGCGACCCGAAGCGATACGCGTGGCTGCTCGGGCTGGTGGTGCCGTCCATCCCATTCATCATCTGGGGCATCCACGCCGCAGCGGACGGCGGCACGGCGACCCACATCGCGTGGTGGCTCGCCCCAATCATCGTCTTCGTCCTGATTCCGACGCTGGACATGCTGATCGGCAACGACGCCGAGAACCCGCCTGAGGAACTGGTCAAGTGGCTGGAGCAGGACCGCTACTACCAGTGGATCCTGTACCTGTTCCTGCCGGTGCAGTACGCGGGCCTTGTACTCGCGTGCTGGATGTGGACCACCTTCGAGATGTCCATTGTGGACCGCATCGGGCTGGCGATCTCGGTCGGCGTCGTCGCGGGCATCGGCATCAACACCGCGCACGAGCTCGGCCACAAGAAGGTGGAGTACGAGCGCTGGCTGTCCAAGATCGCGCTGGCGCAGACGTTCTACGGCCACTTCTTCATCGAGCACAACCGTGGTCACCACGTCCGCGTCGCCACGCCGGACGACCCGGCAAGCTCGCGCTTCGGCGAGTCGTTCTGGACCTTCCTGCCGCGCTCCGTCGCGGGCAGCCTCACCTCGGCGTGGGGCCTTGAGCGCAAGCGGCTGGCGCGGATGAACAAGGGCCCGTGGACGCTGCGCAACGACGTCCTCAACGCCTGGGCGATGTCGCTGGCGCTGTTCGGCGCGCTGGTGATCGCGTTCGGGCCGGGCGTCCTGCCGCTGCTGGTCATCCAGGCGATCTTCGGGTTCTCACTGCTCGAGGTCGTCAACTACCTTGAGCACTACGGCCTGCTGCGGCAGCGCGCCGAGAGCGGCAGGTACGAGCGGCCCGCCGCGCGGCACAGCTGGAACAGCAACAACGTCGTCACCAACGTCTTCCTGTACCACCTGCAGCGGCACAGTGACCACCACGCCAACCCGACCCGGCGCTACCAGGCGCTGCGGGACTTCGACGAGGCGCCGCAGCTGCCTGCCGGGTATGCGTCGATGATCGTGCTCGCGTGGATTCCGCCGCTGTGGCGCAAGGTCATGGACAAGCGGGTGCTCGCCCACTACGACGGCGACATCAGCAAGGCCAACATCCAGCCGAGCAAGCGGGAGAAGGTCCTCGCCCGCTACGGCGCGAGCGCCTGAGGGGTAGCCATGAGCCAGTTCCGCTGTCCCGTGTGTGAGTACGTCTTCGACGAAGCGGCAGGTGACCCGCACGAGGGCTTCCCCGCGGGCACCAGCTGGGACGACGTCCCCGACGACTGGTGCTGCCCCGACTGCGGGGTGCGGGAAAAGGTCGACTTCGAGCCGGTGGGGTCGGCATGAACGCCGTGGTCGTGGGCACCGGCGTCGCGGGCGCTACCGCCGCGCTGACGTTGCGGAGCACCGGCTACGGCGGCCGGATCGTGCTGATCGGGGACGAGCCCGACGAGCCGTACCGCAAGCCGCCGCTGTCCAAGGACGTGCTGCGGGGCACCATGCCGTTCGAGCGCACCCGGTTGCGGGCGCCGGAGACGTGGGAGAAGCAGGACGTCGAGCTGCGCACCGGCGAACGGGTGGTCGACCTCGACACCGTCGTGCGAAAGCTGGAGCTCAACAGCGGGGAGCGGCTTGACTACGGGCTGCTGCTGCTCGCCACCGGCGGCAGGCCCCGGCCGTTGCCGGTGGCGGACGGGCTGGACGGCGTGCACATGCTGCGCAGCGCGTCCGATGTGCCCGCGCTGCGGGAGCGGCTGGCCGACGGCAGCAGGGTGCTGGTGATCGGTGCCGGATTGATCGGCGCCGAGGTGGCCGCGACCGCGCGGAGCAGGGGCTGTGCCGTGACGATGCTCGAGGCCGAGCCGACGCCGTTGTCCCGGTTGCTGACGCCGCGCATCGCGCGGGTCTACGCCGAGCTGCATCGGTCGAACGGGGTCGAGCTGCACACCGGCGTCGACGTCACCGGCATGGAGCGTACCGCTGACGGCCTGGTCATCACGGACGCCGACGGTCGCAAGTGGACCGCGGACACCGTCGTCGTCGCGATCGGGATGGTGCCGAACACTGAGCTGGCCGAGCGGGCTGGCATCGCCGTCGACAACGGCATCCTGGTGAATGAGTATTTCGAGACGTCGGCGCCCGGGGTGTTCGCGGCAGGTGACGTGGCGAACCAGCCGAACCTGATGCTCGGCGGGCGGCAGCGCATCGAGCACTGGCAGAGCGCGCAGGAGCAGGGTGCTGCCGCCGCGCGCAGCATGCTCGGTGACCGGACGCCGTTCTCGCAGGTGCCGTGGTGTTGGTCCGATCAGTACGGCGTGAACCTTCAGGTCGCGGGCTGGCCCGCCGCCACGGACGACCTGAGCCTCCGGGGCGATCTGGACGCGCTGAGCTTCACCGCGCTGTTCCACCGCGACGGCAGGCTGGTCGGAGCGGTTGGCGTGAACCGGGCCAAGGAGATCAGGGCGTTGCGTAAGCTGATCGCGACCGCGCCTGGCACTGGTCCGGACCTGCTCGCCGACGAGGCGACCGATCTGGGCACCCTGGCGTCGTGAACCGTGTCCACGGCGCTGACATGAGCGGGAGCGTCGCCAGCCTCACGGGTTTGGTGTCCATGATGTTGACACGGCGTCCGAGCGCTGCAAATGTCGACGACATGCCGAAACCGCGCGCCCGCCGCTTCGCCGACGCCGCCCGCGAGCTGTTGCGGGACACCCTGTTCGACGCCGCGAGTGAGTTGCTTGAGCAGCGCAGCTGGTCCGAGACCCGCATGGCAGACATCGCCAAGGCGGCCGGGGTCAGCAGGCAGACGTTGTACAAGGAGTTCGGCTCCAGGCAGGGGTTCGCGCAGGCCTACATCCTGCGGGAGGCCGAGCGGTTCCTCGCAGGCGTGCAGGCGGCGGTGGCCGAGCACGAGGACGACCCGAAGGCCGCGCTGGCGGCCGCCGTCGATGTGTTCCTGACTACGGCCGCCGATGAGCCGCTGATCATGGCGATCGTGCGCGGCGACGCGGGCGACGGTCTGCTGTCGTACGTGACGAACCAGGCGGGTCCGGTGCTCGGCTTCGCCACACAGCGGCTGGGCGAGATCCTGGGTGAGATCTGGCCGAAGGTGCCGGAGCGCTCCGTGCGCCTTGTCGCGGAGAACATGGTGCGGCTGGCGATCAGCCACGCCGCGTCGTCCACTGCCCCGGCGAAGGAGGTTGCCGACGGCATGGCGGAGCTGTTCGGGCCGTACCTGGAGCAGGTGGTCGGGTCGCCTGGGGCGTGAGCGCGTCGGCTAGCTGGGTCGTCGTCTCGGCTGAGTGAGCGGCATCATCGCCGCGTGCTACGTCTGACGACGTCCAGCCGGACGATGACGTCGGAGTCCGCCCGCGCTGACTGTGCCGCGTTCACTCTGGTCGATGATCGTGGTAGCCAGCGGGGCAAGCAGGACACCTGCGCCGACACCGATGCCGAAGGCCAGCCCGGACGGTGCCGTCAGATAAGCCACGATGCCAAAGAACAGGCACAGTATCGGGCTGAGGACGAGTCTGCGTTTCTGCTGCGCGACGTCGATCTGGGTGGTCATGTGATCGGCGGCTTCCTGATGACGGCCTGCAGATGGAGATGCTCGACGGCGCGGCGATTGACGTCCGCACCGTGGTGGACGATGGAGTGCAGGATGCCGTTGTAGAGCAAGTCCCACAGCTTGCGATTCTTCTGCAGGTACCACACCTGGGTGTCGGCCTTGTTGCCAGCGGCGTCGGTGAGCTCTAGGTGATAAGTACCGAATCCGGTGGTAACTCGAATCGTGCTGAGGCGATAGGTGTCGACCCACTGGTCGCCTGCAAGGCGGAGCCAGTCCGCTCCCACCGTCATGCGGGTTCCCCTGCGGACCAGCAAGAGGGGCGAAGTGAAGACGACCAGGATGAGCCAGAGCCACCAGACTCCCATCCAGTCAATACCCCCGTCCTTCACGGAAAGAAATATGACCCCGAGAAGGAAAAGGAATCCTGCCGCGCCCCACATGGTCCTCTTGGCATCAGCAAACCATTCAAGTGCGGGTCCTTTTCCTGGCGGCGGATCGTCGGGATCAATATCAGTGGCCTTGTCGTAGGGCTTCCAACTCGCCTCGACGGGCGCCTGCGGCGGGCGTGGCTGACCGGTGACGGAATCGGGCTTGGGAGCGGGCTGCGTTGGTGCACTCATTACAGACCTCAGAACAAACTTCCTACGAACCTGCCGACTGATTTCGCGCCGTCGGCGAGCGCGTCGCCCGCTGCTTCAGCACCATCGGCAACCGCTTCGGCGCCGTCCGCGATGGTTCCGCCGACCACTTCCGCACTGTCGGCGGCGAATCCGGCGATCTCGTCACCCCATTCGTCGACCACGTACCCAACGAAAGCTCCTGCTCCAGCACCAACGACGACACCGACTGGGCCGCCGATAGCCGCACCAACGGCAGCACCAGCAGCAAGGCTCGAGGCCCCGGAGACGATCGCTTTCGTCGGGTCCTTACCATTCTTGATATCCAGTCCGACTCCTGCCGCAGTGATTAACGTGCCTGCGATCGGAACTCGGCCCAGCACTGTTCTGCCCACACGAGCTGCGGTCGACCCGCCCTTGAACGCGAAGTCCTTCACCTCCGCAGTCAAGCTGGACTTGGCCCAGTCCGGTAGTCTGTCCACGATTCTCGCGGGAGCGGTTTTGAGTGCGTCATCGAGTAGCGCACTCTGCTTGCTCGCGAATTGCGCGTTCAGTCTGGCTGCTTTCGCGAAAGCCGGATCGGTCACCGACTTGTTCATGGCCACGGTGAGTGCACGTTCGGCATATCGACCGTATGAGGCAGCCAAGGTGCGGAACTTGCTGGTGCGCTTGATCGCTTCAGCGGCAAGCCCGCTCGACACATCCGCGATGGTGAACGGCGCCCTTTGTAGCTGACCGGTGCTGAACTTGGTCAGGTGATGGAGCGCAGCGTTCTGCTTATTACGTGCATCGCTGACGATGTGCGACGCCTCGTTGTACGCCTTGACCTTGGCGTTGTGGGCGTCGACCGCGGCTTGCGCCGAGGTGTGCGCCGCCTGCTGTTTCGCCGTTGCCGAGCCGTCCGTAGGTAGTGGCTGGGGTGCGGGTGGCGCTTCGCCCGGTTCGGCGATCTCGGTGTCGGTGACGTCGAGCCCACCGGCTGCGGCGACCTGCCGCGCCTGCGCCATGCGGGACTTCACGGTGGCCATGTCGTCGGCGAATACGGACACGACCGACTTGGCGTCGCCGAGTTGCCCTGCGAAATCGTCGACGCCGGTGCCCGTCATCGACATCGCGTCGCGAAACGCCGCACCGGATTCGCCGTCCCACGCTGTCTCCGACTCGCCGCGAACGTTGACCACGGTGCTGCCGGCGTCGTGGACGGCGTTCGAGCTGCTGCCAAACCAGTCCGCGAGTGTCCGTAGACCGTCGATGTCCGCTTTGACCTCGGTATTCAGTGGCATAACCGACTCACTCAGGAAGCACGCGGTCCATGCTGCCGCGATTGGTGTCCTCGGTCTCCTCGAAAATGTCCCTGCTGTTGGCCACCGCATCCCCAGCAGCGCCGAGACCGGTCACCGCTCCGGCCATGGACTGGGTCAGGTGACTCAACATCGACCCGAGGATGCCGGTCGCATCGCCCGCTTCCGGCACCTCTGGCGGGTTCGTGGTGTTCTCCAGATCCGTGCTCGCATTGCGGAGCTTGGCGGCGAAACCGTTGAGTGCGGTCTGATCGACGTCGATGTCAGGCATTACTGCGGTCCTTCTGGGTCTCCTCGGCGTAGGCCCGGCGGGATAACGGTGTCGAGCAGCACCCCGTCGGCTCCACTTCGACGTACCAGTTCCGGCACCCGTTCCCTGGGGATCGCGATCCACGGTTGCTGGTCGCCGGCACCGGCGACCAGGGTCTGGAGTGAGCTGTAGACCATGACGGCGCGCTCGCCCCCATCTGTCTCGCGCATTTCGAGCGTCACTTCGGTCTCGTTCTGGTACGGCTGCGAGGCCACGTAAACGACGTCCTCGCCGTCACCTGCCGGCGGGTGCGCTTCGGTCATCTCAGCAATGCTAAGTCGAGTCGACCGCTTGTGGTGTGGAATTCGCACATTCGGGCTCAGGACAGAAGATGGTCGCGAGCCTGGGGCGTGAGCGGGTCCGCCTTCGTTCGCGACTCCGAGTTGCACATTGGCGACGTCGTGTTCTACGTCTGCTGCGTTTCGACCTCGTACTCACCGATCTTGCCGTCGTCGGTGATGATGGTCAGCTTCTCGCGCATGGCTTGAGCTACCAGGAGACGGTCGAACGGGTCGCTATGTAGGCGCGGGAGCCTGCTCGCGATGATCACGTGATCGTGGCGGACAGGGAGTTCCGTGAACTCGCT
Organism: Actinophytocola sp.; assembly: GCA_009377385.1. Lineage (GTDB taxonomy): Bacteria > Actinomycetota > Actinomycetes > Mycobacteriales > Pseudonocardiaceae > Haloechinothrix_A. The sequence continues at coordinate 19,103 of WHUD01000083.1, forward strand.
GTCGCGGATCCGCTCGAGGAGGTCATCCGGCCCGAACAATGTACCGCTCGCTTGCTTGATGCCGATTTCCCACAGCGAAGCGGGGCTGAGGAAAACCTCCGGTTCCTCCTCGATGAGCTGGGCAGTCGCAGGAGACAGTTCCGGCGCGTCGGCGAACCACCAGAGAATTGCGCAGGTGTCGAGCAGTAGTCTCACGACTCGAAGTCCCGCGCTATCGCGTTGTTGACTTCAGGCGAGTCCCAATCGTCAGCGAGTATCAAGGACCCCTTCAAGGATCCGCGACCACGGCGATGCACCTTCCGTGGGAAGGGAACGAGCTTTGCGGCGGGTTCGCCCGCCCGGCTGATCACTATCTCCTCGCCGCGCTGGACCCGCTCGATGATCCGCGAGAGATGCGTCTTGGCCTCGTGCACGTTGTACTGATTCGCTGCGTTATCCATCGGCGATCTCTTGGACTAAGTTAACTAAGTCTAGCGCTCGCGTAGGGTCGTGGCAAGATCTCCCTGAATCGGCCGTAGCCAGCTGCATCAAACTCGGCATGGTGGCGGCCATACCGGGATGGCCATCACGCGCGAACGACCTTTGGTCCCGCCGCCGCGAGTTCGTCGGCGGTGTCCGCGTCCAGGCCGGTATCGGTGATCAGCACCAGTAGGACGCGCGCCGGCGACAGCGGAACCAGTTCCA
>WHUD01000084.1 GCA_009377385.1 Actinophytocola sp.
CTGCATCCAGGTGCCGACGACGCTCACCGCGTGGCCGGTGAGGAACAGCCGGTAGTTGCGCACCGCGAGCGAGCGGAGCACGCGCCCCCGAGCCGCCCGGAGCCGGTTCCTCACGCTGTGCCACCCCTCTTGCGTGCGCGGATGATCGCGCCGCCGCCATTTTAGCTAATGGTAATACCGTCATCTCTTCATCGCCTGACCAGGCCGGTTCGTCGTTGAACGACGCCATCTGCAATAACGGTTCCATAACTAACCAACGAATGGTTAGACCATCATGCCTTAATTTATTAGTGTCTTAGATCACACGCGAAGTGAGAACCGCAGGTTGACCGTCCCGCCGGTTGACCAGCCACCAACCCGACGACGTCGCCGCCGGGGCGACAGGGCGCCGCTAGCCGCGTCAGCCCCGCAGCAGGCGGGAACGACACCTGTCCCGGAGGAACCATGCGGAATCGCACAGTTGGAACTGCCATCACTGTGAGCGCCATCGGCCTGCTGCTGGCCGCGTGCGGAGGTCCGCCTGGCGGCGCCGGCGCTGGCGGGGATGGCTCCTCCGCCGTCGAGCAACACGCCAAGGAGGTCTACGACAAGCTCAACGGGCTCACCGGCAAGGAACGCACCAAGGAACTGGTGCGCCTCGCCGAGGAGGAGGGCGAGGTGTCGATCTACACGTCGAACAGCGACATGGACGACGTGGTCGAGGTGTTCGAGGACACCTACGACATCGACGTCAGTGTGTACCGAGGCAACTCGGAGTCGGTGCTGCAGCGCGTCCTGCAAGAGCAGTCGGCCGGCTTCTACGGCGTCGACGCCGTCGAGACCAACTCCACCGAGCTCAACGTGCTGAACAAGGAGAACTACCTCTACCCGTACGAGAGCGAGCTGCGCGACAAGGTCCGCGAAGAGGGCCAGGCGGAGAACTGGATCGCGAGCCGGTTCAACGTGTTCGTCGTCGGCTGGAACACCAATCGCGTGAAGCCGGGCGAGGAGCCGAAGTCGCTCGAGGAGCTGGCCGAGCCCAAGTGGCGCAGCAAGGTCAGCCTCGAACTCGACGACGTCGACTGGTTCGCCGGGATGGCCGAGCACTACGAGGAACAGGGGATGAGCCAGCAGGAGATCGTCGACCTCTTCAAACGGATCGCCAAGAACGCGAAGATCGTCAAGGGCCACACGGTCCAGGGCGAGCTGCTGTCCGCTGGCCAGTTCGACGTCGCGCTGTCCTCCTACAGTCACACCATCGACAAGGCGGCCGACGAGGGCGCACCGGTGGCGTGGCGCACGAGCTCCGGTCAGCCGGTCGAGCCGGTCGTGATACGTCCCAACGGCATCGGGCTGACGAAGACCGCCGAGAACCCGGCCGCCGCGACGCTGTTCGCGGACTTCGAGCTGCAGCAGGCGGGCCAACAGGTCTTCGAGGAAAACTTCCGCATCGGTTCCATGCCTTCCGATCAGGATCCGCTCGCCGGTTACGACACCGTCGACGTGCCGGGCGATTTCCTGGCCAGCATGAAGAAATGGGATCGCCTCTACGCCGAGGTCGTGAAGGGCGGCACTGAGGTCGGCGGCGAATGATGACGACGGCAAGCCCCGCCGTTGGCACTGACACCGTCGCGGCGAGCGCATGGTGGCGCCGCTGGCTGCCGACACCGAAGATGCTCATTCTCGGCGTCGTCGGGCTCGTCATCGGCTACCTGGCGCTCGTGCCGCTCTACTACCTGCTGTGGGGCACGTTCTTCGACGCGGATGGCGTGAGCGTCGCCGGGTTCGAACGTGCCTACGGCAACTCGCAGATCTTCGAGCTGATCGGCAACTCGCTGTGGTTCGCAGCAGGGGCGGCCGTGCTGTCGCTTGTGGTCGGCACCGCGCTCGCCTACCTCAACGTGCGCACCGACGTGCCGTTCAAGGCACTGTTCTTCGCCGCGTCGATCGTGCCGCTCATCATCCCTGGGATCCTCTACACGATTTCCTGGATTCTGTTGGCCAGCCCCGAGATCGGGTTGGTCAATAAGCTGGTCGAGCCTGTCTTCGGCTCGGGCACCTTCGATGTCTTCACCATCTGGGGCATGATCTGGGTCGAGGGGCTGCACCTCTCGCCGATCGTCTTCCTGCTGATGGTGGCCGCCTTCCGCTCGATGGATCCTTCGCTCGAGGAGTCGGCGCTGATGTCAGGCGCCACCCGGTGGCAGGTGTTCCGCAAGGTCACGGTGCCGCTGGCACGGCCTGCGATCGTAGCGAGCATTCTCATCATGGTCGTGCGCAGCCTCGAGAGCTTCGAGGTGCCAGCGCTGCTCGGCCTGCAGAACGGCATCTACGTCTTCACCAGCCGCATCTATTTCGTGCTGCGCAGCTACCCGCCCGACTTCGCCGCCGCGGGTGCGCTGGCCGTCGGCCTTCTCATTCTGGCGATAATCGGTGTCGCACTGTCCAATATCGTCGGCCGGTCGGGGAAGAACTACCAGACGGTGACCGGCAAGGGATTCCGTCCCCGGCCGATGGAGCTTGGCAAGTGGCGCTCCGTCGTTGGCGCGGGGATCATCCTGTACTTCATTCTCACCGTCATCGCCCCGCTTGTCGTGCTGCTCTACACGTCGTTGCTGAAGTACTACACCGCGCCGACGCTGAACGTGTTCAAGACGATGACGCTGGAGAACTACCGCGAGCTCATCGGGATGTCGAAGGCAGTCACGGCATTGCGGAACTCGCTCATCCTCGGTATCGGCTCCGCGACGCTCGTCATGGCATTCATGGCGATCGCGGCATGGTTCGTGGTGCGTTCACGGGTCAGGGGACGGCAGGTTGTCGACCAGCTGGCGTTCGTGCCGCTTGTGATCCCCGGTCTCGTGCTCGGGCTCGCGTTGTCGTTCGTCTACCTGCGCAGCCCAATCCCGATCTACGGCACACTGTTCATCCTTCTCATCGCCTACTGCACCCGCTATATGCCATACGGCATGCGGTACGCGGTCACGTCGATGCACCAGATCTCAAGCGAGCTGGAGGAGTCCGCCCACGTCAGCGGCGCGAGCTGGTGGCAGACGTTCCGGCGCGTGATCGTGCCGCTACTCGCTCCCGGCCTGCTCGCCGGGTGGGTCTACATCCTCGTCGTCTCGTTCCGGGAGCTGTCGAGCTCGATCCTGCTTTACAGCCCTGGCAACGAGGTGCTGTCGATCCTCATCTTCGAGCAGTTCGAGGACGGCGAGTTCACCGTGCTCTCCGCGCTCGGGGTGGTCATGGTACTCACGCTCATCCTGCTCGTGTCCATCGCTTACAAGCTCGGAGCCAAGGTCGGTCTCAACCGGACAAACTGAGCTGCCGCTCGGAGGGAGAACAGATGCTGCGGATAGACAACCTGGTGAAGACGTTCGCGGGAGAACGACGCAAACGCTCCCGCAACGGCAACGGTGACGCGAAAGGACCGGCCAAGATCTTCGCCGTGAACGACGTCAGCTTCGAGGTCGGCGAGGGCGAACTGTTCACCCTGCTCGGTCCGTCCGGCTGTGGCAAGACCACGACGCTGCGGTCGATCGCCGGTCTCGAACGGCCGGACGCCGGGCACATCGCGTTAACCGAGCGGGTGTTGTTCTCGAGCAAACCCGGTGAGAAACCGGTCAACGTCCCAGCGAACAGCCGGGGTCTCGGCATGGTGTTCCAGTCCTACGCCATCTGGCCCCACATGACCGTCTTCAACAACGTCGCCTTCCCCTTGCAGGTCATGAAGCGCGCTGAGCGGCCGGGAAAACGCGAGATCTCAGAACGGGTCATGCGGGTGCTCGAGACCATGGAGCTGGCGAGCTTCGCCGACCGGCACGCGACGAAGCTCTCCGGCGGTCAGCAGCAGCGGCTCGCGCTTGCTCGTGCGGTCGTCATCGAGCCGTCGCTGCTGCTGCTCGACGAGCCGCTGTCCAACCTGGACGCCAAGCTGCGCGAGTCGCTGCGTTACGAGCTGAAGCGGTTGCAGCGGGAGCTCGGCATCACGTCGGTCTACGTCACACACGACCAGATCGAGGCGCTCGCGCTCTCGTCGAAGATCGCCGTGATGTCGGACGGCAGCCTCGTCCAGATGGGACGCCCGCGCGACGTCTACCAGAACCCGAGTAACAAGTTCGTCGCCGAGTTCATCGGCACGTCCAACTTCATCTCCGGCGTGGTCTCGGGACACAACGGCGAGCGCTACACCGTCGAGACGAACGACGGCAGGCTCCTGCTCGACTCGGCGGCCGACATGCCGGACGGGACCGAGGTCGTGGTGTCGATCCGGCCGGAGTCGATGGAGCTCTCCGAACAGCACCGGCCAGGTCAGCCGAACCAGTGGAGCGGGAACGTGCTGACCCGCGCGTTCCTCGGTGACTCGGTCGACCACGTCATCGGGGTCGGCAAGCACGAGCTGCGGGTGCGCTGCAACCCGTCCATCTCGATCGCTCCGGGAACCGACGTCTACCTGCGAATGCCGCCGGACCGGCTCTCGCTCGTCCCCGTCAACTGAACTCGCGCGTCTCCATCGCGCGTTCGCCGTCGAAGACAAGGAGTACCAGCGATGAACGCATTCAAGGCCGGGCTCGTCGTGGCATCCGCCGCCGCGCTGCTGGCCGCCTGTGGCGGTGGGCCACCCACCGAAGGCGGCGGCGCGGCGGGTGAACCGAACGCGAAGACCGCCGACTACTCCCAGTGGCTGGAGCTGACCGGCAAGGAGCGTCACGACGTTCTCGTCACGGCCGCGGAGAAGGAGGGCAAGCTGTCGCTCTACACTTCGCTGTCCGCCGAGGTGGTCGACGAGCTCGCGGACGCCTGGGAGGAGACCTACGAGGACATCGACCTAGAGATCTACCGCGCGAGTGGCGAGGAGGTGCTGCCGAGGATCCTGCAGGAGAACGCGGCGGGGTACGGCGGAGCCGACGTGGTGGAGACCAACGCCACCGAGATGGAGGTGCTTGGCAACAAGGGCCTGTTGCAGCCGTACCAGGGCGACGCGCTGCAGCGGGTGCCGGCTGAGGGGAAGTTCGGCACCTGGACGGCGACACGGTTCAACGTGTTCGCCCCGAGCTGGAACACCGACATCGTGAAGCAGGGCGATGAGCCGAAGACGTGGGAGGACCTCGCGGACCCCGCGTACAAGGGCAAGCTGGCGCTTGAGATCGACGACTACGACTGGTACATGGGGCTGCACGACTACTGGCGCGCGGAAGGCAAGTCGGAAGAGGAGATCGACAAGCTGTTCCAGGCCATGGCCGCCAACGCCAAGAAGGTGAAGGGCCACTCGGTCATGGCAGAGATGACGTCGTCGGGCCAGTTCGGTGTTGCCGCGTCGAACTACACGTACATCGTGGAGGAGCTCAAGGCTGACGGCGCCCCGATCGAGCTCGAACCGCTTGTCTCGCCGGTGATTCTGCGGCCGAACGGGGCTGGCCTGATGAAGACGGCGCAGCACCCCGCAGCCGCGCTGCTGTTCAAGGACTGGCTGCTCGACGACGGGCAGCAGGTGTTGCAGGAGCTGAACATGACGCCGTCGACCGATCTCGAAGGCGATCTCGGCGGTACCGATCACGTGATGCTGGACGTCGAGAAGGTCGTCGCGGAAAACGAGAAGTGGAGCAAGGGCTACGAGCAGTTGTTGTCCGGCAGCGCGGGAACGAACTAGCGGCGCGCGGCGGAGAACGGCGTGAGCCTGCCCGAGGTGCTGCGGCATCGCGACTTCACCCTGTACTGGTCCGGTGTCGTGCTGTCGCAGATCGGCACGAGGGGAACGGTCGCGGCGAACTTCTTCCACGTGTACGCGCTGACAGGGTCCGTCATGCAGACGGGCCTTGTCGGCGCGGCGCAGGCGGTGGCGCTGCTCGTGCTCAGCCCGCTCGGCGGGTTCTACGCCGACCGCATGGATCGGCGGCGGCTGCTGCAGTGGGCGCAGGCCGTGGCGCTGCTCGTCGCGCTCGGCCTCGCCGTCCTCACGCTGACCGGCGTCGTCACCGCGTGGCAGGTGCTGCTGAGCGTGCTGCTCACCACGGCTGCGGCGACGTTCGACCAACCCGCGCGGCAGGCGTTGATCCCTGCCATGGTGCCGCGCAGCCAGCTACCGCAGGCGTTCGCGCTGCTCAACCCGTCCCGTGAGCTGGCGGTGCTCGCTGGTCCGGCGATCGCGGGCCTGCTGATCACGGCGGGTGGTCCGGGGCTGATGTACGCCCTTGACGCGATCACCTACGCCGCCCTGATCGTGGTGCTCGCGCTGCTCAAGGTGCCCCCGCTCGCCGCGGATACCGTGCCGCAGTCGCTGTGGCGTGGCATCGCGGAAGGGGCCCGGTTCGTCGCCCGACGCCGCATCATCTGGAAGCTGATGACGCTGGACCTGTCCGCGACGCTGTTCGGCGCCTACCGGGCGGTGCTGCCCGCGCTCGCCATCGACGTCCTGCACGTCGGGGGCACGGAGTACGGCCTGCTTGCCGCCGCGCCGTCGGCCGGTGCGCTGCTCGCGACGTACGCCGTGTTCCGGGTGGTCGACCGCAGCCGCAGGCTCGGGCGGGTGCTGCTGGTGTCGACGGTGCTCTACGGCGTCAGCGCCGTGCTGCTCGCGCAGTCGCCCGCGTTGGCGCTCGCGCTGGCCGCGGCGGGCCTGCTTGGCGCGTTCGACGCGATGGCGACGTCGATCCGTCACGCCGCGGTGCAGCTCGAAACACCGGACGAGCTGCGCGGCAGGGTGTCGGCTTTCTACCAGATGTCATCGCGCGGCGGCCCCGCGCTCGGCGACACGCTCATCGGCGCGGTCGCCGGAGTCGTCGGCCCGGTTGTCGCGCTGACCGCGGGCGGTCTCGTGCCGGTGTGCTACGCCGGTGCGTTCCTGCTGCGGCCGACCGAGGTCCGTTCTTACCAGGGCGCCGACGACGTCGCCGAACGGTCCGCCGCGAGTACCCAGTGACGGCCGAGGGCGGCCCCTGACCGCCGTCGGCCCCGCTGGGTGCGGCCGAGGGCTGCCCTAGGTCGGATATATCGGCTGAACGCCACCCTCGGCCGCACCAGGGGTGACGGAAAACCATCGCGAGAGGAGAATGTTGTGTCCGATAAGGACGAACGATGGCTGGAAGGAAAGTCCGCGCTCTTCCGGGGCAGGCAGGAACGTCGCGCACGGGACGCCGAGGCGCGCAGGCGCGGGCGGCGAATCATCAAGGCCGCCGACGTCGAACTTGAGTACGAGGCGAAGAACGGCATCTGGCATGCCGGTCTCGTGTCACGGGACATGGGCTTCGACAACCGGATCATCGAGTTCGACTGCCACATCTACCCGCCGGGAAGCAGTTCGGTGACCCACCGCCACAACGAGGCCGTGATCTTCGTGCTGAAGGGTAGCGGCCACACTCTGCTCGACGACGAGCGAGTGGAGTGGGAAGCGGGGGACACGCTCTACATTCCCGCGGGTGCGTGGCACCAGCACCATATCGACCCCGACACGCCCGCGGTGGTCGTCGCGGCGAAGCCGCTGCCGCTGCAGGAGTACCTCGGCGAGCTGACCATCGAGTACAAGGGCGACGAACCGGTGCACACCGACTACGAGGCCGGGTCGTTCACCGAGGAGTTCGGCGGTGCTGGCCGAGGGTGGCGTTCGGCCGACATATCGGACCCAGCGCCACCCTCGGCCGACAGGCCGGACCGGTGACCGGTCAGCTTGCAGGACGCACGGTGGTGGTGACCGGTGCTGCCAACGGCATCGGGCTCGCCTATGCCCGTGGCTGTGCCGACGAGGGCGCGTCCGTCGTGCTGGTTGACGTCGACGGCGACGGTGTCGCCATGGCCGCCAAGTATCTGACCGACGACGGCTTCGACGCTCTCGGCGTCGTCGCGGACGTCGCGGACCCGACCAGCGTCGCGCGCTGCCGGGAGGGGGTGGCGCGGCACGCCGGTGAGGTAGACGTCCTGGTGAACAACGCCGCGGTCTTCGCAACGGTGCCGATGTCGCGGGCGGGATACCAGGACCTGGCGGTCGAGGAATGGGACCGCATGATGGCAGTGAACTTGCGTGGCGCGTGGCTGATGGCGCGAGCGTTCGTGCCCGCTATGCAAGCGCGCGGCTACGGCAAGGTGATCAACATCAGCTCGGGCACGGCGCTCAAGGGATCCGCGGGGCGCATCCACTACGTGACGTCGAAGGCGGGCATCATCGGGTTCACCAAGACGCTAGCCCGCGAGGTCGGTCCTGACGGCGTCGGCGTGAACTGCATCGCTCCCGGCAGCACGTTGAGCGAGGCGGAGCCGACCGACGACGTGGTGACCCTGCGGAGTTCGGCGGCGTCGAGCCGGGCGTTTCCCGCGCGTGCAGACCCCGGACGACCTCGTCGGGTCGGTGGTGTTCCTTGCGTCCGCCGCGAGCGATTTCGTGACCGGTCAGACCCTCGTCGTCGACGGCGGCTCCTGCATGCACTGAGTGTCATTGCGGCCGAGGGTGGCGTTCGGCCGACATATCCCACCCAGCGCCACCCTCGGCCGTCACCACTCGGCGACGATGTCCGGCCGGGGCCGGGCGAGGGCGTGCTGGTAGGCGTCGCGGAGCTGCTGGACGACGCCCGCGGGCTGGGTTGTCAGCTCGGAAGGAAGCGTGTGCACGACGATGATCCCGTTGGCGGTCATGATGTTGTGGCGTTCCATCGTGCGGCGGAGTCGCCAGGCGAGAGGTGGTGCTCGTAGGAGTCGATCTCCCAGGCGAGGCAGACGTCGTCGATCCAGCCGTCAGGGCTGGGAAGGACGCGGCCGGTCGGAGTACGGAGGCGGACGTTCCAGCGCATCGGCGGTAGTCCGCTGCGTCTGGCGAGCGCGACACCGCGTGCCTCAGCGGTGGAACGGGCGCCCGCCTCGATGGCAGCGAGGCAGCGACGGGGCAGCGCCGACCCACGGTCGGAGCCTGCTTCGAGTTCCTCACGTAGCAGTTTCGGGGTAGTGCGGCCACGCTGCACGGCCTCGGCGATCAACGCTTCGACCTGGGCGCGGCGGGTCAGCCGCCGAGCACCGTCGAGAACGGCACGGGTGACGTCCGCCGTGGGAAAGCCGTCTTCGACGAGCGTCAGCGGCAGACGTCTAGTGCGTTCGATCAGCGCGAAACCAGCCGACTGTCGCTGCCGTTCCTGCGGGATGAGCAGATGCACGTGGGTGGTGTCGGGGACCTTGCGCAGGCCTCGGAGCCGGACCGCGGTGAGGCCGGTGACGACCGCGCCCTTGCCCGCATAGCGCAGTGCGGCATCGATGGCCTGGACCCGCGTCGGCCGTCCGTTGCGGAGCATGACCACGCCCGGCAGCAGGTTGCGCCATGGCCCGCGCGGGCGTGTGCGGGTCCAGATCATGCTTTGGGTGACGCCGAGCCGGTGGAGTTCCGCGCGGGTGAGCACCTGGTGCGGAGCAGCGGCTTCGACGGCGTCCCAGTCGACGTCTGATCGTGCCATCCGCACACGGTCGCCGACTTTCCGCGAACGGCAAAATCGGCCGATCGCCCCACTGTGGACAACGCACGGCGGCTGTGGCTGGCCGACGGTGGCGTTCGGTCGATATAGGCCACCGAGAGCCACCCTCGGCCAGGTCGGCCAGCCCCCGGTCAACCCAACGCCACAGTCACCACGACGCTCTTGCAACGGGTGTAGCTGAGGAGCTCGTCGAGGGAGCCTTCGAGGCCGAGTCCGCTGTGCTTGTACCCGCCGAACGGGGTGCCGAGCGGCTTGCGCCCCTCGCCGTTGATCCAGACCGTTCCGGCCTGGAGCCGCCGGGCGGTGCGGTGAGCGCGGTGGAGGTCGTTGGTCCAGATGTTCGCGGTGAGCCCGTAGTCGACGTCGTTGGCGAGTCGAATCGCCTCGTCCTCGTCCTCCCAGTCGAGCACCGCCATGACCGGCCCGAAGATCTCCTCGCGGGCGATCTGCATGCCGGGGTCGACGTCGGCGAACACCGTGGGCTCGACGAAGTAGCCGCGACTCAGCCCAGCGGGCCTGCCGCCCCCCGTGAGCAGCCGGGCACCGGCGTGCACACCGGAGTCGATGTAGCCGAGGACGCGCCGGTAGTGCGACTCGAACGCGAGCGGGCCGATGTCGGTCGCCTCGTCGGCGGGATCGCCGACCCGCAGAGCGGCGACGAGGCCCGCCAGCGCGGTGAGGAAAGCGTCCTTGATGCGGCGGTGCACCAGGATTCGGGAGTTGGACTGACACGACTGCCCCATGGAACGACGCAGGTTCATCCCTGCCACCGCGGCGGCGGCCGCACGCTGGGGATCGGCGTCGTCGAAGATCACCATCGGGTTCTTGCCGCCAAGCTCAAGGGTGACATGCTTGATGTGCTCGGCGGCCGCTCGCAGCACCGCCCTGCCGCTCGGCACGCTCCCTGTGAACGCCACGCGGCCGACGTCGGGGTGACCCACGATCGCGGCGCCGGTCGCGGCGGGACCAGGCACCACGTTGAGCACGCCTGCGGGCAGGACGTCCTCGGCGAGCTCGGCGAACAGCAGCGCGGACAACGACGTGTGCTCCGCCGGTTTCAGCACGACGGTGTTGCCCGCCATCAGCGGTGCGGCGCATTTGCTCGCCGCGAACTTGAACGGGTGGTTGAACGGGATGATCCTGCCGACGACGCCGTACGGTTCACGGTGGGTCGCCGCGCTCTGCGACGGCGATCCGGGCAGGGTGACGCCCTTGGCCTCGCCACCGAGACCAGCGAAGTACTCCAGTTCGCGCACTGTGCTTGCCACGTCGCCCCTGCTGCCGGCGAGCGGCATACCGGCGTCGCGGGTGTCGAGCCGCGCGATCTCCTCGGCCACGCCCTCGATCCGGCGGGCAAGGGTGCGGAGCAGCTCGGCGCGTTCCGGCCACGTCGTGTTCGCCCAGTCCTGTGCCGCCGCTCCCGCTGCGGCCACCGCCCTGTCGACGTCGCCGACGCTCGCCGAGGGGACGACCCCGATCGGCTCCTCGGTCGACGGGTCGATGGTCTCGATCGTCGCGCCGTCCTCGGCGTCGGCCCACTCGCCGCCGATGAACAGCGCCCGAGGGAAGTCGATCGCGGTAAGTGTCATGCCTGCTCCTTCGGTTGGGGTCAGCGGTTCACGATGGCTAGACCGGCGGCCGACTTGCGCCTGTCCGCCGGTGCGTCGAGCGCGAAGACGGCGTCCAGCGTCCGCAGGTGCGCGGCGTCGACCGCGGCGTGCACGGCGGCGACGTTCGCTTGCAGGTGGTTGAGGTTGCGGGTACCGGGGAGTGGGACGACGTCGCCGCCCCGTGCCAGCACCCAGGCGAGCGCGAGCTGGCCCGGCGTGCAGCCGACGTCGGCCGCGAGTGCCCGCAACCGGTGCACCAGCGCGGCGTTGTGCTCCAGGTTGCCCGGCGCGAGGCGCTCACTGCGGCCAAGACGACTGCCGGGCGAGACGTCCTGAGTGGACAGAATCTCGCCGGTGAGGAAACCGATGCCGAGCGGGCTGCAGGCCACGAACGTGATGCCGAGCGCGCGGGCGGCGATGAGCGGGCCCGCTTCGGCGTCCCGTGACCACAGCGATAGCTCGGTCTGCAACGCGGCGATCGGATGTACCGCGTGCGCGCGGCGGATCGTCGCAGGGGCAGCCTCAGACAACCCGAGGGCACGCACCTTCCCCGCGGTGACCAGTTCGGACATCGCGCCGACCGTCTCCTCGATGGGCACACCCGCGTCGACACGATGGAGGTAGTACAGGTCGATCACATCGACGCCGAGCCGCCGCAGGCTGGCGTCGCAGGCCGCGCGGACGTGCTCCGGTCGCCCGTCCACACCGCCGGGGTCGGAAGGGTCGCCGACGAAGCCGAACTTGGTCGCGATCACGATCTCGTCGGCGCGGGCGGCGAACACCCTGCCGAGCAGCCGCTCGTTGTGCCCCGCGCCGTAGCGGTCAGCGGTGTCGAAGAAGGTGACACCGAGGTCGAAGGCGTGCCGCAGCACGGCGGCGGCACGGTCGTCGTCGGGCGGCATGGCGGACAGGCTCATGCACGCGTATCCGAGCCGCGACACCATCAACTCGCTCGATCCAAGGGGTACCTGCTCCATCGACATCGGTCCACCCGTGCGCTCGGTTTGCGAGAGCACCGTAGATCGATCCGATCGGGTCACCGCAGCTGTCCGTCTTGAATAGTGGGCTCAGGCCGGGGCGGACAAGCGTTCCGGCTCAGAACGCGCGGCGGGGCTCCAGCCAAGCCTGCGGTGGATCTCGCCAGCCGCCGACATCAACGGCCGTTCGGCTGCCTTCAGCCGCCGGTTGTCCGGCAGGGGTGGCCGCCGCGATCGAGATCGCGGCGACGATCTTGCCGGTGTGGTTCCATACACCGGTGGCGATCGACGCGATGCCGACGTACGACTCCTCGCGTTCCGTGGCGAGTCCCTGGTCACGGATGCGTTCCAGCTCCTGGTTGAGCTTGCGTGGATCGACGATCGTGTGCGGTGTGAACCGGGTGAGCGGCTCACTGAGGTAACGCTCGATGGCCGAACGCCGCGAGTAGGCGAGCAGCACCTTTCCCGCCGCCGTGGCGTGCAACGGCGCACGCTGCCCGACCCTGATGGGCACGTCGGTCCTCGGATGGTAGATCTTCTCGAGGCACAGCAGCTCCGTGCCCTCTCGTGCTGCGAGGAAGGCGGGGAGCGCGACCTCGGCCGACAGCCGTTCGAGCGGCTGCGTGCACTCGTCGTGCAGCCGCCGCCGCAAGGGTGCGTACGACCCGAGCTCGAACAGCAGAAGGCCGAGGCGGTACTGGCCGTCGTCGTTCACTTCGAGCACACCGGCCTCGCGCAACGTCACGAGCAGCCGATGCGTGCTTGCCCGTGGCGTTCCTAGCAGCCGTGCCGCCTCACCGGCACCGAGCAGCGGCCGTTCCGAGAAGAGTGTGAGCAGGTCGAAGGCCTTGAGAACGGTCGTGGACGGCGGTGTCGTCATGGCCGCCGCTCCTTCCTCGCATCACTAGTACCTTATGGTCTTACCATTCTACCCCTAGGTTTGACAAGCCATTGACACCGATCATGAAGCTGGCAATCCTGTCGGGATTGACGAACGGGAGGCCGGCATGGACCGCTGCTGGGACGACGTCATCGGCCCCGACGAGCGGCTCATCGCGGCCCGGTACCAGACCGACCGGACGCCGGGCAGTCGTCCGGCGCTGCTGCTGATCGACTGCTACCGCAAGGTCTTCGGCGACCGCCCGCGACCGCTCGCCGACGCCATTGACGACCTCCCCGCGACCTGCGGTCTGTCCGCGTGGCGCGCGCTCGACCCGCTGCGGCAGTTGCTGAAAACAGCGCGCGAGGTGCGCGTTCCGGTGCTCTACACGACAGGACAGCGAAGGACCGATGCGCGGCTCGGCGCGACAACACGCCGGGTAAGGGAGCCAGGCGAGGACGTCGCTGCTGGCTACGAGATCGTCGCGGAACTGGCGCCACGGCCCGGTGAGCTCGTGCTCGACAAGAGCCGCGCCAGCGCCTTCTTCGGCACCCCGCTGTCGACGTGGCTGCGCCAGCTCGACGTGGACACGCTCGTGGTCGGCGGTGAGACGACGAGCGGCTGTGTGCGCGCCAGCGTGGTCGACGCCTACTCACACGGTTTCGAGGTCATCGTCGTCGAAGACGCCACGTTCGACCGGAGCGAGCTGTCGCACAAGGTGAACCTGTTCGACATGCATCTCAAGTACGCGTCGGTGCGCAGGCTCGCCGCCGCACTCGACTACCTCAGTCAGCGCCCATTTTGTGAGACGACGGCGTCCTCGGCCGGGCGGTCTGGCTCGTAGGTTCGTTCCGCCAGGGGGTGGCAGGGTTCCCCGGACAACGGAAGGGTCGCTTTGTTCCAAACGTTCTTCCAGAGCCTGCTCGACGTTCTCCAGCCGGAGACCATCGCGATCATGCTGGTTGGGATCGCGATCGGGTTCGTCGTCGGGGTCCTGCCCGGCCTCGGCGGGTCGGTCACGCTCGCGCTGATGCTGCCCTTCATCTTCGACATGGAACCAGTCCAGGCTTTCGCCTTCCTGCTCGGCATGTGGGTCGTCACGGCGACGACGGGGGACATCACATCGGTGCTGTTCGGCGTGCCCGGTGAGGCGACGTCGGCCGCGACGGTGTTCGACGGCTACCCGATGACCAAACGCGGGGAGGCCGGTCGCGCACTCGGGGCGGCGTTGCTCTCTTCGACACAGGGTGCGCTGCTCGGTGCGTTCTTCCTCGCGCTGTCCGTGCCCATATTGCGGCCGCTTGTCCTCGCGTTCGGCCCGCCAGAGTTCCTGATGCTGACGCTGCTCGGGCTGACCTTCGTCGTCGCGCTCTCCGGCAGGAACGTGCTGAAGGGCTTCCTGATGGCGGCCTTGGGAATGCTGGTGGCGCTCGTCGGCATCGATCCGCAAGAGGGCGTGCCGCGCTACGCGTTCGGTCAGCTCTACCTCTGGGACGGCATCGACATCGTGCCGCTTGTCATCGGCCTGTTCGCGGGCGCGGAGGTGTTGCAACTGATGCTCAGCAAAACTTCGATCGCCACCAGGACGGCCGACAACATCTCGGGCATCCGTCAGGGTGTGCGCGACACGTTCCGGCACTGGACCGTCGTCGTCCGGTCAAGCGCGATCGGCATCGGCATCGGCATCATTCCCGGGATGGGCGGTAGCGTGTCTCAGTTCATCGCGTACGGGCACGCGCAGCAGACGTCTAAACACCCGGAACGGTTCGGCAAGGGCGCCGTCGAGGGTGTGCTTGCCGCAGGCGCGAACAACAACGCGAAGGACGCGGGATCGCTCGTGCCGACCATCGCGTTCGGAATTCCGGGCAGCGTCGGCGCCGCGGTGCTGCTCGGGGCGTTCCTCATCACCGGGCTGAACCCAGGGCCGGAGATGCTGACGACGAACCTGAACATCACGTTCTCGATGGTGTGGATCATGGTGCTGGCCAACATCGTCGCCGTCGCCGTGTCGTTCCTGCTCATCCGGCAGCTCGTCAAGCTCACCCTCATCCCTGGCACGTGGCTGGTGCCGTTCCTGCTCGTGCTGCTCGGCGTCGGCGCGTTCACGGCGAGCAACAACATCAACGACATCTTCGTGATGCTCGCGGCGGCGGCACTCGGTGTCGTCGCCATCCACTGGGACTGGCCGCGGGTTCCGTTCCTGCTCGCCGTCGTACTCGGCGGTCTGGCGGAGCGCTACCTCTTCCTGTCCTACTCGCTGCACGGGTGGTCGTGGCTGACAACGCCGTCGGTGCTCGGGCTCGGCGCGCTGATCGTGTTCGTCGCGGTGTGGCCGTACGTCAGGGCGATGCGACGACGCGGAAAGGAACCTGTGCCCGCCAGGGTCGAGACGAAGGACAACGACCTCACCGGGGTGGGGAAATGAGGCGTACCGCGATGAAGACCGCCACGGCGACGCCGGTGCGCCTCGGTGACGTGGTGATCACCGTGCTGCTGCTCGCGGTGTTCGTCGGCGCCTATCTGCTCGCGCAGGACTGGCCGTTCCGCACCAAGCTCTTCCCAGGACTGCTCGCCACCGCGGGCATCGGCATCGCCGTGCTCAAGCTCGGCGGGCACGGCGTACAGGCGTACCGGCACCGGACGCGGCATTCCGCGACCCGGCAGGAGGACGCGGGAAGCGAGCAGGGTGACGATCACAGCATCGAGTACGTCTTCGGCACCGCCGGTGCGAGGGCGTGGCTGGCGGCGCTGGGGTGGGCGGCCGCGTTCTTCGTCGCGCTGTGCGTGCTCGGCGTGTTCATCACGGTGCCGCTGTTCACGCTGGCCTATCTCAAGATCTCCGGTTCGGCCGGGTGGCTCGGCGCGACGATCTACGCCGTCGTCGCCGGTGGCGTGTTGTGGTTCGTCTTCGGCGAGCTGCTCGCCGTACCCATGCCGGCAGGAATCTTCTAGCCGTACCTAACAGACAGGCAGGAGTCATCGTGTTTGATCGCAAGCCCACACGCGCGGCGTTCTCTGCGCTGCTCGGCGCCATTGCCCTGATGTCGACCGCATGCGACGCCGTTGGGACATCCACCGAGGCGAGTGCAGGGGGCGGGGGAGACTGTTCGATGTTCGAGGGCGAGACGGTGACGCTGGTCGTGCCGTACAGTCCCGGCGGCGGGTACGACTCGTACGCGCGCATCATCGCGCCCCATCTCGGCAAGGAGCTGGGCTCCGAGGTCGTCGTCGAGAACGAGGACGGCGCGGGCGGGCTGCTGGCGATGAACAACCTCATGGCGGCGACACCGGACGGCACCGAGCTGGCGATCATGAACGGGGTCGGCGTCGCGGGCGGCGCGCTCGCCGGTGCCGAAGGCATACGGTTCGCGCTCGACGACCTGTCCATGATCGGACGAGTCGCGGAGCAGCAGGCGGTGTTCGTCGCAGGCGCGAAGAGTCCTTATCGGACGCTTGACGACGTGCTGAAGGCCGACGGCTTCGAGTTCGCGTCGACCGGCGTCGGTGCCGCCGACTTCGTCAACGCCAACCTTCTCATCGAGATTCTGGACTTCGACGGCCGGGTCGTCACCGGGTTCGAGGGCTCGGACGAAAGTGAGCTCGCCGTCGTCCGAGGTGACGTGGACGGTCAGACCGGTGACCTCGACAGCCGCATCGAGGCGATCGAGGCAGGCGACGAGCATCCGCTGCTCGTCATCGACACCAAGCGAGCCGATGTGCTACCCGACGTTCCGGCGCTGGGGGAGCTCGATCTCGGGCAGCGGGAACGGGCGCTCGCCGAGTCCCTGATCGACATGTCCGCGTTCGGCAGGCCGATCGTCGGTCCACCCGGCCTGCCGGAAGACCGGTTGAGCTGCCTGCGGCAGGCGCTGCACAACAGCGTGACGAACCCGAAGCTGCTCGCCGCGGCGAAGAAGGAAGAGCGCCCGATCAGCTGGCTGTCGGGAGCCGAGCTGGACGAACTCGTCGGGCGGCTTGGCGATGCGTCCGCGGCGTTCCAGCAGAGCCTGCGGGCGGCGCACGAGCGGGGTTGAGGGTTGGCGAGGGTGGCCCTGGGTCGATATTTCCCACCCAGGGCCACCCTCGCCTCGCCCCCGGGTCACCACGTCTCAGCAAATGGGCGCGCGTGATTGTCACGCCCACCTCGCTGCCTGATGCTGCCGTAATACGTGGCAGCAGGCTTGTCAACGAAAGGACATCGACAATGCGCCGGACATCGCAGTTCGCCGTCGCGCTCACCGCGCTGCTGCTCACGGCATGCAGCACCGGCGGCGGACAGACTTCGTCGCAGGGCGACGAAGCTCCGCTCGCGGGAGAGACGGTCGAGCTCGTCGTGCCGTACGACCCTGGTGGCGGCTACGACGTCTACGCCAGGCTGCTCGCGCCCTATCTCGAGAAGTGCCTCGATGCCACCGTCGTGGTGAAGAACGAGCCGGGGGCCGGTGGCCTGCTCGCCACGTCGAAGACCTTCGTCGCGCCGCCCGACTCGCTGCGCACGGTGCTGACGAACACCGTCGGCGTGGTCGGCTCGCAGCTCGCGGACGCCCCTGGCGCCAGCTTCGACGCTGCGAAGTTCTCCTGGCTCGGCCGGGTCTCCGCCGAGCCCAACGTCCTCGCAGTCGCGGCGGACAGCGAGTTCAAGACGTTCGACGACCTGCGCGAGTCGACCAAACCGATCCGGTTCGTCGCGACAGGGCCAGGCAGCAACGAGCACGTCAACTCCGAGGTGCTGCCTGAACTGTACGGCTTCCCCGCCGAGACCATCACCGGGTTCGACGGATCGGACAGTGCGCGGGCTGCGGTGCTCTCTGGTGACGCGGACGCGCACATCCTGCCGATCGACAGCCAGCTCGACGGCATCGAGTCGGGCGACATGCGGCCGCTGCTGCTGCTCTCGGAGGAGCCGCACGACGCCCTGCCGGATGTCCCGACGGTCGCCGACCTGCCGCCAGAGCAAGGCCAAGACGCCACGCTCGACGCCCTGATGAACCTGTCAGAGACCGGACGGTCGCTCGCCGGTCCGCCCGGCATGGACCCGGAGCAGATGGCAGCACTGCGGGAGGGGATCAGCTGCGCCCTCGGGAACAAAGAACTGCTCGCCAAGGCAGAGAAACAGCAGCGCGACGTCGACCCGCTGACCGGTGACGAGACGGTCAACGTCGTCAACGAGGCGCTGCGCGCACCGGCCGAGTTCACCGAGCTGATCAAGTAGAAGGAGGGTCCCCATGGTTCGAGCGCGAGGCACGCACGGTCGCATCGCAGGCCTTGTCGCGGTGATAGCGCTGTCGGCAACCTCCTGCGCGAGCGCGGCGGTGCAGTCCACTGCGGCTGATGACGGCGGCAAGAGCCTAGAAGGCGAGACGATCGAGTTCGTCGTCTCGTTCAGCACCGGTGGTGGCTACGACACCATCGCACGTGCCATCGCGCCGTACCTGGAAAAGCAACTCGGTGCCACTGTCGTCGTGAAGAACGAGGACGGCGCGGGTGGCCTCGTCGCGGCGAACCAGGTCTACTCGGCGAAGCCTGATGGGACGACGATCGGTTTCTTCGCGGGCCAGGGCATCGCTGGCGCGTCGCTGGCAGGCGCGGAAGGGGTGCGGTTCGATCTCACGAACTACTCCTACGTCGGCAGGCTGTCCGCGGAGACCAGGGTGCTTGTCGGCAGCCCGAAGAGCGAGCTGAAGACGATCGACGACGTCCGTGACGGCGATGGCGTCGACTTCGCCAGCGCGGGCGTTTGGCGCCGCGGACAACCTCGACGCCACGGTGCTGTATCCGGTGCTCGGCATCGACGGCCGCATCGTGAGCGGCTTCGAGGGCTCAGAGGAGACCGGCATGGCCATCACGGCAGGCGACGTCGAGCTGGGCAGCGGCACGGTGTCGTCGCGGTTGTCCGGGATCGAGGCAGGCGACTTCCGGCCGCTGCTTGTCATCGGGGACAAGCCGGACGACAACATGCCGGATGTCCCCACGCTGACCGAACTCGGCCTCACCGGCGAGAACAAGGAGCTGGCTGCGGCACACCTCGACCTCCAGAACATGGGACGGATGGTCTGGGCACCACCCGGCGTGCCTGCGGACACGCTCGCGGCACTTCAGGACGCCTTCGCCGCCGCGAGCAAGAACAAGGACTTCCTGGCGAAGATTGAGAAGGCCGACGAGGCGGTCGACTTCACCCCCGGCGACGAGGCCAAGCAGGTCGCCTCGGAGGTCCTCGACGCCCCAGAGCGGTACAAGGCGCTGCTGCGGCAGGCGTTCGAAGCGGGCTAGGCGACGGGCGTCGATCGGCATCGGCTCGAACGGGCGGCCCGAGTCGTCCGGTTCGAGCCGATGCCGTCGTGTCATGAGGTGACACCACATAGAGGTTGAACGTACCTCTCCCTACTCGGTAAAATGGTCTAACCGTAATTCCAGGAGGGTCGGATGCTCCACCACGACTTCAACCAGCTCCTCACCCAGACCGGGCCCGGGATGCCGATGGGCGCCCTGTTCCGGCAGTACTGGCTGCCGGTGCTGCTCGCCGATGAGCTGCCGGAGAACGATTGCCCGCCGGTGCGGGTGAAGCTGCTCTCCGAGCGGCTGATCGCGTTCCGCGACAGCGAGGGCCGGTATGGGCTGATCGACGAGTTCTGCGCGCACCGTGGCGTCTCGCTGTGGTTCGGGCGCAACGAGGAGTCGGGCCTGCGCTGCTCGTACCACGGGTGGAAGTACGACGTCACCGGGCAGTGCGTCGAAGTGCCGTCCGAACCGGACGAACGACAGAGCACGCTGTGCAAGAAGATCAAGCTCAAGAGCTATCCGCTCGTGAAGATCGGTGACGTGCTCTGGGCCTATCTCGGCGACCCTGCCACGACGCCCGACCT
>WHUD01000085.1 GCA_009377385.1 Actinophytocola sp.
AGTCGGAGGGGCTTGTTCTCCAGCGCGAGGTAGATCAGGTAGAGACTTCCACGAGCTCGGTGCCGGTGACGCCGAACTCCGCGCGCAGGGCGTAGCTGATCTGCTCCGGGCTCCACCGCTGGGTCAACCGGGTGGCCACGAACGCCCGCAACTCGCGATCACGAACGATCTTGCCTGGCCGGGGCCGGGCCCGTCGCTGCGTGGCCAGCCGCTGCGCGGAAAACGGCCGGTACTGACCCGTCCTCGGGTCACGGTTACGACGCAGTTCCCGGCTGACCGTCGACGGGCTGCGCCCCAACTCGTCGGCGATCTCGCGCATCGTGCGGCCCGCCTTGCGGCGGTCGGCAATCAGGATCCGCTCGTCCTCGGACAGGAACCGGGGCGAAATCTCACGCTTCTGCGTGTTGATCACGGGCGGATAGTGTCGCTTCCGCCCGTCGCGGGTGGTAACGACGCGGCCGTGTCGCCACCGCTTTCCAGTCTTTCGGTTGATGCCGACGATCCGGCACGCCTCCGAATTGTTCACACCCCGCGCGATCAGGCGGGCGTACTCCTCCCGCTTCGCCGTGTCCGGCGCGACACCGGGCCGACCATGGGCCATCGCAACTCCCGAACGACTCGAGCGTTGCGACGATCACTAGAACCTGCCCCAGCACTACCGCTCCAGGCGGGGCCACATCAGACTGGCACACCCACGCTACTCAGGGACGTCGTGCAATGTGCCCGTGCGGACGGGAGCAGGCGCGTCCAGCGGGCGTTGGCGTGTCACGACTATTCCGAAGGCACCCACCGTGTGCCCGCGACCGCGCCGGCGACCCGCGAGGCCTTTCGTCGGGGTGAGATCAGTACCGCGCATGTGGATTCGATCTTGACTACCCTGTCGCAGATGCCGGGTGCGGTGCCGGACGAAGACCGCGCCATCCGCATGGCCACCGACGGCAAACCCGAATGCATCCCACCCACATGGCTCGACGCCGGCTCGACGCGGGCTCGACGCCACCCAAACACCCCGCCGCAACCACACCTTCGACCCGGCCCCGTCCGGTCCGAGTTAGCCAGCCGTGAACTCCGCGACCGAGCCCTGGCGGCGCCATCGCGCCGCCAGGCACCCGATCACGGCTTCACAGAGCCGAAGTCCACAGTGGACACCAGCACACCGGCCAGTCCGTCCGGCTGTCCCGTCACGGTGCCAGCGTCCGGCCAACCGGCCGGCCGCCTACGCGATCACACCGGCCTCCCGGAGGCGGGCAACCTCGGCGTCGGCCACGCCCAGTTCGGACAGCACCTCGTCGGTGTCGGCCGCCGTCTCGTGCGGAGCGGTCGGCGTAGCGGCGGGGGTGCGGTCGAACTTCGGTGCGGGCGACGGCAGCGTCACGCCTGCGACGTCGACGAACGTGCCGCGCGCCGCGTTCTGCGGGTGCGAGGGCGCCTCCTCGGCCGACAGCACCGGCGTGATGCAGGCGTCGGTGCCTTCCGCCTTGGCGACCAGTTCGTCGCGGGTGTACTTGGCGATCTCAGCCGTCAGGATCTCGCGGAGCCGCGACCACTGCGAGGCGTCGAAGTGATGCGGCAGGTCGGCGTCGTCCAGCTCAAGCACCTTGACCAGGTCCGCCCAGAACCGCATCTCGATAGCGCCGACCGCGACGTACTTGCCGTCCTTGCACTCGTAGGTGTCGTAGAACGGCGCGCCGCCGTCGAGCATGTTGGTGCCGCGCTCCCCCGACCAGACACCGCTGGCCTTGAGCCCGAACAGGCTCGTCGCCAACAGCGCGGACCCTTCCACCATCGACGCATCGACGACCTGTCCCTTGCCGGAGCTGGTGCGCTCGTACAGCGCTGCGAGGATGCCCAACGCCAGCAGCATCCCGCCACCGCCGAAGTCGGCGACCAGGTTCATCGGCGGCACCGGGCGCTCCCCCGCGCGGCCGATCGCCTCCAGCGCACCCGACAACCCGACGTAGTTGATGTCGTGCCCGGCGCGTTGCGCCAGCGGGCCGTCCTGGCCCCAGCCGGTGATCCGGCCGTAGACCAGGCGCGGGTTGCGGGCGTGGCAGTCGGCGGGTCCGAGGCCCATCCGCTCGGTCACACCGGGCCGGAAGCCTTCCACCAGCACGTCGGCCTGCTCGACAAGGCTGAGCACCAGCTCGACGCCCTCCGGCTGCTTGGTGTCGACACCGATGGACCGGCGGCTGCGGCGCAGCGGGTCATTCTCGAAGCCGATCACGTCTGCGCCCGGCGTGGCCCGATCGACCCGGATGACGTCGGCGCCGAGGTCGGCAAGCACGGTGCAGGCAAAGGGTCCCGGCGCGAGCCCGGCGAGTTCCACCACCCGCAGCCCGCTCAGCGGACCTGCTCCCATGTTGTGTCCTCTCATCAATAAGGCGGAATCGAATAGATATAGGAGTCACGGCGACCCGAGTCAGATCACCGGACGCCGTCACAGGCTGCGGGCGATGATCTCCTTCATGATTTCGTTGGTGCCACCGAAGATCCGGCTGACCCGGACGTCGGCCCAGGCGCGTGCGATCGGGTACTCGTTCATGTAGCCGTAGCCGCCGAACAGCTGCAGGCACTCGTCGACCACCCGGTTGATGCGGTCCGTCGTCCACAGCTTGATCATCGCGGCGGTCTGCACGTCCAGCTCGCCCTTGAGGTGCCGCTCGATGCACTGGTCGAGGAACGCCCTGCTCACCGTCGCCTCCGTGGCCGCCTCGGCGAGCTTGAACTTGGTGTTCTGGAAACCGAAGATCGGCCTGCCGAACGCGGTGCGCTCCTTGGTGTACTCCAGTGTCTGGTTGACGGCCGCCTCCATGCCTGCGACCGACGTGACGGCGATGATCAGCCGCTCCTGCGGCAGCTGCTGCATAAGCTGGATGAAGCCCTGGCCTTCGCCGTCACCGAGCAGGTTCGCGGCGGGCACACGGACGTCGTCGAAGAACAGCTCCGAGGTGTCCTGGCCTTTCATGCCGATCTTGTCCAGCACGCGGCCGCGCCGGAAGCCCGGTGACGACGTCTCGACACCCAACAGCGACACGCCAGCCGCGCCCGCGTCCGGGTCCGTCTTGGCCGCCACGATGACGAAGTCGGCCTGGGCGCCGTTGGTGATGAACGTCTTGGAACCGCTGATCACGTAGTCGTCGCCGTCGCGGACCGCGCGGGTCCTGATGCCCTGCAGGTCGGACCCGGTGCCGGGCTCGGTCATCGCGATGGCGCCGACCCACTCGCCGCTGACCAGCTTGGGCAGCCAGTCACGCTTCTTCTCCTCGGAGGCGTAGGCGAGCACGTAGTGGTTGACGATCCCACTGTGCACCGCGACGCCCCACGCGCTGTCGCCAGAGCGCGCCTGCTCCTCAAGCAGCACGGCCTCGTGTGCGAAGGTGCCGCCGCCACCGCCGAACTCCTCCGGGATGGACAGCCCGAGCAGCCCGACGTCGCCAGCCTTGCGCCACAGGTCGCGGTCGACCTCTTTCTGCTGTGCCCAGCGCTCCTGGTTCGGCGTCAGCTCCTTATGGCAGAAGGTGCGCGCGAGGTCGCGGAAGTCTTCGAGATCGGAGTCGCTCCACGAACTCGCGGGCAGTTGCAGCGGCATGAGTCCTCCAGCTGGAAAACATTCCATTCGGCATGTAAGTTTTACCTGGAATGTACAGCCCGCCGCCCGATGGAACAAGCACGGGAACAAGCACGGAACGAGGGAGACGAGGTGACGGCGACCCAGCCGACGCAACCCGATGCGCTCGCGGGGACCCGCGAGCGCGGGCACCGCACCCAGGCGGAGCGGCGCGAACGCACCCGCACCGCGCTACTCGACGCCACCATCGACTGCCTCACCGAGCTCGGCTACGCCAGGACGTCGGTGCAGGAGATCTGTGTCAGGGCAGGCGTGTCCAAGGGTGCGCAGCAGCACCACTTCACCACCAAGGCCGAGCTGATGGCCGCCGCTGTCGAGCACCTGACCAACCGCATCCAGGCCGAGATCGTGGCGGCGGCCGGTGACCTGCCTGACGCGCCCGACCTGGTCGAGCACGGAATCGACCTGATCTGGCAGGGCTTCGCAGGCACGCTGTCGGCGGCGGTCATGGAACTGTGGGTGGCCGCGCGCACCGACACCGAACTCGCTGCGGCGATCAAGCCGGTGGACAAGGCCCTCGGCCGGTCGACCCTGCGGTTGTTCCACTCGCTGGCGCCGGAGATGCCGCAGCACACGCTGGAGACGCTGTACTGGCTGACGGTCAACCTGATCCGAGGGCTCGCGCTTGACGCGCAGATCGGCGGCGACGCCACCAGGCGGAACCAGCTGCTGACCGAGTGGAAACGCATCGCGCTGGGTGTCTACCGGGGCGACGTCGGCTGAGGCAGGATGGGCGGCGGGCCGATGCGACCCTCGCACCGCACCGGCCCACCGCCCTGCCCTGAAGGAGTGACCTCTACTGACAACGACGGCGCAGCCGCGCGGTCGTGACGCGGGAGCCGTGTCACAGCCGAACGACACCTTGGCCAGCAGGCGACGCGCGGGTACGCTCGGAAAAACCTACCGCTGAGTAACTGGAGTGTGTCGATGACGAGCGCAGCGCCGGGGAACACGTCGGAACAGACCGGTCAGCAGGGCGGCAGCGGCACCACGATCGGCGGCATCGTCGGCGCCCCCTCGGTGTCGCGTGCCAAGGACCTGGTCGCCCGCGTCGTCGGCGGCAAGGACCACGCGCCGGTCGAGATGACGGCGCCGTTCACCGGCAAGCCGATCGTCTCGCTGCCGCAGGCCACCGACGCAGACACGCGTGCTGTCTTCGACGAGGCGCGTCGTGCGCAGCGCGACTGGGCCAACACCAGCGTCGCGGACCGGCAGCGGGTGCTGACCCGGCTGATGACGCTCGTGCTCGACCGGCAGCAGGAGGGCCTCGACCTCGTCCAGGTTGAAGCGGGCAAGAGCAGGCTGGACGCCTTCGACGAGATCGCGGGCACCGCGCTTGCCGCCTCCTACTACGGTACGCACAGCGCGCGGGCACTCGGCGTGAAGCGCAGAGCTGGCGTGTTCCCCGTGCTCACCAAGACCCAGGAGCTGCGCCACCCCAAGGGCGTCGTCGGCATCATCTCGCCGTGGAACTACCCGCTCGCACTCACCGGGCTGGACGTCCTGCCCGCGCTGGCTGCTGGCAACGCCGTGGTGCAGAAGCCGGACAACCAGACCGCGCTGTCTGCGTTGTGGCTGCACGAGCTGGCCGAGGAGGCCGGGCTGCCGCGCGGGGTGTGGCAGATCGTGCTCGGCAGGGGCTCTGTCATCGGCGACGCCATCGTCGAGGAGTCCGACTACGTCGCCTTCACCGGCTCGACGGCGACCGGCAAGCGGCTCGCAGGCAAGCGGCTCGCAGGCAAGATCGCCGAGCGGCTGACCAGCTTCTCGCTCGAACTCGGCGGCAAGAACCCGATGATCGTGCTGGCAGACGCCAACGTCGAGAAGGCAGCGACCGGCGCGGTCGCGGCGTGCTTCTCCTCAGCGGGCCAGCTGTGCGTGTCGGTGGAGCGGATCTACGTGCACGAGTCCATTCGGGAGGTGTTCGCCGCCGCGTTCGCAGGCAAGGCGAAGGACCTCACGCTGGGCGCGAAGCTCGACTACTCGGCAGGCATGGGATCATTGACCTCGGCCGACCAGCTCAAGACGATCACCGAGCACGTCGACGACGCCCGCGCCAAGGGCGCAACGGTGCTCGCGGGCGGCAAGGCCCGGCCAGACATCGGCCCACTGTTCTACGAGCCGACCGTGCTGACCGACGTCACCCCTGACATGACGCCGTTCGCCGAGGAGACCTTCGGGCCGGTCGTGTCGATCTACGGCTACACCGACGTCGACGACGCCGTGCAGCGCGCCAACGACACCCAGTACGGGCTCAACGCCAGTGTCTGGAGCTCCGACGGCGCCAAGGGCCGCGAGGTCGCCGCGCGCATCAAGGCGGGCACGGTCAACGTCAACGAGGGCTTCGCAGCCAGCTTCGGCTCGATCGACGCGCCGATGGGCGGCATGGGTGACTCCGGTGTCGGCAGACGCAACGGCGCTGAGGGCATCCTGCGGTTCACCGAGGTGCAGACGGTGGCCACCCAGCGTGGGCTGAAACTGCGCCCGTTCAAGGGCATGCCGCCCCGGCTGTGGGCGCGCTCGCTGACCGCCGGGGTCAAGGCGCTGCGGCATCTGCCTCGGTAACGGCGAGCAATCCCCGGTCCTAGGCGATCGCGTCGATAGCGGCACCCCTTACCCGGCCTTACCTCGGCTCACCAGAGGTAAGGGATGCCGCCGGGTGTGGTCAGCGCAGGTCGAGCGCGCCGGTACGCGCCGCACGCAGCATTTCCTGCCACTGTGCGGCCTCGACCCGGATCACGCCGCCGTCGCGGTGTTTAGAGTCGCGCACCACCGGCGCCGCGTCGATGAAGCCAACCTCGACACAGTCGTTGCCGCCGCCGCTGTAGCTGCTCGTACGCCACTCGACGTTGCCTTCGTCGTCCCTGCTGAGCACCAAGTTCCACTCCTTACTCGTCATTCTTCTCTTCCCTCCCGCGCTCGGCGGCCGAGGCAAGCCCGGAAATCAGGTCGGTTGAGTCGTCCGGCTTGAGCGCCGCAGCGCGCAGGTGGTCGAACATCAGCGAGTACCGCCGGACGTCGGCTGGCAGCTCAAGGTAGGCCCCGCTTGTCGTACTGTCGACATAGACGACGTCGGGGTCGGCCTGTTCCGGGAAGCCAAGGATGAGGAACGGGCCCTCCATGCCGGGGTGAGCGCCCGCGCTGAACGGCACCACCTGGATCGTCACGTGCGGCAGCGTGGCCATGCTGAGCAGCCGCTCGAACTGCTCCGCCATGACCGCCACGCCGCCGACGGTGCGGCGTAGCACCGCCTCGTCGATCACCGCCCAGTACTCCGGCGGGGCGGGATCGGTGAGCAGCCGTTGCCGCTGCATCCGCGCGGTCACCCTGCGCTGGATCTCCTGCTCGTCGGCGTCGGGCCGCATCGCCCTGATGACCGCGTGCGCGTACCGCTCTGTCTGCAACAGCCCCGGCACGAGCAGCGCCTGGAATGCCCGCAGCGAGCTGGCGTCTGCTTCCAGCCCGACGAACGCACCGGTGAACACCTCGCTGTAGGCGTGCCACCAGCCCCTGGTGCGCGCCTCGCGGGACAACTGGACCAGCGCTTCCCTGTCGTCGCCCGCGACCCCGTACAGCGCGAGCATGTCCCTGACATCGCGCGGCGTCACGCCGACGTGCCCGGTCTCGATTCTGCTGATCTTCGACGCCGAGCATTCCAGCTTCTCGCTCACGTCGTCGATGGTCAGGTCGGCGACCTCCCGCAGCCGCCGCAGCTCACTGGCGAGCCTGCGGCGCCGGACTGTCGGTCCTCGGCCCCGTGACACGGACGCACCTCCTGCCGTCCCGCGTGTGCTATTGCATCTGCATGTGGCATCTAATCAGCTCGGCTCGATTCGCGCGCCCGGGCTACCCGTTGAGAGCCTGGTTACGATCCGGACTCAAATGTGCAAGTTGCAGACAGGGCCAGTAGACTGACCGTGCGCACCTGCTTCAGCGGTGTTCGCTGAGGCCGGACGACACCCTCCCCGGTTCCCCCTTCGTCGTTCGGTCAGGTGTACCGAGGCCGGGGCCGTGAACCAGATGGTCCCGGCCTCGGTGTGCACCGGGGACGGTGTCAGTCCTGCGAGCCGATCACCCGCAGCAGCCCTTCCTGCACCACGGTGGCGATCAGCGTGCCGTCGCGGGCGAAGAACCGCCCTGTCGCGAGTCCGCGCGCTCCGGAGGCCGTCGGCGAGTCAGTGTCGTAGAGGAACCATTCGTCGGCGCGGAACGGCCGGTGACACCACAGCGCGTGGTCGAGGCTGGCGCCGAGCACCTTGTCCATGTTCCAGTACACGCCGTGCCGCGCGAGCACCGAGTCGAGCAGCGTCAGGTCGGAGGCGTAGGTCAGCACGCATACGTGCAGCAGCTCGTCGTCCGGCAGCGTGCCGTTGCCGCGCATCCAGACCTGGTTGGCGCCGGTCCTGCCGCCGGTCGAGCGGGTGACCCACGGTGGATCGTTGACGTAGCGCAGGTCGATCGGGCGCTTGCGGGCGTAGTCGACCATGTCGTCGCCGAACTCGGCCATCCGCTCCGGCAGCGTCGGCAGCGACTCTGGGTCGGGCACGTCGGGCATCGGCGTGGTGTGGCTGACGCCGTCCTCTAGCTTCTGGAACGACGCCGCCAGCGAGAAGATCGCCTTGCCGTGCTGCACGGCGACCACCCTGCGGGTGGTGAACGAGCGGCCGTCCCGGATGCGGTCCACCTGGTACACGATCGGCACGCGCGGGTCGCCGCCCCGGATGAAGTAGGCGTGCAGCGAGTGCACGTGCCGCTCGGCAGGCACCGTCCTGCCCGCCGCGACCAACGCCTGGCCGGCGACCTGCCCACCGAACACCCGCACCGGGGAGTCAGGCGGGGACACGCCTCGGAAGATGTTCTCCTCGATCTTCTCGAGGTCGAGCAAGGTCACGAGCCGGTCGAGCGAGCCCTGGCCCTCCGGTGCGTCAGGTGTGTCCGATGATTCGGATCTGCGAGCAATCCTCATGCGGCCAACTGTAGAGCCCAGGTGATCAGGCGTGGTCTTCCTCGCCGAGCCGGTGCACCCGGATCAGGTTGGTCGAGCCGACCGTGCCGGGAGGCGACCCCGCCACCACGACGACCAGGTCGCCGGGCTGGTAGCGCGCCATGCTCAGCATCGCCTGGTCGACCTGGCGCACCATCGCGTCGGTTGAGTCGACCGACGACACGATTCGCGCCGTTGTCCCCCAGCTGAGCGCGAGCTGCGACCGCACGCTCTCCAGCGGCGTGAACGCCAGCAGTGGCAGCCGGGTGTGCAGCCGCGCCAGCCTGCGCACGGTGTCGCCGGACTGCGTGAACGCGACGAGGGCCTTGGCGTTGAGCCGCTCACCGATGTCACGGGCGGCGTACGAGATGACGCCGCGCTTGGTGCGCGGCACGTGGCTCAGCGGCGGCACCGCAGTGGACTCCGCCTCGACGGCGGTCACGATCCGGCTCATGGTCTCGACCGTCTCGATCGGATACCGGCCGACGCTGGTCTCGCCGGACAGCATCACCGCGTCGGCGCCGTCGAGCACCGCGTTCGCCACGTCGGACGCCTCGGCGCGGGTGGGCCGCGAGTTGCCGATCATCGAGTCGAGCATCTGGGTGGCGACGATGACCGGCTTGGCGTTCTCCCGCGCGATCTGGATGGCGCGCTTCTGCACCAGCGGCACCTGCTCGAGCGGCAGCTCCACGCCGAGGTCACCGCGCGCGACCATGACGCCGTCGAAGGCGAGCACGATCGCCTCGAGGTTGGCGATCGCCTCCGGCTTCTCCAGCTTCGCGATGACCGGCACCCTGCCTTTGCCGGCCCGGTCCATCACCTGGTGCACCAGGTCGATGTCGGCTGGCGAGCGCACGAACGACAGCGCGACGAAGTCGACGCCGAGCTGCATCGCGAACTCGAGGTCGGCGACGTCCTTGTCGGACAGCGCGGGCACCGAGACGTCCATGCCAGGCAGCGAGACACCCTTGTTGTCGCTGACCTGGCCACCCTCGGTGACCTCGCAGACGACGTCGGGGCCTTCCACCCGCAGCACGGTCATCCCGACCTTGCCATCGTCGACAAGCAGCCGGTCGCCCTGCTTGGCGTCGTCGGCGAGGCCCTTGTACGTGGTCGACACCCGATCGTGGGTGCCTGCGACGTCCTCGACGGTGATCCGGACAACGTCGCCGGCGCGCCATTCGGTCGGGCCCCCCGCGAAGGTGCCGAGGCGGATCTTCGGGCCCTGCAGGTCGGCCAGGATGCCGACCGGGGCGTCCATGTCGACCGCCGTGTTCCTGATCAGGTCGTAGACCTGCTTGTGGTCCTGGTGGGTGCCGTGGCTGAAGTTCAACCGCGCGACGTTCATGCCAGCGCGAACCAGGTCACCCACCTTCGCCGCGGTCGCGGTGGCAGGGCCGAGGGTGCATACGATCTTCGCTCGTCGCGTCACGTTCACACAGCCTAGCCGACGCCCCCATCCGAACTGAACCGATCCCGAGATCGTTTCGGTCACGCTTCGGGTACTGCTCAGTCGAGGACGAGCGGCATCACGGAGGCGCGCTTCTCCGACAGCGGGATCTGATAGCGCTGTGCCAGGTAGGCGGCGATGTCGTGGTAGAGCGGCGCGGCGGAGTAACCGAGCGGCAGCGTGGTGTCCGGCGCGTCCAGCCGGATGGCGACCACGAAGCGCGGGTTGTCCGCGGGCAGCACACCCGCGAAGGTGATGTTGTACTTCGACTGCGAGTAGGCGCCCGTCACCGGGTCGATCTGCTGCGCGGTGCCGGTCTTCGCCGCGATCTGGTAACCCTCGACGGCGGCGGGCGGCGCGGTGCCGTCGTTCAGGTAACCGGGTGCGTCCTGCGTGGTGGCCCGCAGCATTCGAAGAACCTGGTCTGCCGTGTGCTCGCTGACGACCTGGACCCGGTCCGGCGCCGGCCTCGGCACGCGGGTGCCGTCCCCTCGGACGGTGGCGCTCACGATGCGGGGCTCGACGCGCTCGCCGCCGTTGGCGATCGCCTGGTACATGCCAGCCAGCTGCACCACCGTCATCGACAGCCCCTGCCCGATCGGCAGGTTGCCGAACGTCGAGCCCGACCACTGGTTGCGCGGCGGCACGCTGCCTGGGCTCTCGCCCGGCAGGCCGATGCCGGTGCGCTCCCCGAGACCGAACTTCTTCGCGATGCCGAGCCAGCGCCCCTCGCCGACCCGCTGCGCCAGCTTCAACGTGCCCACGTTGGACGACTTGGCGAACACACCCGTCGTTGTGAACGGCATGGTGCCATGCGCCCAGGCGTCCCTGATCGTCCGGTCGGCGACGGTGATCTGGCCGGGCACCATGATCCGGGAACGCGGGGTGACAACGCCGTGCTCGAGCGCGGCGGAAGCGGTGACCACCTTGTTCACCGAGCCCGGCTCGAAGGGCGTCGTCACCGCCTGGTTGTTCATCTCCTTCGCGGTGGCCGACGTGATGTTGTCCGGGTCGAAGGTCGTGTCGTTGGCCAGCCCGTACACCTCGCCGGTCTTGGCGTCCATGACCACCGCACTGCCGCCGTTGGCCCTGGTGGCCGACACGTAGTCGGACAGCCGCCGCTGCAGCTCGTACTGCACGTCGGAGTCGATGGTCAGCTCCAGGTCGGAGCCGGGCACGGCGGGGTGCACTTCCCGCGCGGTGCCAGGGATCGGGATGTCATCGCCCTCGCTGGTGTCGACAAGCACCCTGCCCGGCCTGCCGACGAGGGCGTTGTCGTACGCGTTCTCCAGCCCGACGAGACCGTGGATGTTGTGCTTGGAGCGGTCAGGCGAGTCCATCCGCCAGTTCGCGTACCCGACGATGTTCGACGCGAGCCGCCCGCCGGGGTACTCCCGCATCGCCCGCTTCTCCTGGGCGATCTCGGGGAACTTCCTCGTGATCGTGTCGGCGACCGACGGTGGGACGTTGTCAACCAGGAAGGTGAACGGTCCCGGCGTGCGGAACCGGGAGAGCAGGTCGTCCTCCGTGGTCAGCGCCGGCAGCTTCTGTGCCATGTACGCCGAGATCTCGGCGATCCGCGCCTCGAAGTCCTTCCCTGACTCCGGGTGCTCGCGCGCGTGCTCGTTCCACCTCTCGCGCATGTCGCGCAGGTTCACCTGCAACGTGCGGGTCTCGACGCTGAACGCGAGCTTGGTGCCGTTGCGGTCGATGATGTCGCCGCGCTTGGCAGGGAGGTCGATGATGGTCTCGCGCTGCTCCTCCGCCCGCGCCGACAGCGCCTCGGCCTGGAACGCCTGCAGGTAGACCAGCTTCAACCCCGCAAGGCTGAGCACGGTGACCAGGATCAGCGTCGCGGTGGCGTAGCGGTTGCTCGGCAAGCGCAGCCGGATGCGCACCCTGCGCCCGCGCCGGGGCGCGACCCGCTTGCTCCGCACCGGCGTGCGGGACGCCCCCGTGTGAGACGTCGAGGCTCGGGGACGCGCGCGGGCAGGCGTCCCGCGCCGGGGCGGGCCGCCACGCTCTCGCCGACTTGCCGCCATCGCGCGTTACCCGCCCGCCGGGCGCGGGTCGCCGACCAGCTTCGGTGTGCCGTCGTCGGACACCACGATGCGCGCCGGGTTGCCCGACGGCACCATGCCGAGCTCCCTTGCCTTCTCCGCCAGCTCGGCGGGCGACTCCTGCCGCGCGACCTCGCGCTGCAACTGCTCGGCGCGCTCCTCGAGGGTCGCGGTCTCGGCCCGCATTCGCTCAAGGCGGTAGGAGTCCGCGATCGCCTGGGTGGACAGCCACAGCGTCAGCGCGACGCCCGTCGCCAGCATCAGCATCATGAGCAGCACGAACGAGGCGCGCGACTTCGGCAGCCGCAGCGCGACAAGCGGACCGATCCCGGCAGCCGCGGTACCGCTCTCGACGTGGTCGACGGCGGCGGTGCGCTGGGCCCTGCGCGCGTACGCCTTCTGTGCCGCGGAGCTCCTGCCCCGCTGTGCCGAGCGCTGCGGTGCTCGGTGGGGAGACCGCTGCGGTGATCGCGGAGAGGGGCGTTGCCTCGTGCCAGTGCGGCCGTGCCCGGAAGTCCCTGCCGTCCTCGCGCGTCCCGGTGCCGCCTCGGTGTCCGCCGCGCGTGCCGCGGTCCTGCTCGCCGTCGTCATGCTGGCACCTCCTCCGTCGCGATCCGTTCCGCTGCGCGCAGGCGCACCGGGATTGCCCGTGGGTTGCGTTCGCTCTCGGCATCTGAGGCGCGTTCCGCGCCCCTGGTCAGCAGCCGGAACTCGGGGCCGTGGCCCGGCAGCTCGACCGGCAGCCCCTCCGGCGTCCGCGAGCGCGACCGTTCGGCGAGTGCGCGCTTGACCATCCGGTCCTCAAGCGAGTGGTACGACTCGACGACGATCCGCCCGCCTGGCGCGAGCGCGTCGAGTGCGGCGGGCAGTGCGCGCGCCAAGACGTCAAGCTCGCGGTTGACGGCGATCCGCAGCGCCTGGAAGGTGCGCTTGGCGGGGTGGCCGCCAGTGCGCCGCGCCGGGGCAGGCACGGTGTCGTAGATGAGCCGAACCAGCCGCGCGCTCGTGGTGAACGGCTCCTTCTCCCGCGCCGCCGCGATCGCCCTGGCGATCTTGGCGGCGAACTTCTCCTCGCCGTAGCTACGCAGGATCCTGGTCAGCTCGTCGACGGGCGCGGTGTTGAGCAGTTCGGCCGCCGTCTGCCCGCTGGTGTCGTCCATGCGCATGTCCAGCGGGGCGTCGACTGCGTAGGCGAAGCCGCGCTCGCCGGTGTCCAGTTGCATCGAGGAGACGCCGAGGTCGAACAGCACCCCGTGCACCGTGTCGATGCCCTCGTCGGCGAGGACGTCGCCGAGCTGGTCATAGACGGCGTGCACCAGCAGCACCCGGTCGCCGTGGCGGGCGAGCCGCTCGCGGGAGTACGCCAGCGCGTGCTGGTCGCGGTCCAGCCCGACGAGCCGCAGCGCGGGGTGCGCGGACAGCAGCGCGTCGGCGTGTCCGCCGAGGCCGAGCGTCGCGTCGACGAGAACAGCACCGCCGGCGTCCGCGACATCGAGAGCGGGAGCGAACAGCGCGAGCACGCGGTCGAGCAGCACCGGCTCATGCGGCGCCGCTGTGCCGTTGGCGCCGCCGTTGCTGGCTGCCATGCCGGCCCCCTTTCCACCTCCGTGCTCGCTCCGGGACTGCTCGCTCCGGGGCACTGCGCGGATGCCGTCAGGTCCCCGCCCGCTCCGCTCAGAACCTGGTGCCGGGGAAGGTGCACCAGGGTCGTCCCCGTGCGGACAGAGGCCTCACGACATCCGCGTCGCGCTCTCGCTGACCGGCCCACCCTGACCCCCCGACAGCCAGGGTCTGCCGTGCGCGTCAGAAGAGTCCCGGAAGCACCTCCTCTTGCGCCTTGGCGTAGTTGTCCTCGTGCTCTTCCAAGTAGCCCTGCCATGCTTGGGCGTCCCAGATCTCCAACCGGGTGATCGCGCCGATCACCACGCACTCCTTGTTGAGCCCCGCGTAGCGCCGCAGCTCCGACGCGATCGCGATGCGCCCCTGCCCGTCAGGGCGCTGCTCGTCGGTTCCCGCGAACAGGTACCGCTGATAGGCCCGCACCGCCTCGTTGGTGAACGGCGCCTCCGCCACCTTGCGGGCCATCTGCTCGAACTCGGCACGCGGGAAGACGTAGAGGCAGTGGTCTTGCCCCTTCGTCACCATCAGTCCACCTGCCAGCGCCTCACGGAACTTCGCGGGCAGCGTCAGCCGCCCCTTGTCATCGAGCTTGGGCGTGTGGGTACCGAGAAACACGGCAACCACCTCCCCGCCGGAACCTGCTCATCCAGGAAGGTCACGGCCCCTGGGGCTCCCTGCTGCCCCACTAGTCGCCACCGTACCCCACTTTTCACCACAGTCAACGCGAAACGAGCCGATTCAGCGGCGATCGCTGACGCATTTCCGCAGGTCACGATGTAGGGTCCCGGGTGGGGGGTGGTGGGGAGATCACACCGCCCCGCCGCCACTTCACCCCCGATCGGGTGACGTCAAGTGCCGTCGAGACGCCCGGTGCGGGCGGAAACGGCGCGGGCGGAAACGGCGCGGGAGCCGCGTCGGTGGCGGACCGGTGGGGAGATGTGGGGAAGCGAGGGTGCCGCCGTTCTGCTGGGTTCCCGGTGAAAATCGGACCATCCCGGGCGGACGTGGCGACAGAACTTTGACACACTGCAAGGCAGAGTGGTGATTAGGAAC
The DNA here is from genome assembly GCA_009377385.1 of Actinophytocola sp. Lineage (GTDB taxonomy): Bacteria > Actinomycetota > Actinomycetes > Mycobacteriales > Pseudonocardiaceae > Haloechinothrix_A. The sequence continues at coordinate 14,796 of WHUD01000085.1, forward strand.
CACGCATCACCGGGTCGCAGTGCCGCGAGACGCCCACGCGCTATCGTGGAACATTGCTCACGAGGAGGACGTGTGACGTCGAGGATCGAGACCGCTGGGCATACCGCGGCGTACCCGACGACGGACGAGGACATCATCGGCAATGGCTCGCATCCGCCGCAGCGCGCCTCACGGGAAGGCCCCATCGGATTGTCCGACCTCGATGAGCTGCACGCCGTCGCCAGTGACATCACGAGCAACATCGAGCGGATCCTTGTCGGCAAGCCGGACGTCGTCCGCATCGCCCTCGTGACGCTGCTCGCCCAGGGGCACCTACTTGTCGAGGACGTTCCTGGCGTCGGCAAGACGTCGCTTGCCAAGGCGCTGGCCCGCTCCATCGACTGCACTGTCAGCCGCATCCAGTTCACCCCCGACCTGCTGCCGAGCGACGTCACAGGGGTGTCCATCTACAACAGGGAGAACGGCGGCTTCGAGTTCCGGCCTGGCCCTGTCTTCGCGAACATCGTCGTCGGCGACGAGATCAACCGCGCGTCGCCGAAGACGCAGTCGGCGCTGCTCGAGTGCATGGAGGAAAGCCAGGTCACCGTCGACCGCACGACCTACCAGCTCGACAGGCCGTTCATGGTGATCGCCACGCAGAACCCGGTTGAGATGGAAGGCACCTACATCCTCCCCGAGGCGCAGCGCGACCGGTTCACCGCGCGGGTGTCCATCGGCTACCCGGACCAGAACGCCGAGCTGGCCATGGTCGACGAGCACGCGGGGCACGACCCGTTCACGGACCTGACGCCGGTGTCCAATGCCGCGACGCTGCGAAGGATGATCCAGGCGGTCCGCACCATCCACATATCCCGCGAGCTGCGGCAGTACACCGTCGACCTCGTCGGCGCGACGCGGACGCTGTCCGAGGTGCGGCTCGGCGCGTCCCCGCGCGCCACGCTGCAGCTCGTCCGCACCGCCCGCGCGCAGGCGGCCCTGGCAGGCAGGGAGTACGTCGTCCCCGACGACATCCACGCCGTCGCCGTCCCCGTTCTCACCCACCGCCTCGTGCTGACGACGGAGGCGCATGCCGCGCGCCGCTCCGCGGCGGACACGGTGCGCTCGGTGCTGCAGCGCGTCCCGGTCCCCCGCGCGAACCCGTCACGACGCTGACGGCAGGCGGCCATGCTGTCCGGTCTGACCACACGCGGCAGGTGTCTCCTCGCGGCCGGAATCGCCGCCGCCATCTGCGCGTGGGTGCTCAACGAACGGGACCTGCTGCGCGTCGCGGTGTTCGTCATCGCGCTGCCGCTGCTGGTGGTGCTGTTCATCTCGATGTCGAAGGTGCGCATCGGCGCGACTCGCGCGCTGGTGCCTGACCGGGTGCAGGCAGGCGCCGAGACGACGGTGCAGCTCCAACTGTGGCGCGCGGGAAAGCTGCCGTCCGGTGAGGTGCTGCTCGAGGACGGTGTCGCATACGGCCTCGGCGTGCGGCCCCGGTTCATCGTGGAGCACCTGCCGCACGACCAGCGGGTGCCGCTGCAGTACGGGTTGCGCCCGCACATGCGCGGGGTGCAGCAGGTCGGTCCGCTGCGGGCGCGGGTGACCGACCCGTTCGGCATCTGCGAGTTCGACCGCGAGCTGATCGGCACATCCCGGCTGATCGTGGTGCCGAAGACCGAGCAGCTCAGCGGGCTGCCGTCAGGCAGCGGGGTCGGCACGGGCGAGGACGGCTCGGTGCAGCGCGGCGCCGGGGCAGGCGAGCCGGACGCGACCGTGCGGCAGTACCGGCACGGCGACGACCTACGCCGTGTGCACTGGCCGTCGACCGCCCGCAGGGACGAGATCATGGTGCGGCTCGAGGAGAAGCCGCGCCGCGGCGGCACCATCGTACTGCTGGACCACAGAGCGGCTGCCCACCACGGCGTCGGGCAGACGGCGAGCATCGAGTGGGCGGTGTCGTTCGCCGCGAGCGTGGCACTGCACCTGCGCCGCTCAGGGCACGGGGTGCGGCTGGTGACCGAGCACGCGAAGGTGCTTACCGAGCTGCCGTCCGACGGCGGTCCCGCCCACGACAACCTGGCGCTCGACGCCCTGGCGACGCTGCAACCGGCGCACCAGCGCGACGTCACGCTCGGCGGTGACCCTGCGTACGGGCAGGAGCTGATCGCGGTACTCGGCAGCGTCAGCGCAGAGGCGATCCACGAGCTGACCAAGCACAGGGCGCGCGGCATGCGCAGCCTCGCCGTGCTGCTCGACACCCCTGCCTGGTCGACAGAGCGGGACAAGGGCGGCACGCGGTCATCGTCCGCGGAAGAGTCCGCGCGGCTGCTGCGCGCGGCAGGCTGGAGCGTCGTCGTCGCCCGGCACGGTGCAGGCATCCCCACGGTCTGGGACGAGCTGTGCCGGGCAGGCCGCTGGTATCCGGCGATGGTGGGGTCATGAGGACTGCTCGCAGGTCCGAATCATTAGGCGCCATGCTGGCCGACGCCAGGTCGACGGCGCGGCGTGCCGCGCGCGATCAGGAGGCCGCATGAGCCAGGCGCCAACGCGGCACGCCCAGCCGGACTGGGCCAGTTCGATCATCGCGCCATCGGTCGCCGGGATGGCCACCACCTGCTCGGCGACCGCGCTCACCGGCGTCATCGAGGGCTGGTCGTGGCTGAGCTACGTCATCGTCGCCGTCGTGCTCGTCGTCTGCACCGGGCTCGCGCTGCGCTCACTGCGCACGCCCCCGCTCGTCGTCGGGCTCGGCCAGATCCTTGTGCTGCTGTTGCTGGTCACCGGGATGTTCACCAGCTCGGGCATGCTGGCCATCCTCCCCGGCCCCGCCGCGTTCGCCGAGCTGAACGACGTGCTCACCGCCGCGGGCGGGCAGATCCGCACCAGCCTGCCGCCGGTGACAGCGACCGCGCCGATCCTGTGCCTCGCCACGATCGGCATCGGCCTGGTCGCGGTGCTCGTCGACACCATCGCGGTGACGGTCGCGGCGCCAGCGGCGTCCGGGCTGGTGCTGCTGTGCCTGTACGCCGTGCCGGCGTCGCTCGCGGAGCACATGCTGCCGTGGTGGACGTTCGTGCTCGGCGCAGGCATGTTCGCGGCCTTGATCGCGCTGGACAGCGGCCACCGCCATCGCGGATGGGGCAGACACGGCAGACAGCACGCTAGCGAACGCGCGGCGACGGCGTCGGTGCCGTCCGTCGTCGTCTCGGTGGCGATCGTGTGCGGGCTGCTCGCCGGTGCCACCGTCACCACGATCGGCACCGTTGGCCAGTTGCCGTTCAACTCAGGTGGCAGCGACAACGGACCCACGGCGGCAGGACTGGGTCTGCAGCCGTTCACCGAGCTGCAGGGGCTGCTCAACCAGCAAAACGACGTCGAGCTGTTCCGCGTGCGCGGCCTCGGCGACGACGAGCGCCTGATGCGCGCGTTCACCCTCGACACCTACGCGCCCAACCAGGGCTGGCGGCTGCGGCCGGGGCCGATGCCTGCCGGGGTCGTCGCGAGCGAGCGGCTGCCGCGCGCGCCAGGCGACGACTTCAGCCGGGCACGGGCGATCACGATCGACCCCGTCCACTGGCAGGACGTCTGGCTGCCGATCTACGGCAAGCCACGCCAGATCACCGGCATCGACGACAACTGGTACTACGACCAGGTCAGCGGCACCGTCTACACCGAAAGGGCGCAGCAGCCACCCACCTACACCGTGTCGACGTCGTTGGAGCAACCGACCAAGAACGAGCTGGGCAGCGCCAGCGCCGACACCGGCCAGATCCCGGCGATCTACAGCGCACAGCCGCCGGTCGACCCGAGGGTGCGGCAGCTCACCGAGCGGATCGTCGCAGGCGAGACCACCGCCTATGGCAAGGCGCAGGCGCTGTGGCAGTACTTCATCAGCGACGGGAACTTCACCTACGACACCGAGACCGCGAGCGATGCGGGCACCAACGCGCTGGCGCACTTCCTGCTCGAGGGCAAGCGCGGCTACTGCGCGCAGTTCGCGTCGGCGATGGCGGTCATGCTGCGCAGCGAAGGAATCGGCGCCAGGGTGGCGATCGGTTTCACCTCCGGCAGGCGGATGGACGGCTACAACGTCATCACCACAGAGGACGCCCACGCCTGGGTCGAGGTCTACTTCGGCCCAGAGCACGGCTGGGTGGCCTTCGACCCGACGCCGCTTGACGACGGCCGCGGCGTGGTGCCCGAGTACCTCGAGGAAAACGCCCGCACCACGCAGGACAACGGTCCCGATAACCGGGCGGACGGCCAGAACCCGCAGGACACCACTCCCACCCCGACGCCGGAGCCTCGGGAGCCGCCCGATCAACAGGGCAAGAACCGAGACACCGTCAGCCTGGCGCAGGCCCCGGACTGGGTGCGCTGGCCGGTGCTGCTGCTTGTGCTGCTCGCCACCTGGCTGACGGCCGCGACCGTGTTCGTGGTGCGGCGCACCAGCGAGCTGCGCTCCCAGCCCGGCGCCGACACGGGCACACCGCTGGTGCGGCGGCTCGCGCTCGCCCGGTGGTGGCTGCCGCCCGCGACGGCGGCAGGCTGGCTGCTCTCGCTGGCGCTGGTCGGCTGGATGGTGTCCTGGCTGCTCGCCATCGCCCTGCTGCTGGTCGCTGGAGCGCTGGTCGCACCCGCGCTGCTGCGGGAGTACCACCGGGCCGGCAGGCTGCACGACATCCTGCTCGGCAGGCCGGACGCGGCGTCCGCGGCGTGGCGGGAGCTGCTGGACGAGCTGGCCGACCGGGGCACGCCGGTGGCCGAGGCGGAGACGGTCAGGGACACCGCCCGCAGGCTGTCGGCCGACTACGGGCTGGACGACGAAGGGCAGCGCCACCTGGACGCCATCGTGCGGGTGCTGGAACGGTCATGGTACAGCGACCGGTCCGACGTCGATCCCGAGCTGGCCGCCGCGTTCGAAGGG
>WHUD01000086.1 GCA_009377385.1 Actinophytocola sp.
CTATGACGAGGCGGACCTCGTCCTCCCAGTCGATGTCGTCCGGGGCATCGGTGACGAGGCCGAGTTCGTTGGCCTCCGATGGCGTGATCGCCCTGTCCTTCTCCCGCCGCAGCCAGCCGAGGTGGTCGTCCTCGCCGTAGAAGCGGGAGTGCAGCCGGGAGAGGCCGTTGGCCATCGGGAAGACGCCGAAGTTGGCGTCGGACAGCGTGATCGACGCGCGCTCCTCGCTGTCCTCGTCCGCAATCGGGGGGCCGTCAAGAATGTACTGCCGGTCCGCGGCGAGCGCCAGTTCCAGCAGGACGCCCGCGAAGCAGCTGCCCGGCTCGATCAGCGCGATGATGCTGCGGCTGGTGACGTCGAGCCGCTTCAGCGTGCGCTTGACGTAGTGCAGGATCTCGTTGCACAGCCAGTCGCTGTCCGCGTTGTCCAGCAGTGCCTTCTCGTGGGCGATCACCTTCTCGGGGTCGCCCTCTGTGCGGATCACCCATGTGCCCAACTCGACCTCGTTGGTGCGCAGCCGCAGGATGAGGTCGTCCAGCTCACGGGTCACGGCGAGTAGCCAGGTCGCGGCGCCCTGCTGGTGGATGTCCTCGACGCTGGGCGCGTCGTCCTGCGGGCCGCGCACGGTGATCTCCACGGTGCCCGCGTTGCGGTCGAACGTCGCGGAGACGTGCTGGTAGCTGATGCCGTCCTCGGTGACCTCGCGCTTCAGGGGCGTGAGTTCGATGCCCTCGGCGTCCGTCGGCCGCTGGCTCTGCTCAGCCGTCTCGGTGGCGATCCGTTGCAACGTCTCAGTGAAGTCCCTGCGGGGTGCTAGCTCGTCGACCAGGTGCCAGTCGACGGCGGTCTTGCCCCGGATGCCGTCAGGGCGGGTGGCGAAAATGTCCGCGCGGTCCTTGCGCACCTTGCGCTTGTCGGTGACGCGGGTCAGGCCGCCGGTGCCGGGCAGCACGCCGAGCAGCGGCACCTCTGGCAGCGCCACCGTCGACGAGTTGTCGTCGATCAGCACGATCTTGTCGCACGCAAGGGCCAGCTCGTAGCCACCGCCAGCGCAGGCGCCGTTGACCCCTGCGATGTAGGTCTGGCCGGAGTTGTCGGTGGCGTCCTCCATGCCGTTGCGGGTCTCGTTGGTGAACTTGCAGAAGTTCACCTTCCACTGGTGCGGCGAGCCTGCCAGCATGCGGATGTTCGCGCCTGCGCAGAAGACGTTGTCCTTGCCGCTGGTCACCACAACCGACCTGACGCCGGGGTATTCGAACCGCAGCCGCTGCGTCGCGTCGTAGAGCTCGATGTCGACGCCGAGGTCGTAGGAGTTCAGCTTCAGCTCGTAGCCGGGAACGATGCCGCCGTTCTCGTCGACGTCGAGCTCCAGCCACGCCACCTGGCCGTCGACCCGCATTCTCCAGTGCCGGTAGGAGTCCGGATGCCGGTCGAAGCTCACCTCCGGCGCGTGTGCCTGCGCCGGGTCGATGTCGTTGTCGGCTGCCGCGTCGTCCGCGACGACGGGCTTCGTGGCCACTGTCATGTCGAGCTCCTCTTCGCTGTCGTGCGTGCCACCGGATCTAATTATCTACACTAACTCATTGTCTCGTCAATATTGTGTAGAAGATTTTCGCGGGCTACCGTAAATCGGATGCCACGCCTGGCGTTGACTCGCCCCTACGACAGCGTTCTCACCAGCGCTCCCACCAGCACGGAAGGACAGCATCATGAACGACCGAGGCGTCCCGGCCAGCGAGCTGTCGGACGAGGAACTGGAGCGGCAGGGCACACAGGCCCATCTCACCCGGAACCGGGTGTTCCTGCACGGCACGGCCGAGCAGTTCAAGGCCCACACCGACCGGATGCTCGAGCTGGAGCAGGAGTACCTGCGCAGGCATCCGAAGCGCACCTGGCAGGGCAGCACCGACCAGGACGATCCCGCGCCCGACCTCGCCGAGCTGAACACGCTCGCCCAGGTGCGACTGCTGTTCAAGTCGTTCGTGGACCAGATGAACGTGCTGCTCGCGGAGGACACCGATTCCGTGTCCTCGGAGCCATCTGAGCCGGACGAGCGGGCACGGCGGCTGCTCGCGCTGTTCGCGGAGACGGCGGAGGGCACCATGCACAAGCTGGAGGCGCACCAGCGGGCGCGCGAACTGGGACTGTCACCCGCCGAGGTCGCCGCGCTCTACAAGCACCAGCCACCGCTGCTGGCCACCGCAGGCCCCGACCGCGTCATCACCGACGCAGGGCGCTCCTTCACCCGAGGCTCGTAACCCGCGTGTCCCCCATTCCCGACGCCGTGTCCCCCGCTCGGGACGGCGAGTTCGTCGCTCGGGACGTCGTGTTCGTCGTTAGTGCAGCACCGAGCGGATCTCCGCCAACCGCTCGGCGCGCAGCGAATACCACACCCAGGTGCCGCGACGCTCCCGCGTGACCAGGCCGGCATCGGCAAGCACGCGCAGGTGGTGGCTCACCGTCGGCTGCGACAGGCCGAGCGGACGCACCAGGTCAGCAACGCAGGCCTCCCCACCCGGCGCGGCCCGCAACAGGGACAGCACCCGCAGCCGCGCGGGGTCGGCGAGCGCCTTGAGCGCGTCGGCGAGCTGCTCGGCGTCACCCTGCGCCAGCACCGCGTCGCCAAGCGGGGCGCAGCACAACGGGTCGGTGGCGCACTCGGGGTCGCCAGGGGCCTTGAACCGCAGCGGGTCGGTCGTGGTCATCGTCCCATTCTACGCACGTATATTGACGTCCATCGATACAGCGTGCTCAACTGCTCTCGACACGCCGCTCAGCACGCCTGATAGGAGTTCGATGGCCACCGCGACCGCCGCGCGCGACACGACGCGCGCCCTCGCCCGCCCGTTGCTGGCGGAAGCACTCGGCACCGGGTTGCTGGTGGCGACCGTCGTCGGCTCCGGCATCATGTCCCAGCAACTCGCGCCAGGACAGGTGCTGCTGCAGTTGCTGTGCAACGCGCTCGCCACGGTCGCGGTCCTTGGTCTGCTCATCGCACTGCTCGGCCCGGTGTCCGGCGCGCACATCAACCCCGCCGTCACCCTGGTCGACGCGGTTGCGGGACGGCTGCGCGTGCCGGTCGCGGCGGGCTACATCCTGGCGCAGATCAGCGGCGGGTGCGCAGGCACGTTGCTGGTGCACGCGATGTTCGGCCAGCAGCTTGTGCAGTGGACCGGCCAGGTCCGCACCGGCGGCGGGCTGTGGCTCGGCGAGGTCGTCGCGACGGCTGGCCTGCTGGTGGTAATCCGGCTGCTCAGCGACGGCCGCGCGCATCTCATCGCAATCGGCGTCCCGGCGTGGATCTTCGCGGCGTACTTCTTCACGTCGTCGACGTCGTTCGCCAACCCCGCCGTCACCGTCGGCAGGGCGCTGACCGGCTCGTTCGCCGGGATCGCGCCCGCGTCGGTGCCCGCGTTCCTGCTCGCCCAACTCGTCGGTGCCGCCATCGGCGTCGGCATCGCCCGCCTGCTGCGTACCGGAGGAGAACGATGACCGAGGTGCTGTTCGTCTGTGTCCACAACGCGGGGCGCTCGCAGATGGCTGCGGCGTTGTTGCAGCACTACGCCCTTGGCAGGATCGACGTCCGCTCCGCCGGTTCGGCACCGGCGGCCGAGGTCAACCCCGCCGCCGCTGCCGCGCTCGCCGAATGGGGTCTCGACATCACCGCCGAAGTGCCGACCAAGCTGTACACCGACGACGTCGAGGGCGCCGACGTCGTGATCACCATGGGCTGCGGCGACGCGTGCCCGGTGTTCCCCGGCAAGCGCTACCTCGACTGGCAGCTCGACGACCCCGCTGGCCAGGCGGTCGACGCCGTCAGGAAAATCCGCGACGACATCGACCGCAGGGTGCGTGAGCTGCTCACCGAGCTGCTGGACGGCTGACGGCCACCCGCGACGGTCGCCGTCGAGCCGATCACGCACCTCAAAATCGTGCTGACCACGACAGACGGCCAACGAGCGGAAGTCGGAACTCGCAGCTCTGAAACTCAGGACCCGGGCTTCCGTAACCCGGGACTCGCCCCGCCAGAAGTCGGAACTCGCGGGTGGGACAGTGCAACTCATACCGCACGGAGGTGCGACTCGCGGCAGCGTACGGTGCGACTCACGGCGCCCGGAGTTGTCAACCGCCCAGCGCCAGGTGAGCCGCGAAGGCGGCGATCAGTCCGCTCGACACGAGCGAGGTGACGAGCCGCCCCCTTGGTCCGGACAGCACCGAGCCGAGCAGCGCGCCACCGCCAGCCAGTAGGCACTGCCAACTCGCCGACGCCGCGAACGCCGCACCCACGAACACCGCCGCACGCAGCGGCGTTGCCGTCACCGCACCGCCGTGCCCGACGACCAGCGCGGCGAAGTACACCACCGTCGTCGGATTCACCGAGGTCAGGCCTACCAGCGTCCAGTAAGCCCGAGGCGGCGACGTCACACGCCCGCCCGGCCCGCGCGACGCACCTGGCAAGCGGAACTCCCGCAGCGACCGCAACAACACCGCGGCCGCCAGCACGACGAGCACCCCAACGGACACCGCCCGCAGTGGTCCGTCGTAGCGGACGACCACCGGCGCGAGCGCGGCACCGCCCAGCACTGCGACCAGGGCATACGCACCATCCACGGTCGCGACGCCGAGCGCGGCGGACATCCCGATCCGCAAGTTCGTGCGCGCGGTGAGCCCCACGAGGTACGCGCCGATCGCGCCAACCGGAATGGCGATGGCGTAGCCCGCGAGTAGCCCCGCCAGCAGCGTCGTCGTCACAGCGGCCCGAGTCGGCAAATCATGCCCGAGAGCGTCCGCGACGCAATAGCCGTGCGCAATCGAATTTCGCAGCCCGCCCGCCGGACCGGCGCTGCTACCGACTTTTCGATGCGGACAATTTGCCATTTAAACGACAGAAAGTACATACTAGTTCCACCACGAGCCTCGGGGGTCGTACCTGACGTAAGGAGCTTCGGCATGACAACCATCACCGATACCGATCCGCGCGAGGCATTCGCAGAGCGGTTGCTGGAGGACGTCACCAGGTCGATGGAGACGCTCAGCGTCTACTTCGGCGTCAAACTCGGCCTGTACCGCGCGCTCGCGGGCGTGGACGGCGCCACCGAGCGCGACATCGCCGATCGGGCTGGCATCGCGACGCGGTACGCGAGCGAGTGGCTGTCACAACAGGCAGCCGCCGGGTACATCGACTGCGACAACCCGGACGCACAACCGAAGCTGCGGCGGTACCGACTAGCCGAGCACAGCGCCGAGGTGCTTACCGACCCGGACAGCCCCTTTCACGTAGCCCCGCTGACCAGGATGTTCGCCGGATGCGCTGGCGTCCTGCCACAGTTGCTCGAGGCGTACCGTACCGGTGGCGGAGTGCCGTACGAGGCGTACGGCGTCGACATCCGAGAAGGCATCGCGGACGTTAACCGCCCGATGTTCCTGCACGAGCTAGCGGGCTGGATCGCGGCGGCGCCGGAGGTCGAACAGCGGCTGCGGAGCGCGCCGTCGGCGAAGGTGCTCGACCTCGGCTGCGGGGTTGGCTACTCCAGCATCGCACTGGCGAAGGCGTTCCCCATGGCCACCGTCGTCGGCATCGACCTCGACGCGGCGTCGGTCGCGCAGGCGCGTGAGACCGCGGCCGACGCGAGCGTAGCCGACCGGGTCACCTTCGTCATCGGCGACGCGGCACAGGTGGGTGCCGGGGAGAAGTACGACCTGGTGACGATGTTCGAGACGCTGCACGACATGGGCAACCCGGTCGGCGCGCTGCGCGCAGCACGTTCAGTACTCACGGCCGAGGGCGCCATTCTCATCGCCGACGAGCGGGTCGGCGACCGACTAACCGCACCGGCCGACCTCATGGAGCGGTTCCAGTTCGGGTGGAGCGTGCTGCACTGCCTCGCCGCCACGCTCGCGGAAGACCCGGTCGAGGCAAACGGCACCATCCTGCGCACGCCGACGTTGCTGCGGTGGGCGAGGGAAGCGGGCTACACCGACTCTGCCGTCCTCGACGTCGACAACGACTTCTGGCGCTTCTACCTGCTGCGCGGGTAGGCACCTCTTCGGTGCATTAAGAGGCCCGGCGGTGCGTGCCGCCGGGCCGTCGCGTGTCGCCGTTACCGCTGCCGCCGTTCGTGCTGCTCAGCCGCAGCAGCGTTCTGACGCGCCTGCTCTGCCTGGCGCTCGTGCTCGGCAACCTGCTGCTGGGACTCGCCCTTGTTCTGTTGGGTCTGTCCCTCGCGCTGCATCTCGTCGTTGTCGAACAGCGTGCCCGCCGACTCCTTCAGCCGACCCTTGACGTCTTCCATGACGCCCTTGATGCCTTCCTGGTTCGCCATCGTGGAAATCCTCCTTCCCTGTGATGACACCCATCGGGTTGCCGGTGACGGCGGTGGTTCAAACCCGCTCACGGCAGTCCCGAGCAACTCGCGGGCAGGAGCTGGCGAACACGACGCCGCCAGCGGGGGACACGGCGCCGCGAGCGGGGGACACGACGTCAGGGGCTGGGGAGGGCGCAGTTGTTCACCGGGTCGTCCGTGCCGGCGTTCGGGATGGTGCCGTTCGGGGCCGGGCGATCGCGGTCCTCGACCCAGCTCACCATCGCCCGGAACGCCTCGCGGTAGCAGGGCAGGATCGGGCGGAGGCGGTCCGGGTAGTCGTCGTAGAGGCCGTCGACGTGGGTGCCGTCCTCGACGACGTAGTACCGATGCTGCCGTGCCTCGCCAGAACGCCGGACCATGTCCCGGTAGACGTCGGAGTCGGTGCGGATCGGCAGCAGCGCGTCCAGCGTGCCGTGCAGCGTGATCATCGGTTTGCCGATGTCGCCGGTGTTGGACACCCTGTCAACGGCGTCGTGCACGCTCTCCGGCCTCGATGCGTAGTCGTAGTCGGCGTCGCAGTTCGGCGTGCCCGGCTGGCAGAACGGGATGCCAGCCGAAAGCGCGCCGTCGTAGTCCGGGTCGAACTCCTCCCGGTAGATGCGCTGGGTGAGGTCCCAGTAAACGCCGTAGTGGTAGTCCCACAGGAACTCAGAACCCCGCTCGAACCCGGCGTCGATCATCGCCCGATGCGCGTCCTCGTCGCCGGTCGCGCGGTAAGCGGGGTAGTTGCGCAGCGCGGCGGGCAGGTACGTGAACAGGTTCGGCCCGTCCTCGGTGAACAGCGTGCCTTCCCAGTCGACACCGCCGTCATACAGCCCGGGGTGGTTCTCCAGCGCCCAGCGGGTCAGATAGCCGCCGTTGGATATACCCGTCATGTAAGTCCGATGTGGATGATCACCGTAGTACTGCGCGGCTACGCGCTTGGTGGCGCGGGTGAGCTGCGTGACCCTATGGTGCCACTCGGCGACGGCGTCCCCTGGCCTTGCACCGTCCTCATAGAACCGAACGCCGGTGTTGCCCTTGTCGGTCGACGCGAACGCGTAACCGCGCGCGAGCACCCAGTCGCTGATGATGTAGTCGTTGGCGTACTGCCTGCGCACACCCGGCGCACCGGTGATGACGACCTTGCCGTTCCAGTCCTCCGGCAGCCGGATGACGAACTGCGAGTCGTGCATCCAGCCGTTGTTGGTGTTGCTGATCGACTCGTCGGGGAAGTAGCCGTCCACCTGCACCCCCGGCACGCCGGTGGGGTTCTTGGTGCCGGATGCGTGCAGTCCGGACCAGTCGTCCCGGTTGGTGTGGCCGGACGTCGTTGTGCCCGCGGTGGTCAGGTCGTCAAGGCACGCCTTTTTCTGTTGCACCGCGCCGGGAACGGCGATCCGCCCGATGCCATCACACCCCCCGGCCGCCGTCGCACCGGTGCCGCCTGCCACCAGCAACGGCGCGGCGAGCACCACCGCGAGCACGATCCCGCTGCGCATCCGAAGCTCCTTCACCCTTGCCGTGCCGGGGCCGGTCTCGACTCCGCCTCCGCGTCCTCCTCGTCGGCGGCCGAGTCGTGCCGGGTGGCCGTGCGGGAGCGCACCAGGTATCGCACGGTTCCCCAGATACCGCGCCGGAACAGCAGCACGGTGACCACGAAGATCACCCCGGTCACCAGGTTGGTCGCGTCGATGCCCGCCGTGGCGAGGTAGTCCTCGAGCTGCACGATGATGGCCGCGCCGAGCACAGGACCCCAGAGCGTGCCCATGCCGCCGAGAATATTCATCACGACGACCTTGCCTGACGTCGTCCAGTACACCTCCTGCAGCGAGGCGAAGCCGTGGCTGACGGCGTACACCCCACCCGCGACGCCTGCGAGAAACGCCGAGAGCACGAACACCTGCACCTTGTAGCGGTCGACCGGGTAACCAAGCGCCCGCGCCCGCGCTTGGTTCTCCCGGATCGCCACCATCACCCTGCCGAACGGCGAGTGCACCACCCGCCACGCTCCCAGCAGTCCTAACAGGAGCAACGGCAGCGCCGCGTAGTAGAAGTAGAACGAGTCGGTGAGGTCGACCCCGAAGAACCGGCGCGGGACGCCTTGCAGCCCGTTCTCGCCGCCGGTGACCGCACGCCACTGGTTGGCGATGAAGTAGATCATCTGCGCGAAGGCCAGCGTCACCATCGCGAAGTAGATGCCGGAGCGCCGGACGCACAGCATGGCGATCGGCAGCGCGAGCGCAGCGACAACAAGAGCGCCCCCGAGCACAGCGAAGTAGAACGGCAGCCCGACCTGCTTCGCGATGATGCCGGTTGCATACGCCGACGAGCCCCAGAACGCGGCGTGTCCAAAGGAGAGCATTCCGGTGTAGCCGAGCAGCAGGTCCAGTGCGACCGCGAACAGACCCCACGCCACGATGTCGAGCGCGATCGGTGGGTACATCATCCACGGCAGGCCGAGCGCGAGCGCCAGTCCCACGACGAGCATCCCGATGCGCAGCACGGGGGACCAGCCGCTGGTTGCCTTGACAAGCCTGGTCAGGATCATGCGGGCGAGCCTTCCTCACGGCCGAACAGTCCGGCGGGTCGCAGCAGCAGCACCAGTGCCATCAGGACGAACACCAGGATCTGCGACAGCGCCGGGATGTAGAAGTTCCCGAACTCCGTCAACATGCCGACGATGTAGCCAGCGGCGACAGAGCCGACGACGGACCCGAGCCCGCCGATCACGACGACGGCGAAGATCACGATGATGAGGTCGGCGCCCATCTCCGAGTTCACCGCACGCATCGGGGCGGCCAGCACACCGGCCAACCCGGCGAGCGCGATGCCGAACCCGAACACCGGCGTGACCCAGCGCCGCACGTCGATGCCGAGCGACTGGGTCAGCTCGGCCCGCTCGGTCGACGCGCGCACGATCATGCCCACCCTCGTGCGGGTCAGCACCAGCCACACCAGCACCGAAAGCACGATCGACAACACGAGCACGAACACCTGGTACTTGGGGTAGGTGAACACACCGAGATCGACCATGCCGTCCAAAATGGTCGGCCGGGGATAGGGCTGCGATGTGACGCCATACTTGAGCCGGATCAGATCCTGCAGTATCAGCGCGATGCCGAACGTCAACAGGAAGTTGTACAGCGGGAACAGGTGCATCAGCCGATGCACGAACGCACGCTCGAGCACCATCCCGATGACGCCGAGCAGGATCGGCACGACGAGCAGCGCCAGCCACCAGTTCAGCCCCGCGCTGTCGAGCAGCACGAACGCGCCGAACGCACCGAGCATGTAGAAGGCACCGTGGGCGAAGTTGACGACGCCGAGCATGCCGAAGATCACCGAAAGGCCGAGCGCGAGCAGCGCGTAGAAGCTGCCGCTCACCAGCCCGTTGAACAACTGCTGGAGCAGTCCGCTCACCTGCGTATCACCTCATCCACGAGTCAGTCGCTATGCGGGATGCCGCCGGTGGCCGAGGGGAAGGGCCACCGGCGGCGTACCCCCGGCTCACCCCATGTCACAGCCGGAGTCCGCTGCGTCCATGTACGCCTCTTCTGCCGGGATCTTCTTCACGGCCTTCGTGAAGTCGAAGTCCTCCTTGACCTCGCTCTCCTTCTTCACCTTGGCCAGCTTGGCCAGGTAGGCGTCGTGGGTCACGGCGTGGTCCGCTGCGCGGAACTGGGCGTTGCGGGCGAAGAAGTCGTCGAAACTGTGGCCGTCGAGCTCCTTGCGGATCGCGTCCGCGTCGTCGGTTCCCGTGCGCTGCACCGCCTCCAGGTACTGCATCGTCGCGGAGTAGTTCGCGGCGTGGTCGAACGTCGGGCGGGTGCCGGTGCGCTGCTTGAACCGGTCCGCCCACTCCCTGCTGCGGTCGTCGAGGTTCCAGAACCACGGCGTCGTGTACAGCGTGCCCTCGAGCTTCTTCACGCCGATGGAGGCGATGTCGGTGTCGAACATGAGCCCGACCGCCAGGTTGATGCCCTTGTCCTGCAGTCCGAACTCGTTGTACTGGTTGACGACATTGACAAGGTCATCGCCCGCCTGCATGGTGCCGAGAACGTCCGGCTTCGGCGTCAATGTCGGCGCCTTGGTCATGAACGTCGCGAAGTTGTCGTTCGGGAACGGCGTCGCATCCGCCTTGACGACGTTGCCGCCGGATTCCTTGATGGCCTCGGTGAAGCTCTTGTTCATGTCCTGCCCGAAGGCGTAGTCAGGGTAGATGATGTACCAGCTCTTCGAGCCTTGCTCGGTCACGGTCTTCCCGGTGCCGTGCGCGAGCATGTGGGTGTTGTAGGCGTAGTGGTAGGTGTACGGGTTGCACTGCGCGCCGGTCAGCTCGGTGGTCGCCGCGCCGATGTTGAAGTACATCTTCTGGTTCTGCTTGGCGATGTTGGCAACCGCCAGCGCTGCGGACGACGTCGGCACGTCGAAGATCGCGTCGACGCCGTCGCGGTCGTACATCTCCCGCGCCGTCGTGTTGGCGATCTCCGGCTTGTTTTGGTGGTCGGCCTCTGTGACCTCGATGTTCTGCGTCACGGCGTCGTCACCGTGCTCGGCCTTGAAGTCCTCGACGGCCATCTTGACCGCCTCGACGGCGTTCGGGCCAGCCAGCTCCGAGTACACACTGGACAGGTCGGTGATGACGCCGAGCTTGATCGCGTCGTCGGTGATCTTGCCGCCTTCACTTTCAGGACCGCCGCCTGCGCACCCGGCGATCACGGCGCCCATCGCGAGGGTGGCGGTGAGCGCACCCGCTTTCTTGAGCTTCGTTGCCACGTGAGTTCCTCCCTAGTCGTGGATGAGATGCCGGGTCAGATGCCGAGGTACTCCAGCAGTTCGTGCTCGCGCTGTTCGACTTCGGCGTTGTCGAGCGATTCGACGACGCGGCCCTGGGCGATGAGGTAGTGGCGATCGGCCACCGTCGATGCGAAGTGGACGTTCTGCTCGATCAGCAGCACCGTGACGCCGTGCGCCTTGACGGTGCGGATGATCTCGCCAATCTGCTGCACAAGCAGCGGCGCAAGCCCCTCTGTTGGTTCGTCGGCGAGCAGGATGCGGGCGCCCATGCGCAGCACCCGCGCGATGGCGAGCATCTGCTGCTCGCCGCCGGAGAGGTGGGTGCCTGCCTGCCGCCGCCGCTCGGCGAGCACCGGGAACGTCTCGTACACCTGCTCGAGCGACCAGGCCTCCGGCCCGGTCACCGGCGGCAACGTGAGGTTTTCCTCCACCGAAAGGCTGGCGAAGATCCCCCTGTCGTCCGGCACGTACCCGAGCCCGATGCGGCAGCGCTTGTGCGGCGGCAGCGTCGCGACGCTCCTGCCGTCGAACTCGATATCGCCCGTCATGGCGCGGTGCAGGCCCATCAGGCAGCGCAGCAACGTCGTCTTGCCAGCGCCGTTGCGCCCGACGAGCGTCACGACCTCGCCCGTGTCGACGCCGAGCGACACGCCTTGCAGCACCTGCGCCTCGCCGTAGCGCGCGGTCACGTTGTCGACGTTAAGCAACGGCTTCCCCCAGGTAGGCGGTGATCACGTCCGGGTCATTGCGCACCTGCTCGTAGTCGCCCTCGGCGAGCACCTTGCCGAACTGCAGCACGGTGACCTGGTCGGCGAGGTCGCCGACGACCTGCATGTTGTGCTCGACCAGCACGACGGTGCGGTCGGCGCGCACCCGCTTGATCAGCTCGATGGTGCGCGCGACGTCCTCGACGCCCATGCCAGCTGTCGGCTCGTCGAGCAGCAGCAGCTTCGGTGACAGCGCCAGCGCGAGCGCCAGTTCCAGGGCACGCTTCTGGCCGTACGCCAGGCTGCCTGCGGGGACCCCGGACATGTCGCCGAGACCGACCTGGTCGAGGAGGCCGTCGGCCTCGGCGGCATACCGGCGCAGTCGCTTGTCGGATCGCCAGAAGCGGTACCCCGTGCCGTCGCGTCCTTGCAGCGCTAGTTCGACGTGTTCGGCGAGGGTCAGCTCCTCGAAGAGGCTGGCGATCTGGAAGGACCGCGCGACTCCGCGCTGTGCGATCTGCTCGGGGCGCATCCCTGTTACGTCGCGCCCTTCGATGGTGATCGTGCCGCTGCTCGGCTTGAGGAACCCCGTCAGCAGGTTGAACAGCGTCGTCTTGCCTGCCCCGTTCGGCCCGACGAGGGCGTGCACGGTGCCGGGCGCGACGCTGAGGTCGACGTCGCTGACGGCGAGGAAGCCGTTGAAGTCCTTCGACAGCGCGCTGGTGCGCAGCACCGGGTTGGTGCCTGCCTGCGAAGCTGTGGCGCTCATCACGGCGATGACACTAGGAACCGGCGAACCTCGGCGACATAGGGCCGGAACACATAAATCGTGAATGAGGTGTGGATGTCCTTCACATGGGCTTGCCGAGCCGCAGTTGGTGCAGCCGCAACGCCAGCTGGAGCTCGAGCATCCGCTCCGGCGTCTGCCAGTCGTCGCCGATGAGCCGGGAGATCCGGTCCAGCCGTTGCGCGACCGTGTTGACGTGGACGTGCAGCGCATCCTTCGTTTTCGCGAGGTTTCCGTTGCACGCGAAGTAGGTCCGCAGTGTGCTGATCAGCTCGGTGCCGCGCCGGTCGTCGTAGTCCACAATGGCCCCCAGTTGCGCGGTGACGAACCCCGCTACGTCCGGCTGGTCGCTGAGCACGAGGCCGACGAAGCCGACCTCGGCCGCGCTGGCGCCCTCACCCGTGCGGCCCAGCGTGCGTAGCGCGCCGAGACAGCGCTGCGCCTCTCGGTAGGTGGATGCCACATCGGCGGCGCCGCATGCGGGGCCTGCCCCGCCGACCGTCGCCTCTGCCGACAGCGTCAACCCCAGCTCCGCCGCGAGCGCCGCCGCTTCCTTGCCCGGCTCCTCGCTTGGCAGCAGCAGCACGATCTTGCCGTCGAAGCTGCCGCCGAGGCCGTAGCGAGTGCGCGCGATGTGGTTCGCAGCCAGGATCGCGCGCTGCCGGTCCGCGTCACCAACGTCGGCGACGAACACCGAGTACGGCGCGTCGAGGTCGGCGCCGAGGCGGTCGGCCCGCGCGGTCAGCGCGTCCAGCGCTGCGCGGTCGAGGTCGCCACGTCGCAGCAGGTCGTCGAGCAGTTCGCCCCTGACCCTGCTCTCCGCCTCCGCGCCGGAGCGCCGTGCCAGCAGCAACAGCGCGGTGACGACAGCGGCGCGCTCAAGGATGCGCTGGTCGGCCTCCTCAAGCGAGGATTTGCCGCTGAGCACAAGCGCGCCGAGGTGTTCGGTGCCCGCGGAGACCGCGGCGACCCAGTGCCCCGGCTCCCGCACGGATCGGCCGCTCGCCCGCGATGCCGCCACCGCGCCCTGCAACGACTGTGGCTCGATCGGGTCAGGGCTGGCGACGCTGGCCAGCTCCCGGTCGTGCTGGTCAAGCACGAGCAGCGAGCCGCCGATCACCTCGACGGTGCTCACGGCAAGCTCGGCGACGCCGCCGCCGGTCAGCACCAGCTGCGCCATCTTGTCGTGGGCGGCAGCCGCGCGTTCCACGGCCTCGCTGTGCTCCTGCAGCAGCCGGTTGGCGCTGTTCAGCTCGTCGAGGGCGACCCTGGTTTCCTCGAGCAGCCGCGCCTGGTCGATGGCGACGGCCGCGTGCGCGGCGAGCGAGCCGAGCAGCGCGACCTCCTCCCGCGTGAACGGCCGCTCGGCGCGGTTGGACGCGAACAGTACGCCGATCACCCGCGACCCGATCTGCAGCGGCACGCCGAGGATGGAGACGAGGCCCTCCTGCTCGACGGCGGAGTCAATGGTGTGGATGTGCCTGAACTGCGGGTCTTTCATGTAGTTCGACGTGAAGTACGGCATCCCGGTCTGCGCGACCAGCCCGCCGAGTCCCTCGCCAAGCGACAGCCTGAGCTGCTGGAACGCCGCCGACGTCGAGCCGTCCGTCACCCGCATGTAGGTGTCGCCGCGCTCCGGATCGTGCATGGTCAGGTACGCGATGTCCGTGCCGAGCAGCTGCCGCGCCCTGCGCACGATCGCGTTCAGCACCGAGTCGAGGCCGGACAGCCGCGCCAGGTCGCCAGCGGTCTCGAACAGCGCGGTGAGATGGCCTTCCCTGCGACGTCGGCTTGCCAGCAACTCGCGGACCTGCAGCGCGAGGTGCTTGCCCTCCTCAAGTTCCTCGATCACCTCGGGCGGCTCGCCGCGCGCCCGTGCGGCGAGCAGCGGCCGTTCGAACTCGACCGCGGCGGCGTCACGGGCGAGCAGCCGGAGGAAGTCGTTCCAGAACACGCCACCGATTGTCGCAGCCGCCATGGCGTTCGGCCCCCTCTTCGCGACTGTCAGTGGGCGGTCCAGCCGCCGTCCATTCGCATCGACGACCCGGTGATCGACGACGC
Source organism: Actinophytocola sp. (assembly GCA_009377385.1). GTDB lineage: Bacteria > Actinomycetota > Actinomycetes > Mycobacteriales > Pseudonocardiaceae > Haloechinothrix_A. The sequence goes on from WHUD01000086.1 coordinate 14,700, forward strand.
CGCGTCGGAGCAGAGGTAGGCGACGAAGGCGGCGACCTCGTCCGGTTCGATGAGGCGCTTCAGCGCGGCGCGTTCCAGCATGATTCGCTCGATGACCTCGTCTTCTGTGATGCCGTGGGCCTCGGCCTGTGACGCGATCTGGCTTTCGACAAGCGGGGTGCGAACGTAAGCCGGGTTGACGCAGTTCGACGTCACGCCGTGGTCGGCGCCTTCAAGCGCGATCACCTTGTTGAGCCCTTCGAGGCCGTGCTTCGCGGCGACGTAGGCGGCCTTGTACGGGGAGGCGACCATGCCGTGCACGCTCGAGATGTTGACGATGCGGCCCCAGCCGGTGGCGTACATGTGGTTGATCGCGCCGCGCACGATGCGGAACGGCGCTTCCAGCATGACGCGCAGGATGTAGGAGAAGCGGTCCGTCGGGAAGTCCTGGATCGGCGCGACGTGCTGCAGTCCGGCGTTGTTGACCACGATGTCGATCGCGAGGTCGAGCCGGTCGACGTCGTCGAGCCGGGAGAGGTCGACGACTACCCGCTCGACGTCGATGGACGTCGCCAGCTCGGCGAGGCCGTCCGCGTCCTGGTCGACGGCGACCACCGCCGCCCCCTCCTCGGCCAACCGCACCGCACAAGCCCGCCCTATTCCGCTCGCGGCCCCGGTGACCAAGGCCCTTCGGCCCGACAGATCGCCCGCATTCATGCCGGTGAAACTACGACGACAGAGCGTGTCCGCTCCACGTCGCAAGAACCCATACTCGCGGGGCGGGTCATGTATGGCTCCCACACCATCGTGTGGGTTTACCGCAGCTCAGAGGGTGCGAACGAGGCCCTGCCGGGTCGCCAACCATGTATTGACCTCGGCGACGTCGATCCAGCCGGGGTAGCGCTGCTCGTCGGCGTGCTTGCCGACACGCAGCCATTCGTTCACGTCGCCCCACAGCCAAACGCCACCGGCTACGAAACTGTACGGCTCGGGAAACGGCACGTTCTTGAGCCGGTCGCGACGTATCCACTGCCCAACCGCCTGCACAGTGGAGCCAGCGCGCTCGGCGGCGTCCCGCGCCGAGTCGCCGGCGCGCCTGACGCCGACGTACTAACCCACCGGCAGCCCGACGGCCCCCGCGGCGACACCGAGCACCGCGCACACCCCGAGCACTCGAAGCATCGTCCACTTCAGACCGAACACCAGCACGACCGCGATCACCGTGATGCCGAGCGCAACCGGCTGCACACTGCCCACCTCGGGCAACGTCATCCGCAGCGGCCCCGCCTCCACCCGCGTGGTGTCGGTGAACAACGTGTGGGTCGCGAAGTACACCGCGAGGTTGGCGATCACGCCGACGACGGCGGCCGTGATGCCGGTGAGCGCGGCGGACAGCGTCGTGTTGTGGCGGAGCTGTTCCACGTACGGCGCGCCGAGGAAGATGAACAGGAAACACGGCACAAACGTGACCCACGTCGTGAGCAGCGAGGCGACCACTCCGGCGAGCCACGGATCGAGGCCGCCCGGGTGGTGGTAGCCGCCGAGGAACGCGACGAACTGCACCACCATGATCAGCGGTCCCGGCGTCGACTCGGCGAGCGCGAGCCCGCGCACCATGTCGCCAGCCGAGAGCCAGCCGTAGACCTCGACCGCACGTTGCGCGACGAACGCGAGGACGGCGTACGCGCCGCCGAAGGTGACCAGCGCGGTGCCAGAGAAGAACAGGCCCTGCGTGGTGAACGTGCTGTGCACCCCGGTGAACACCGCGACGGCCACGACCGGCTGGGACCACACCAGCAGTCCGACGCCGAGCACAAAGACGTTGCGGCGCGCGGACGGACGCTCGTGGTGCAACGCGTCGTCGGAGATCAGCGGCGCGGGGCCGTCGTCGTCCCCGGCGTCCTTCTGCCGCTCGACGGCATGCGGAGCGAAGCGGCTTAGCGCCCAGCCGACGCCTGCGGCCGCGGCAACGACGATCGGGAACGGGACGCCGAACAACGCCAGCGCGGCGAACGCCGCGCACGCCAACGCCACGAGCGCCGGATGGTGCAACGCCCGCATACCGACGCGGACGACGGCCTGCGTGACGATGGCGACGACGGCAGGGGCCAGCCCGGCGAACACGGCCGTGACGGCGGTGGTATCGCCATACGCGACGTAGATCGCCGACAGCGCAAGCAGGGCGACCACGCCGGGCAGCACGAACAGCGTGCCAGCGATCAGGCCACCACGACGTCCGTTCAGCAGCCACCCCACGTAGGTGGCGAGCTGCTGCGCTTCCGGTCCTGGCAGCAGCATGCAGTAGTTGAGCGCGTGCAGGAACCGCTGCTGGCCGATCCAGCGCTTCTCGTCGACCAGCGTGCGCTGCATGACAGCGATCTGCCCTGCAGGACCACCGAACGTCTGCAGCGAGATCAGGAACCACGTCCGCACCGCAGTGCGCAGCGGAACGACGTCACGAGACGTCGCGGCATCGCTCATGGACCGCCCCCGGGTTGGCGCTGACTACGTCGGCACCATCCTCGCAGCAGGACGTCGTCAGGGACGCACCAGTGCCGGGACCACCTCGGAGGCAAGCAGGCGGATCGGCCCATCGCGACCTCGTACGTCGGCCACCCACCCGGCCCGTCGGGTCATAACCGGACGGTAGTGAGCGACAGCGCGGCGGCGGCAACGGCGACCACGCCGAGCACGACGAAGGCGGTCGCATAGCCGCCGAGCAGGCTGGCGAGCCAGGCACCGACGAACGGCGCGAGCGCCATGGTGATCATCAGCCACGCCGCGAAGAACCACGGCAACGTCGGTGCCGCCGCGATCGCGACCACCGAGGCGACCGCCACCAGCGAACATCACCGCACGTGGACCGTTGCGGTCCAGCCAGCGGCCAACGGGGATGCCCACCACACCGGCCACCAACTGGCTGGCCGACAGCGCGGCCGTGATCGACGTTGCCGACCAGCCAGTCGTCGTGGCGATCCTGCCAAGCAGCACCGGAAAGGCGTAGAAGAGCACACCCCAACTGGTGATCTCGGTGATGCACGGTGTCACCAGCACGCGCCGCAGTCCGGCACGCGGCAGGACGTCGTGCGCCGGGACGGTCTCGGTGGTCATCCCTCGGCTCAGCCCGCCGTCGACGCCGCCAGCGATGCCTCGCTCGGCGTACCGCAGCAGCCGTCGTCATCGGCTGGCGCCGCGTCGGCGAGGCCGGAGCCGCCGCACACCCCGGTCTCCGGCAGCACCAACTCCACCCGCTCGGCGGAATCGCGGTCCCCCGCGAGGGCGGCGGCGATGCTGCGCACCTGCTCGTATCCGGTCAGCGCGAGGAACGTCGGCGCACGGCCGTAACTCTTCATGCCAGCCAGGTACACGCCCGGCTCCGGGTGGGACAGCTCCCGAACGCCGTGCGGGTACACCGTGCCGCAGGAGTGCACGTTCGGGTCGATCAACGGCGCCAGCGCCACCGGCGCCTGCAACGTCGTGTCGAGCTCAAGCCGGACCTCGGACAGCCACGACAGGTCGGGCCGGAACCCGGTGAGCGCGATGACCTCGTCGACCGCGTCGATCCGGTGGCCATCGGTGGACACCAGGGCAAGCTGGGCGCCAGGCTCGACGCGTTCGGTGCGGAACCCGGTGACGACGTCGATCCGTCCGGAGTGGACGGCGGCCTTGGCCCGCTGGCCTAGCGCACCGCGCGCGGGGAGTTGGTCCGCGCCACCGCCGCCGAACGTGCCCCCTATGCCCCCGCGCCGCAGCAGCCAGGTGATCCGGGTGCCGGGGTGCTCCCGAGCGAGTTCGTCGAGGGCTACAAGGGCGGTCAACGCCGAGTGCCCGCTGCCTGCGACGACGACGTGCGTACCCGCGTACCGCGCGCGGACCTCCGGCGCGGACAGCTCGGGCAGGCGATACGCGATCCGGTCCGCCGCAGCGGCCTCGCCTGGCGCTGGCAGGCCGTCGCCGCCGAGCGGGTTGGACGTCGCCCAGGTGCCGGATGCGTCGATCACCGCGCGGGCGGGCAGCAGCTCCGTACCCGATGCGCTCCTGATGTGCACCATCAGCGGCTCGGCGTCGCGTCCGGCGTCCACGACGCGGTCCCGGCCTCGCCGCGCCACGCCGACGACCTCGGCGCCGAACCGCACCCGGTCACCCAGCGCGTCGGCCAGCGGCCGTAGGTACCGCTCGACCCAGTCCGCGCCGGTCGGGTAGGCGTCGTCGTCCGGGTTTCGCCACCCGTTCGACGCAAGCAGCCGCCGCGCCGCAGGGTCGACCAGCTCCGCCCACCGGGAGAACAACCGCACGTGGCGCCACTGCGTCACCGCCGCGCCCGCCCGCTCACCGCGCTCGAGCACCAGCGGCTCGATTCCCCGCTCGGCCAGCTCAGCAGCAGCGGCGAGCCCCACAGGCCCCGCACCGACAACCACAACGGGCAACCCGTCCATACCGACTCCCTCTATCGATTTCTGTCGATTAAAACGAGACCGACTCTATCGACGTTCATCGATGCAAGCAACCATCGATTTCGATCGATACACTGGCGGCATGCCGATCGCCTTGCCGCAAGCCCAAGTCCTGCCGAAGACAGACGCGGACACCTACGCCGAGTGGTTTGCCTGCTTGGCCGAACCGGTGCGGGTGCGGCTGCTGCACGCGGTGGCGACGAGCCAGAAGGGCATCACGGTCGGCGCGCTGACCGATGTCCTCGGCACCAGCCAGTCGACCTGCTCGTTTCACCTGCGCAAGCTGGCCGAGGTCGGGTTCGTCCGCACCCACAAGAGCGGCACTGCCACGATCGTCACGATCAACGAGGCGTGCTGCACCGGCCTGCCCCACGCCGCCGACGCCGTCATGGGGCTGCTCGGGCCGCGGCCGTGCTGCCCGGACGACCTGCCTGCCGATGTCACGGTGCGCGCGCTTGAGCCGGACGACTGGCCCGCCGTCCGGCGGATCTACGCCGAGGGCATC
>WHUD01000087.1 GCA_009377385.1 Actinophytocola sp.
GTTCAACCAGGAGGACCAGCTCGCGCAGTACGGTCCCGGCGCCCCGAGGCTGAAGGCGGTCTCCGAAGGCGGGATTTAGCGGCTCGTCCGGACCGCGACGCCCGCGTCACGCCGACAGCACGGATCAGAGCGAGACGACCTCGACGACGTCGCCCAACCCGACGAAGTCGGCAGCGTTCGACGTGTACAACGGCAGTCCGCGCGCGGATGCGATCGCGGCGATCAGCAAGTCCATCCGTCGTGGGCGCGGATTGCGGTTCGCTTCCAATGTCAAGGCGACCAGTGTGCCGTAACGAGCGGCGGCTTCGCCGTCGAATGGCAACGGGTCGAAATCGACCACCGCCGCTCCCAGCTTCTCCGTACGCGCCGCTCGGGCCGCTGCGGTTTTCGCCATCGCCACGCCTTGATGCAGCTCCGTCATCGTGATCGCCGTGATCTCCGGGACGGCGGGCAACGTGGCCGGATCGTGCTGGTCGAGGTCGATGTAGACACAGGTGTCGAGGACGCCTGATGCGTGTCGCTCAACCTCGGGCACGGTCCCACGCATCCTCGTCACCGACACGGTCCTCGGTGCCGAAGAACTCATCGGCATCCTGCCGCATGACGTCGTAGTCGACCCGTGGCAACTTCCGGTGTCGCTCGACCAGCTCCTCGGCGGTCAGCCGACGCCTGCGGGACACCGGGCGCAGCTCAGCAATCTCAACACCGTTGCGGGTGATGTGGTAGGACTTGCCCGCCTCAACCGCGTCCATGACGGCTGCGGAGTTATTGCGCAATTCGCGCTGCGTAATGGTTCTCACGGACGCAGTGTAGCCCGCTATAGCACCAGGAGCTACAGGTCCGATATACCACTAAGATACTACCATTGGTGGTATCGGGGTATGAAGGTAAGCGTGAGCCTGTCGGACGAAGATGTCGAATTCCTCGATCGCTACAGCCGCGAGCATCACATCGGGTCCCGGTCAGCCGCCCTTACCAGAGCCGTGAAGCTGCTCCGGCCTCACAGCTGGGGCCTGCGTACGCCGACGCATGGCGCGAGTGGAAGGAGTCCGGCGAGGCCGATGCCTGGGAGTCGACGGCTGCCGATGGTCTGGCGTCCTAGATGCTTCGTGGCGACATCTACATGGCCGACCTTGCTCCCGTCCGTGGCTCAGAGGCCAACACGCGACGGCCGGTCGTGATCGTGAGCAACGACGGCGCCAACACTACGGCCACGCTCACGCAGCATGGCGTGCTCACGGTCGTCCCCGTGACCTCAAACATCGCCAGGGTGTACCCGTTTCAGGTGCTCTTGCCTGCTGACGAGGTGGGGCTCGATCGCGATTCGAAGGCTCTGGCGGAGCAGGTGAGATCGCTCAGCGTGGGACGCATCGGCACGCATGAGGGGCGCTTGACACCCACCCTGGTGGAGCAACTCGACGAGGCGCTGCGCCTACACCTCAGCCTCTGACCGCTGAAACCTACAGCGAGAACCACCAGACCGCGGCGCCGCCCGCGGCGAGGACGGCGGCGGCAAGCAGCACTATCGCCATGCCCTTCGCCGTCTTCCATGTGGTGTAGACCCCGCCAAGCAGGAATCCCGCGAGCGCGATCAGCCCGACGATGACGACTTCGGATGGCACGGCGACGCTCCTCTGGCGACTCGACTCTGACGTGCGGAGCAGCCTATCGCCAGTGCCCGGTGTCCATCGCGTAACGGCTGCACGCACGGGACCGAACTCCAGCCAAGGACCCTCGGACTTCGGGAGGCGAGCGCCATGCGCCTGCGCCACTGGCTGCTTCCAGCCCTCGCCGCGTCACTGCTGGCCATCACAGGGGCGGCCACACCGTTCCCCGACTCCATACCGCTGCCCGACGACTTCCAGCCCGAGGGCATCGCGGTCGGCACCGGATCAACGTTCTACGCCGGATCGCTCAACGATGGCGACATCTACCGCGGCGACCTGCGCAGCGGAGCCGGGGCGGTGTTCATCGACGAACCGGAAGGCCAGGCAGCCGGGCTGAAGGTCGACGAGCGCCACCACCGGCTCTTCGTCGCGGGCGCTGGCACCAGCACGGGGATCGTGTACGACACCCGGGACGGCAGCACCGTCGCGGAGTACCAGTTCGCCCCGCCCGGGGACGCATTCATTAACGACGTCGTCGTGACGCGCGACGCCGCCTACTTCACAGACACCTTCTCGCCGCGCCTGTTCATGGTGCCCATCGCCGGTGACGGCACGCTCGGCGCGGCGCAGACGATCCCGGTGTCCGGGCCGGCGAGCCCCGTGGTGGGCTTCGGGCTGAACGGCATCGACGCCACCTCGGACGGCAAGACCCTCGTCGTGGTGAACAGCGGCCTCGCCGCCGCGTTCACAATCGACCCCACCACCGGCGTGAGCCACGAGATCGCCGTCCCGGGCGGGCCGCTGCCGGACAGCCCGGACGGCATCCTGCTAGACGGCCGCGTGCTCTGGGTGGTCTCGAACTTCGCCGAGACGCTGGTCAAGGTGCGGCTGTCACCGGATCTCGCCAGCGGCGAGGTCGTCGCCACGCTCACCGACGCCGACGTCCACGGCCTGTTCCGGGTGCCGACGACCGTGGCCGAGTTCGGCAGCAGGCTGGCGCTCGTCAACGCCCGCTTCGACCTCGGCTTCCCGCCGCCGTTCGGCCCGGGGGCGCCGCTGGGGACCGACTTCGACGTGGTGCTGATCGACAAGCCGTAACAAGAAGACCGGAAGTATGCCGAGCTGGCATATTCACTGTGACCGCCGGTTCGGCATACTTTCGGTCGGACTGGTACCTACCGGCACCGTAGCTACAGCACGCCCTTGGTCGACGGGATGCCGCCGAGCCGCTCGTCCGGCTCGGTCGCCGCCCGCAGTGCCCTGGCGACCGCCTTGTACTGCGCCTCGGCCATGTGGTGCGGGTCCCGGCCGTGCACCACCCGCACGTGCAGCGCTACCTGCGCGTGGAACGACAGCGATTCGAACACGTGCCGGGTCAGCACGAACGGGTAGTTGCCGCCGATCGTGAATGACTCGAACCGCTCCGGCTCGCCGAGCTGCACGCAGTACGGCCTGCCGGAGACGTCGATAGCGGCGTGCGCCAGCGTTTCGTCCATCGGCACCCAGGCGTCGCCAAATCGCCGGATTCCCCGCTTCTCACCAAGCGCCTCGCGGATCGCCTGGCCCAGCACGATCGCGGTGTCCTCGACGGTGTGGTGGGCGTCGATGTGGACGTCGCCAGTCGCGTTCACCCGTAGGTCCAGCGCGCCGTGCACGCCGAACGCGGTGAGCATGTGGTCGTAGAACGCGACGCCGGTGTCGATCTCGACCTGGCCGGTGCCGTCGAGGTCGACCTCGACCGTGATCGACGACTCCTTGGTCGTCCGCTCCACCTTGCCGATCCGGCTCACGCTGCGACCTCCTTGCTCGCGGCCAGGAACGCGTCGTTCCTGCCCCACCACATCCGCTACCAGCGGCGATAGCCGTCAGTTACGGACTGACCTGCAGTTTATCGGTTGGCGACCGTTGGCCGCTGTTGGCCGTATCGGACTGTCCCACGGAACAGAGACGGAACACGCCGGGGGTGCGCGATGAACTCCCCCGACGCCATCACCCGCATCCTTAACCACGCCGCGACCCTGTCGGTCGCGCACGCCCACTGGTCGGCGCGAGACCTCGACGCACCGGATGGTGGTGCCGCCCGCCGTGCCGCTACGGCGGCGGCGGTCGAGTCGATCGACGCGCTGCTGCGTGAGCTGCACGAGCTGCGTTCGCAGATCATCACCGAGACGCGCCGGTACGACGACGCGGTCAACGAACGTGCCGACGCGCTGATTGCGCGGCTCCGTGGCGATCGGCGTATCCGCGAAGTGCTGCGCACCGAGTTGGGCGACCGCGCCTACTACGAGTTGGCGCAGCAGTAAGCCGCATCTTCAGCAGGCGTCACATACAGCACCTAACGGACGAATCCACAATCACATACGAATGAACGGAGTCCACCATGTCCGAGAACACCCATGAGCATGTTGACCATCTGCCTCCTGCACCGAAGCTGAGACGGCGATGGCCGTGGATCTTGGCCCTGCCGGTGCTGTTCTTCGTCGGCCTCGCCATCGGCCTTGGCGACAGCGGCGAGTCGGCGGCGGCGAAGCCGGAAGTTTCCCCGGAGACCGTCACCCAAACGGTCACCGAGGAAATCGAGGTTGAGGCGGCCACGATGCCGAAGTCCTGCAAGGACGCCCTCGACGGAGCTGCGGAGTACATCGCCGGACTGGAGAAACTGGTCAAGATCAAGGTCGAACTTGGCACCGAACTCATCGACGGAAACTTCACCGCAATCGACGGCATCACCGAGCGGCAGGACAGGCAGATCGTGAAGAACGACAAAGCGGTGATGCGATACGCGGCCAACACCGTGCTGTGCGAGCGTGAGGTCGGTAACTGATCACGTCTGGAGTTCCTATGCAGGGACTCAGCTTGTCTTTTAACCTGTATCGGCCTTGCCGTGTTGGGTGGTGGCGTGCTTGCCGACGTCGTGTCGACGGGCGCGTTGCTTGTTCTTGGAGCCGGGTGGGCGTCCCGGTCCTGGATGTGAGGGTTTCGGTGCACGGGCTGGCAGGGAGGTTTTCGGGCGGAGGTTTCGAAACCCTCTGCGGACGCGGGTCGGGGTGAGCCGGCGGGGCTCGGTGACCGGTTTTTCCCAGGGGCGGCGGAGGTCGCCGGTGAGGTGACGCGCTAGGCGGAGTTGGGTATGGGCGATCATGATGAGCCAGGTCCAGCGCTCGCCTTGTTCGGGGGTGCGGATGCGGGGTCGGGTCCAGCCGAGGGTTTGTTTGAGGAATCGGAAGGTGTGTTCCAGGTCGAACCGGCGGAGAAACGCTCGCCAGAGTTGGTCCACATCGGACGGTGTGACATCAGGGCGCGAGTGCCATAGCCAGACCGGTTTCGGATCACGATCGCCGGGTAGTCGATCCACGGTGAGGCGGATGAGGCTGCCGTCGATGAGCGGCAGCGCTCCGTCGTGGTCCGCCCAGGCGCCACGGTGGGTCAAGCGTGGGTGCAGCCGGTTCCACGCGCACGCCCGGGCGGTGCCGTAGCGGTCGGTGTCGGTGACCGTGACCGCGTCAGGCTCGGGCTGCGTCGTCGGATCGGCCAGCTTGAACTCCTTGCCGTGTTTCGGTGGGCGGCCGGTAGTGCCGGGCGCCCGAGGCGGAGGCGGGAAGCGAAAGATCCGATCCGAACGCACCCGGCCCAGCAGTTCGACGGGCAGGTCGGCCAGCAGGAACGCCAGCCGCGTGACGTCGTAACCGGCGTCGAACACCACCAGAATCTCGGCGTCACCAGGCTTGTGCTGCCCCGCCGCTTGCAGCCGCTCGATGAGCTCGCGCACCTGGGTGCCGGTCACCGCGGTCGCATCGTCACAGGGAGCGAGCCTGCGGGCGTCCAGGATCGCCGTCCACGACGTCCGGCCCGGCTCCAGCGCCGCCACGAACGAGTACGGCCAGCCCGGGATCATCTGCGCGGAACCCTTGCCGCGCCCATACACATGGCAAACGACCGGTCCGGGCAGGTCGCCGCGTCCGGGCGCAGCCACGGGCTGACATCGACGGCCAGCACGATCCGCCCGTGACGGTCGCGCGGCAGCGGCAGACCCGCCACGCTGCGTCGCAGCCTGCCGACATCGATCTGCCCGCACGCCAGCCCGTCATACAGAGCGCCGTGGCCTCGCCGGTGCTCGCCGCCAGTGACAGGCCGACCAGTGTCGTGACCGGACCCTCGGCGCACAAGACGGCATCGGTCAGCTCGAACAGCGCGTCCGCCCGCTGGGGCAGGCACCGGTAGAACTCCTGACGAAACCCGGCCAGATCCCCGAACGCGTCGACGCGCTCGCCATCGTGCACACTACTCACCGCGGCCCTTTGTTGTTGATCTTGCTCCTGTGGCAAGAAGCATGATCAACCAAGGGCCGCTTCCATGATCAACCGGGGTCCCCGCGCACCCGCCCAGGGTTAAAAGACAAGCTCAGTCGGCGGGGAGTTCGTAGACGAGCTCGTAGCGGTCGGCGGACATGGTTATCGCGTTGACCTCCAGTGCGCGCCCGTCGGTGTCGTAGGCGACGCGTGTGAGGGCGATGACCGGGGTGCCTTCGGGTAGCTGCAGCGCGGCCTGCTCGACGTGGGTGGCCATGCGCGCCGAGACCGTCTCGACGAAGTGGTCGAGCGTGTGCTCGGCGTCCTCCAGTCGCGCGTACAGCCCGCCGGGTCCGGTGTCGGTCTGCTCGATGGCGGTGTCGCGGGTGATGTCGCGTGGCAGGCGGGAGGTGGCGAGCTGAACGGGGATGCCATCGGCGCGCATGACGCGGTCGCGCACGCACACCTCGGTGCCCTCGTCGACGTCGAGGAGGGTCGCGGTGGCGGGGTCGGCGGACTCGAAGTAGACCTTGACCGTGGTCGAGGGTGTCCAGCCGCCGGCTGCGGCGTCGCCCTTGAACGCGCCCTCGTCGCGCTGCCGGGCGGCGCGGGACAGGCGGTTGCGGGCGAGGCGCTGGACTGTTCGCTGGGAGCGGACGAACACACCTCGGCCGCGTTCGGCGACGACCAGGCCCTCGGCGCGCAGGAGCGCGATGGCTTCGCGGACGGTCGGTCTGCTGACGTGGTGGCGTTCGGCGAGCTGGTGCTCGCTGGGAATGCGGGCGCCGGGCGGGAGGTCGCCGCGGGTGATCTGGTCGCGGAGATCGGCCGCGACCTGGCGGTAAGCCGGGATGCCGCTCGCGTGATCCACCATTCGTCCATCGTAGTGAACTTGTCTTGACCTCCCTGACACCCCATGCAACCGCGTCAACTTGTAAGGACAAGCATGACAAGTAGCTAGCGGTGTGAGGCATTTCCTGTGATCTGGGTCGTGGTGATTCCGCTGCTCGTGCTCGCCGTGATGCTTCCCGTGGCGCACTGGCTGGCGCGGCCAGCGCCTCGACGGCCCCTGCCGCCGCCGAAGCCCGGCCGGTCCGGAAAGCCATGGACAGCAGCCATCTTGGGCCACCGCTGAGTCCGCCGATCGCGCGTTCCCGCTGGCGGATCTGGAGAGGAGTCACCAGGATGAAGATGGAAGAGTGCCCAACCTACCACGGATCAGGACTGCAAGATGCCGGACCCGACGGAAAGCGAGCCGCCTGCCCGACGTGCGGCGGACTCGGTCAAGTCCCAGCCAAGTGAGGACTGCAGGCTCTGCCAGGGCACCGGCACGATGTCTTGGCAGCAGCCCAGCCCGGACGGCCGGGAGATGCGGCAGATCGACTGGCCCTGCCCCAACGGGTGCGGCAGCCACTGGAAACACTCAGCCGCCGAGGCCGGGCGAGTCGTCGAGCCCGAGCCCGACGATCTGCCCGCACAGGGCAACCGGGAAGCCGCGAACGAGATCGGCGCCGACTTCATCGCGTCCGCCCTGAAACGGTGGGGCATCGAACATCCCGCACTGCGTGAGAAGTAGCTGGTGGACAGCGTCAACATCGGCCTCGGCAGCGACGTGTTGCGCTGCGACTTGTGCGCCGAGAACACGCAGCACACGGCGGTCACCATCCGCGACCAGGACGGCGAGCTGATAGAGCGGACCGCGACCTGCGACGTGTGCGACTACGTGTCCGAGCGGTGAAAGCTGGACATGCGAAAAGCGCCCCCGCTCCGTAGAGCGGGGGCGTCGGCATGTTGCGAGGGGTGTTCCGACCGGAGGAGCCAGGTCAGGTGATCTGCAGGTGCCCCACGGGGTGGACGCCGTGCTTGTCGTGGATTCTGAGGTCGTGTCGGCCCTTGCCGAGCTGGGGCACGTTGACCACCCCCTGCAGCGGACCAATCCGGCACGCTCGAAGATCATCAGCGTCAGCAACCCGGTCAGCGAGAAGGTCACCGTGTGGTCGGACGACACGGTATGGCGGCTCATCGACGCTCACCCGGATCCGTTGCGCTGCCTCCCTCTCGTCGGCGCCACCTGCGGCCAGTGGGAGGGCGAGCTGTACGCGCTCGCCGAGGACGACGTCGACAGCGAGGCTCAGCTGATCTATGTGCGCCGGCAGATCAAGGCGCTCGGCAAGACGTGGGTATTCGCCCGGCCGAAGAACAACGCCGAGCGTGTCGTGCCGATGTCCAACCTGACCACAGAGTCGATCCGGGTGCACATGGCGAAGTACCGGCTGTCTGAGGCGACGCTGCCGTGGGAGAAGCCGACCGGCGAGCTACGCACCTATCGGCTGTTGTTCACCCACCCCGACAGCGGCCAGCACCTGCGGCCGAAAACGCTCGATCACAACTAGAAGCCTGCCCTCGTCGTTGCCGGGGTGATCCCGGCGCCGGAGATGACGCCGAAGGGTTCGGTGTACGCGACGACGCATCGGGACGGTCGTCACGCGCTCCGGCATTACTTCGCCGCGCTGCGGCTCGCGGAGGGCACCACGATCACGTCGCTCGCGGACATGCTTGGCCACCGGGACCCAGCGTTCACGCTGCGGGTGTACGGGCACCTGCAGCCCGACTCGCACGAGCGGGCACGGCAGGCGATCGACCGTCGCCTGTTCCGCCCGCGCGCCGTGTCAGACGGAACATAGCCGGAACAGAGGAGGAGAACCGATGCAGAAAACCAGTGTTAGAGCAGGTCAGACACCGCAAGGGCCTTGCTCGCGGCCAGGAACGCGTCGTTCTCCTCAGGAGTCCCGATGGTCACCCGCAGGTGGCCGAGGATGCCGACGTCCCTGATCAGTACACCAGCGTCTACATAGGAGCGCCACGCGGCCGGCGCGTCCTCGAACCGTCCGAACAGGACGAAGTTGGCATCGCTGTCCACCGGCTGGAAACCCATGTCCCGCAAGGCGGTCACCACTCGGTCGCGTTCGGACACCAGCGACCCCACCGAGGCCAGCGTCTGCTCGCCGTGCGCCAGCGAGGCCCGCGCGGCCGCCTGGGTGAGCGCCGACAGGTGGTACGGCAGCCGCACCAGCTGTAGCGCATCCACGACGGCGGGCGCGGCGGCCAGGTAGCCGAGCCTGCCGCCCGCGAAGGCGAACGCCTTGCTCATGGTCCGCGAAACGATCAGCGTCGCCGGGAACTCCGCCAGCAGCTCCACCGCGCTCGGCTGCCGGGAGAACTCCGCATACGCCTCATCGACGATCACGATGCCGCGCGCCGCATCCAGGACCGTGCGCAAATCCGCCAGCGGGATCGAGCAGCCGGTCGGATTGTTCGGGCTCGTCACGAACACGACGTCCGGGTCGTGCCGCCCGATCGCCTCGGCGGCCGCCTCGGCGTCCAGGGTGAAGTCGGCCCGGCGCGGCGCGGGGATCCACTCGGTGCGGGTACCCGATGCGATGATCGGGTGCATCGAGTACGACGGCTCGAAGCCCAGCGCACTCTTGCCCGGACCGCCGAAGGCCTGCAACAGTTGCTGCAGCACCTCGTTGGAGCCGTTGGCGGCCCAGACGTTGCGGGTGGTCAGCGGCACCCCGGTGGCCCTGCTCAGGTAGGCGGCGAGGTCGGTGCGCAGGTCAACGGCGTCCCGGTCCGGGTAGCGGTGCAGCTCCCGCGCGGCCCGCTCGGTGGCAGCGGCGACGTCGGCGACAAGCTCGGGCGGCGGCGGGTACGGGTTCTCGTTGGTGTTGAGCCGCACCGCGACGTCGAGCTGCGGCGCGCCGTACGGCGTCTTGCCGCGCAGCGCCTCGGCCAGCGGCAGGTCGTCCAGCGTGACGTCGTCCATCAACGCACCTCACCGCCGAACCGGGCCTGCACGGCCTCGCCGTGGGCGGGCAGGTCCTCGGCGTTGGCGAGCGTGACCACCTTGTCGGCGACCGCGCGCAGCGCGTCCTGCGAGTAGTCGACGACGTGGATGCCCCGCAGGAACGTCTGCACCGACAGCCCGCCGGAGTGCCGCGCGTAGCCGCCGGTGGGCAACACGTGGTTGGACCCAGCGCAGTAGTCGCCGAGCGAGACCGGGGCGTACGGGCCGACAAAGATCGCCCCCGCGTTGCGCACCCTGGCGGCGACGGCGCTGGCGTCGGCGGTCTGGATCTCCAGGTGCTCGGCGGCATAGGCGTCCACGACCCGGATGCCGTCGTCGACGCTGGCGACCAGCACGGTGCCGGACTGCGCCCCTCGCAGCGCGGTGGCGACCCGCTCGGTGTGCTTGGTGGCGGCGACCCGGCGCTCCAGTTCGGCGTCGACGTCGTTGGCGAGGCGTTCGGACGTCGTCACCAGCACGCTCGCGGCCATCGGGTCGTGCTCAGCCTGGCTGATCAGGTCGGCGGCGACGTGCGCGGGATCGGCGGTGTCGTCAGCGAGGATGGCGATCTCGGTCGGCCCGGCCTCGGAGTCGATGCCGATGAGCCCGCGCAGCATCCGCTTGGCCGCGGTGAGGTAGATGTTGCCCGGACCGGTCACCATGTCGACCGGCGCCAGGTCGGCGCCGTCGGTGTCGGTGCCACCGTAGGCGAGCAGCGCGACGGCCTGCGCGCCCCCGACGGCCCACACCTCGTCGACGCCCAGCAGCGCGGCGGCGGCCAACGTCGTTGGGTGCGGCTTGCCGCCGAACTCGGCCTGCGGCGGCGAGCAGACGACCAGCGAGCTGACCCCCGCTGCCTGCGCGGGGACGACGTTCATCACGACACTGGACGGGTACACCGCCAGCCCGCCCGGCGCGTACAGCCCGACGCGGCCGACCGGTACCCACCGCTCGGTGACCGTACCGCCGTCGGTGACGGTGGTGGTGACGTCAGGGCGACGCTGGTCGGCGTGCACGGCGCGGGCGCGGGTGATGGCCTCCTCCAGCGCGGCCCGGACGTCCGGGGCCAGGTCGGCGAGAGCGGCGTCAAGCTCGGCCTGTGGCACCCGCACGGTCTTCGGGCGTACCTTGTCGAAGCGCTCGGTGTAGTCCAGCGCGGCCTCGACCCCGCGGTCGCGGACGTCCTCCACGAGCGGGCGCACCTGATGCACCGCCGCGTCCACGTCGACGTCGGCGCGCGGCAGCGTGGCGCGCAGCTCGGCGGCGGAAGGAACGCGGGTTCGCAGGTCGGTGCGGTTGAGCATGCCCTAAGGGTACGGGGCGGCCTGACGGGCATACTGCATGGCAGGAGGTGAGCTATGCCCCACGTCGCACTGTGTCAGGTGACGTCGACCCCGGATCCAGCCGAGAACCTGGAGTTGGTGCGCTCCGGTGTCGAGCGGGCGGCGGACGCCGGTGCGTCCGTCGTGGTGTTTCCCGAGGCGATGATGGCGCGCTTCGGCACGCCACTGCGCCGGATCGCGGAGCCGCTGGACGGGCCGTGGGCGTCAGAGGTCGCGGCGATCGCGGAACGCGCCGGGGTGCTGGTGGTCGCGGGGATGTTCACCCCGGCGGACGACGAGCGCGTGCACAACACGCTGCTGATCACCGGTCGCGGTCACCACCTCGGCTACGACAAGATCCACCTCTACGACGCGTTCGGGTTCTTCGAGTCCCGCACCGTGGCACCGGGCGAGAAGGTCGTGACGGTCACCGTCGACGACGTCACGATCGGCGTCGCCACCTGCTACGACGTGCGGTTTCCAGCGCTGTTCCAGGCGCTGGCCGATGCGGGCGCTTCGGTGGTTGTGCTGCCGGCGTCGTGGGGCGCAGGTGAGGGCAAGCGGGAGCAGTGGGAGCTGCTAGTGCGTGCCCGTGCACTGGACTCGGGCAGCTGGGTGTTCGGCTGCGACCAGGCGGACCCAACCGCGAGCGGCATCACCGACGAGAAGGTGCTGCGCAACCCGACCGGAGTCGGGTACTCGCTGGTGGCCGATCCGTTCGGCCGGGTCCGCGCAGGACTCGACGCTGGCCCCGACACCCTGGTGGTCTACGCGGACCCGGAACTGGCGGAGAAGTCCCGCCGCGCCACCGGCGCGCTGGCCAACCGGCGTCCGGTGGGCTGAGCGCGAGTCGCACCGTCCGGTGGGGCGAGTCGCACCGTGAGCGGCGCGAGTTGCACCGTGAGCGGCGCGAGTTACACGTTCTGGCGGTGCGGCGAGTTCCGCGTTCTGGCGGTGCGAGTCCCGACTTCCGGTGTGCTGAGCCCTACGTCAGCGCCTGCGAGCTTCCACTCCGAGTAGGCAACACGCCGTCGGGAACGACGCACACGGCGTCAGGAACGGGGGACACGCCGTCGGGAACGGGGGACACGCCGTCGGGAACGGGGGACACGACGCACGGGGCCGCCTGTCAGGTGTTCTCCGTGCGGAGATCCATGCCGATGTCCAGGGCCGGGGACGAGTGGGTCAGCGCGCCGACGGCGAGGTAGTCCACGCCGGTCTCCGCGTACGTCCGGGCGACGTCGAGGCGCAGGCCGCCGGACGCCTCGAGGCGCGTCTTCGGCGACACGGCGTCGCGGCGCCGGACCGCCTCGGCGCAGTCCGAGGGCACGAAGTTGTCCAGCAGGATCTCGTCCGCGCCCGCCGCCAGCGCCTCGTCCAGCTGCTCCAGCGTGTCGACCTCCACCTCGCACGCCAGTGACGGCGCGTGCTCCCGGGCCGCACCCAGGGCGGCTCGCACCGAGCCCGCCGCGACGACGTGATTGTCCTTGATCAGCACCGCGTCGCCGAGCCCCATCCGGTGATTGACCCCGCCACCGGCGCGGACCGCGTACTTCTCCAGCAGGCGCAGTCCGGGCAGCGTCTTGCGGGAGTCGCGGATCGCACAGCCGGTGCCATCGACGGCCGCGACCCACGCCGCTGTGGCCGTCGCGACACCGGACAGGTGACACAGCAGGTTCAGCTCTGTCCGCTCCGCCGTCAGCAGCCCCCGCACCGGACCACGCACCACCAACGCGGGCTCCCCCACGGCGAGCGACGCACCGTCGGCCCGCACGTCGAGAACGTCGTAGGCCGCACCGAGCACCAGGTCGAACACCGCCAGCGCCACCGGGGCTCCCGCCAGCACGCCGGCCGTCCGGAGACGCAGCTCCGCGACGGCGCGGGCGTCGGCGGGCACCGTCGCGGTCGTGGTGGCGTCTGGCCCGTACCGCAGGTCCTCGTCGAGCGCGGTCCGGACCACGCGCAGCACGTCGTCGACGTCGAGCCCGACGACGCGGAGCAACGCCGTGGTGCGCTCGGCCAGGCCGCTCACGCCGCACCGCTCGCCAATGCGGGGGCGAGTACGGCTGGCGTGCCCGTGGCATCCAACCGCACCGGCAGGCTGCGCTGCCAGCGGACGTCGTCGCGCTCGGCGAAGTCGGTGCGCACGTGGCAGCCGCGCGACTCCGTGCGTTCGGCCGCCGCGACGAGCAGCGCGTCGGCAAGCAGCGTCAGCGCCGCGTCCTCGACGGCCCGGTGGCTGTCCAACGCACGATCCTGGCGGACGGCGGCGATCCGGGCGGCTGCCCCGGACAGGCCATCGGCGTCCCTGCCGATCGCGGCGTGGCGGCTCATCAGCCGCTGCACCAACTCCCGATCCGCGATCGGGGCGACAACCGCACGAGGCACGGCGCGACCCAGCGGCGCCAGCTCGCCCGCCGCGAGGTCCATCGCGACGGCCTCGGCGGCCCGCTCACCCACGACGAGTCCCTCCAGCAGGCTGTTGGAAGCGAGCCGGTTCGCGCCGTGTAGTCCGGTGCGGGCAACCTCCCCAGCTGCGTACAGCCCGGGCACACCGGTGCGCCCTTCGGGTGACGTCGCGACGCCTCCGCAGGCGAAGTGCGCGGCCGGTGTCACCGGAATGGGTTCCTGTGCCGGATCGACACTCACCCGCGCGCACGCCGCGTGCACGGTGGGGAACCGCCGCGCGAAGCCGTCGATGCCGGTGGCGTCGAGGTATACGTGGTCACCGCCCGTAGCGGCCATCCGGCGAGTGATCGCGGCGGAGACGACGTCCCGGGGCGCGAGGTCACCCAGTGGATGCACGCCCGGCATCACCCGCGCGCCGGTGGCGTCCACCAGCACGGCGCCCTCGCCACGCACCGCCTCGGTCACCAGCGGACACCGGCCGCGAGCTCCGGGCGTGTACAGCACGGTCGGGTGGAACTGCACGAACTCCAGGTCGGCGGCCACCGCACCGGCCCGCAGCGCGAGCGCGAGGCCGTCGCCGGTGGCGATCTCCGGGTTGGACGTCGCCTGGTAGAGCTGCCCGAAACCGCCGGTGGCCAGCAGGACCGCTCGGGCGCGCACCACGCAGCGCGCGCCGTCCCGGTCGAGCAGCAGCAGCCCGCCCACGCCGCCGGACGGCGTGCGGAGCGTGTCCACCGCTATGTGGCGTTCCAGTACCGGGACCCGCTGCCTGCCGACGTCGGCGGCGAGCGCGCGCTCCACCTCGGCGCCGGTGGCGTCGCCGCCCGCGTGGATCACGCGGAAGGCGCTGTGGCCGCCCTCGCGAGTGCGTGCCAACGAGCCGTCGTCGGCCCGGTCGAACGTCGTACCACGCGCGCGCAACCGGGCGACCGCGGCAGGTCCGCCCGCCACGATGTAGCGGACGACGTCCTCCTCGCACAGTCCGCCGCCCGCCGCGAGGGTGTCCGCGACGTGGTCCGCGACGGAGTCACCGGTCGCGAGGTCGACCACGGCGACGCCGCCCTGTGCCCAGCGGGTGTTGCTGTCGGTGACCTCGGCCTTGGTCACCACGAGCACCGACAACCCAAGCTCGCGCGCCCGCAACGCAGCCGTCAGCCCGGCGACACCCGTGCCGACGACGACAAGGTCGGCGGTCGCCTCCCAGCCAGGCGACACCGAAGTTTTCGCCCCTGGGTCACCTACTTCGTCACCAACGGTGGTCATTCGCCACCGCCAGGCTGACCGATCGCGATCATCCGCTCCACCGACGCGCGAGCGCGCTTGGCGACGTCAGGGTCGACGTGAACCTCGTCGGCCCCCTCCCGCAGCGACCGCAGCAATGCGGCGGGCGTGATCATCTTCATGTACCGGCACGACGCGCGGTCGTTCACGGCGGCGAAGTCGATCTCCGGCGCGGCCTTGCGCAGTTGGTGGAGCATGCCGATCTCGGTCGCCACCAGCACTGAGCTGGCGTTGGTCGACCGCGCCTGCTTCACCATGTCGCCGGTGGACAGGATCTTGACCTTCTCCGAGGGCACGGTGCCCTCGCCCGCCAGGTAGAGCGCCGACGTGGCGCAGCCGCATTCCGGGTGGATGAACAGGTCAGCGTCCGGGTTGGCGGCGGCCCGCTCGGCCAACTCGGGGCCGTTGATACCGGCGTGCACATGGCACTCACCCGCCCAGATGTGCAGGTTCTCCCTGCCGGTCTCGCGCTTGACGTGTGCGCCGAGGAACTGGTCCGGCGCAAACAGAACCTCCTGGTCAGCGGGGATGGAGGCGACCACGTCGACGGCGTTGGACGAGGTGCAGCAGATGTCAGTCTCGGCCTTCACGTCGGCCGTGGTGTTCACGTAGGACACGACGACGGCGCCGGGGTACTGCGCCTTCCACTCCCGCAACTGCTCGGCGGTGAGCGAGTCGGCAAGCGAGCAGCCCGCGCGCGCATCGGGGATGAGCACAGTCTTGTCAGGGCTGAGGATCTTGGCTGTCTCGGCCATGAAGTGCACGCCGCAGAACACAATGGTCGACGCTTCCGACTCGGCGGCGATCCGGGACAGCGCGAGCGAGTCACCGGTGTGGTCGGCGATCTCCTGGATCTCCGGCAGCTGGTAGTTGTGCGCGAGCAGGACGGCGTCGCGCTCCCGTGCGAGGCGACGCACCTCGTCCACCCATGCAGCGTCCGCGTCGACGCCACCGTACGGCGTGAGGTCAGGGGCCGTGTCCGTCAGCGTCTCGGTCATGACTACTCCCTGTGTTGCGTGACCCTCGGTTTTCGCCTTAGGATCGAAAACGTGCACAGCCATATTAACACCCGAGCCCCATTGGCACACGAGGTTCTGTGCGCGGTACTGCACGTGCGATCGGACACACTCCGGGTGCTGCTGTGGCGGCGCGCCCTCGATCCGCACATCGGGCGCTGGTCGTTACCCGGCGGTAGGTTGCGCGCCGACGAAGACGTCGAGACGTCCATTCGCAGGCAGCTCGCCGAGAAGGTCGACATCCGCGAGCTGCGCCACGTCGAGCAGCTCGCGGTGTTCAGCGCGCCGGGTCGGGTGCCGGGACCACGCGTCGTCGCCACCGCGTTCCTGGGGCTTGTGCCCAACGATGCCGACCCGGTCGTCCCCGAGGACACCGCGTGGCACGACGTCGACACGCTCCCCCGCACCGCCTTCGACCACAAGGCGATCGTGCTGCGCGCTCGCGATCGGCTGCGCTCCAAGTTGAGCTACACCAACATCGGGTTCGCGCTGGCGCCAGACGAGTTCACCCTCTCCGCGCTACGCGACATCTACTCCGCCGCGTTGGGCCACAAGGTGTCGGCCACCAACCTCCAGCGGGTGCTCTCCCGGCGAGGCGTGCTCAAGCCGACCGGCACCACTGTCCCGCCGGGCCGCTCGGGAGGACGTCCCGCGGCGATGTACACCTTCACCGACACCACCATGCAGGTGACTGACCCGTTCGCGGTACTCCGCCCGCCAGGGGTGAAGTGAGGAACACGACGTCCGGAACGAGGAACACGACGTCGTGAGCGGGGGACACGGCGTCGTGAGCGGGGGACACGACCGCCCAGCGAAGCCGCTCGATCCGACGTAGCGTAAGCGCGTGCCCGCCGACAGCCCTTCCGACCGGCCCCCGGAACAGCTCCCGCTGTTTCCGCTGCACACGGTCCTGCTACCGGGGGTGCACCTACCGCTGCACATCTTCGAACCGCGCTACCGGCAGCTCATCGATGACCTCGTGCGCGGCGTCGTTCCGGATCGCGAGTTCGGCGTCATCGCGATTCGCAACGCCGTGGTCAGCGACGTCGACGGGATCGCGCAGCTGCACCCGGTCGGGTGCACGGCACGGCTGCGCGAGGTCAGCGCCACCAGCAGCGGCGGGTTCGACGTCGTCACCACCGGATCGAGGCGGTTCCTGCTGCACGAGCTGACGCCGAGCCAGACGCCGTACCTGATGGGCGACGTCGAGTTGCTGCCGGATGAGCGCACGCTCGACCCGGACGGGACAACGGCGCGGACGCTCGCCGAGGCGGCGCGGGCAGCCCACGAACGCTACTGCGACGCGGCCTGGCAGGACGGCGATTGGTCCCGGCCTGATGCGTCGACCGCTGTGGCCGACCTGGCCTACCTGCTCGCCGCCGACTGCCTGCTCCCGCTGGCGGAACAGCAGGCGCTGCTCGCAGCGACCGACCCGCTGCAACGGCTGCGTCTCGTCACCGGGCTGCTCTCGCGCGAGGCGGGCTTCCTGTCGGCGTTGCGCGCCGTGCCCGTGCCGCACGACGAGCTGGACGACATCACGACAGCGGCCAAGCTCAACTAACCAAACCGCACGGGAACCTACGCCAACCGGCGACCGAGGTCGTCACGGCCGTTCCATGCGGCGAGAACCGCGTACACCAGCGCGACGGCGAGCGGCTGCATGATGATCACCCACGACGAGCTGATCTCCGGGGCGAGCGTGATGACGTCGCCGATCTTGGGCCGCCCGCTGACTGCGTACTCGTCGCCGAGGAACGCCCTGCCCATCAACATCCCGAGCCAGCCGGACAGCAGCGACCCGGCGACGGCGGCGAGCATGACCACCGGACCCCGGCGTTCCCGCAACAGCCACGTCAGCGTGCCGAGGACCAGCCCAGCCCCGAGCAGCAGCAGCGCGAAGATCACCAGCGCGTCGAACGAGTGCCAGCTCTCCATGTCGACCGGGGTCGGCTTGCCGTCGCTGGTGATGACGGCCTGCCTCGGCGGCGCGAGCTGCGCCCACAGCCAGCCGATGGGGATCCCAGCCATGCCGATCGTCGAGGCCACCGTCACCGAGGGCAACAGGTCGGCCTTAATGACGACCTTGGGCCGCTCTCGCTGGAGCATCAGGACCACGCGGCACTCCTGCCTTCAACTGCCTTCAACGTTTGCCGTGCTGGTAGATACCAATCCGACCGAAAGCAAGCCTGACTGGCCGATCAAGCGAGTGCGCCAGTCGCCCTGCTTCCGGTCTCCTTGGTATGTGCTACCCCAGCAGGCTAGCGTGCCGTCGCCGAGTCCTCACGGGAGGTGGTCTCCCCGTGTCGGCTGCAGCGCGCCGTCCACCCGCTCGGCGTGACCTGCACGATCATCCTGCGGGCGCACTGCGCGCAGTAACGCGGCGGTTCCAGCGTGGTCTGCGGCGCGGCGCACCGCGCGTGGTCGGCCTCGGCGAGCGGCTTGCCGCAGTGAACGCAATACAGCGCTGTCATGACGCCGCCTCATCGCGCGCGGCAAGCCCGACCAGCATGGTGTGCGATGGCCTGCAAGCAGTCCTCATGACCGAAAGCTTAGATCGTGTCCGACAACGCCTTGATGGGCATCTTGAGGTCGTCGAGCATATCCAGGTCGGCCTGCGCTGGCCTGCCGAGGTTGGTCAGGTAGTTGCCGACGATGATGGCGTTGATCCCGCCGAGCATGCCCTGCTCTGCGCCGAGGTCGCCCAGCGTCAGCTCCCTGCCGCCCGCGAAGCGCAGCATGGTGCGCGGCATGGCCAGCCGGAACGCCGCCACGATGCGCAGCGCGTCCGGCCCCTCGATGGTCTCGTAGTGCTCGTACGGGGTGCCCTGCTGCGGGATGAGGAAGTTCATCGGCACCTCGTGCGGCTCGAGCTCGGCGAGCTGCACCGCGAACTCGGCACGCTGCTCGTCGGTCTCTCCCATGCCGACGATGCCGCCGCAGCAGACCTCCATGCCCGCGTCCTTGACCATCTGGAGGGTGTCCCAACGCTCTTCCCACGAATGGGTGGTGACCACGTTGGGGAAGTTGGACCGCGCGGTCTCCAGGTTGTGGTTGTAGCGGTGCACGCCCATCTCGACCAGCTCGTCGACCTGCTCCTGGGTGAGCATGCCGAGCGAGCAGGCGATCTGGATGTCGTTGCCGTCCTCGCGGATGGCCTTGATACCCTCGCGCACCTGCGACATCAGCCGCTTGTCCGGCCCGCGCACTGCGGCGACGATGCAGAACTCGGTCGCGCCGGTTTCTGCGGTCTCCCGCGCCGCTTTCACCATGCCGGGGATGTCCAGCCACGCGGCGCGCACCGGCGTCGGGAACAGCCCCGACTGCGAGCAGAAGTGGCAGTCTTCCGGGCAGCCACCGGTCTTGACGCTGACGATGCCCTCGACCTCCACCTCGGGGCCGCACCAGCGCATCCGGACGTCGTGGGCGAGCGCAAGCAGGTCCTGCAACTGGTCGCCCGGCAGCCGCAGCACCTCGAGCACCTGCTCCTGGCTGAGACCGACGCCGCGTTCGAGCACCTGCTCGCGGGCGACGGCGAGAACGTCGTTGTCACCTGCTGCGGTCTCGACCTGGTGTGGTGCTGCGGTCACGTCAACTCCTTCGCGTGGTGCGCGGCGGCAAAGCCTGCACAGTCTCCCCCACTGGCGTTCGCTCGT
>WHUD01000088.1 GCA_009377385.1 Actinophytocola sp.
GCGAATTCCGTCGCGAAACGCTCACTGTATCCAGAAAGTTATGTTCTTCTTAGTACCGCGCTCGATTCGGCTTATTTGACCTTGAGTCAGAGACAACATTTCAGCTAGTTCGGACTGCTTGATCACAGGGTCCTGTAACTCTCGGTAGGCCTTTAGGAGACGTCCGAAGTGCTGTTCACGGCATGCCTGCTGAACCTCCAGCTGTTCCCAGAAGTCCGCAGGTAACTGCGGTGTGGTGTTTGTGTCGCTGTTGCGTTGGATGTCCGTCCCCATTAGCACACCTCCCGAGCTGCCTGCATATACAAGTCTAACGAATACAAACGACGCTGAACAGGTCATATGCATGCCATACATATGCGCCGATCGGGTATGAATTTCGACGTTCTGGCAAATCCGCCTTGCGGGTGTCTCATGTAGTTGTCCCGATGAACGGGGCCTTGGAAATCAACGAGATGCCTGGGAGGGCAGTTCGGATGAAGTTGCTGATTGATACGGCTGGTGTTCAGTTCACGGTGGGTCGTGAGGTGCAGCCGAAGACTGATCAGAACGGTGTGCAGCGGGTGGAGCGCAACACCAACGTTCCTATGTGGTCTGTGCAGCTGGTCGCCGTGGACGACGGCGGGGCTGAGGTAATCAACGTGACCGTGGCGTCTACTCAGCCGCCGAAGGTCACGGTGGGTTCCCTTGTCATCCCGACTGAGTTGCAGGCGATTCCCTGGGCACAGAACGGCCGCAACGGCGTTGCCTACCGCGCTACCGACATCAAGCCGCACACGGCGTCGAAGTCGAGTTCGACGGCCTCCGCGTCCTGACCTGCCGCGCATGTGGACTGACAGCTGATGTCTGAGCGCAAGCGAGAGTATCCGGTCAAGCCGATGAACGAGGACTCTGATCCGCGCTTCACCAACGGTTTGATGTTCGACGTGAGCACCGTGCTGTACGAGCACGGCTATCCGAAGCTGAGCGGCGATGATCACGTTCGCCTGATGCTGATGCTGTTCCGGTTCCTGTACCGCGACAGCGATTGATCAACAACAACGAGAGGACACAGGAGCCGGGCTGGATTGCTTGGCGGCTCTCGGTCCGGCCCTGTGCCTCTCTTCTTCAACTCTGCCTGGGAGGGCAAAGAGTCATGGCTAAGTCTACTCGTAGTGCGCGGACCCGTCATGCTGGTCGCGCCGATGTGATGCAGGTGTGGGAGACACCGAAACAGTCCTGGCCTGTCGCGATTACCGGGATGCTGATCCGGTGGCGGGCCGAACTCGCCCTGACGGTCGTCCTGGTCGTCTACCTGATGTGGTTGCCCACCGATGACCGGTGGCTGCTCACCCTGGCCGTGGTCGGCCCGATCGTCGTCGTGATGGCGATCCCGTGGTCGCGCCGGGTTGTGGTGGCGCGTTGCTGGTGTGTGCTGGATCGGCACCGCATCCGCACCTGTCTGCGGAACGCCAAGATTCGCACCATGAATCTGGACGGCGCGCTGCCGTTCCTGCTGTGGGCACGCCCCACCAAGACCGGTGAACGCGTCTGGGTCTGGATCCGCGCCGGATCATCCGCCGATGACATCGAGTCGGTGCTGAGCTACATCGCCCCGGCCTGCTACGCCCGGGAAGCTCGGCTGCATCGAGCTCAGCGGCTGTCCACCCTGGTCGCGGTGGACATCGTGCGGCGTAACCCGCTGGCCAAGAAGAAGGCGATTGACTCGCCGCTGACCGTGTTCACCAGCGGTGCCGACACCACCTTGGTGGA
Source organism: Actinophytocola sp. (assembly GCA_009377385.1). Lineage (GTDB taxonomy): Bacteria > Actinomycetota > Actinomycetes > Mycobacteriales > Pseudonocardiaceae > Haloechinothrix_A. The sequence continues at coordinate 1,750 of WHUD01000088.1, forward strand.
GGGCTCGGAGCCGATCACGGCGGCCACCGTTATACCGCAACCGGTGTCTAGTGAACCCGCCGCGAGCGCGGGTGTGCGCAGCAAGAAACCCGCGAAAACCGCTGCTGCGAAGCCTACCGCGTCCGATGTGGAGTCGCGGCCTGCGGTGATGGTCGGAGGGGAGGACGTCAGTGACTACATCGACTAACACCCCGCTGTTTATCGATTGCCCGCACTGCGCGGGCCTCGGCCGAAACCACACCGGCTACCGCTCGTGCCCCGGCTGCTGGGGCACCGGATGCCTGATCACCACCGGTGAGCTTCCGATTGAGGTGAACTGATCATGTTGCTACGCAGGAAAATCCGGCGCGACAGCGTGTCCGTGGCCGGTTTGTCGATCTTCGATCCGGTACATCTCGGCGTGTACGAGGACGGCTACCGCGCCGATATCGAGCTGATCTACCGCCAGATCATTCTTGGCGGGGAACCCGGCGCTGGCAAGTCCGGCACGCTGAACAACGTTGTCGCTCACGGGGCACTGTCCCCCGACGTGTCGTTGTGGCTGCTGGACGGGAAACAGGTCGAGTTGGGCCTGTGGCGCGAGGTCGCCGACGTCTTCGTCGGACCCGACATCGACTACGCCTTGACGGTGCTGGAACACCTCCAGTCCGAGATGGATCGGCGCTACGCCGAGTTGGAGCGGGTACGTCGTCGCAAGATCGAGGCCACCGATCCGATTGATGTGATTATGCTCGTCATCGACGAGTTGGCGCTGTTCTCGGCCACCATGGGCAGCAAAGAGCAGCAAGAGCAGTTCGTGCGGCTGCTGCGGGACCTGGTAGCTCGGGGTCGCGCGGCCGGTGTCATCGTCGTCGCCGCCACCCAGCGGCCCTCGGCGGACATCATCCCCACCAGCCTCCGGGACCTGTTCGGCTACCGGCTGGCGTTCCGCTGCACCACCGACAGCTCGTCGGACATCATCCTCGGCCGGGGCTGGTCCTCATTGGGCTACAACGCGGCCACCATCGGCCCGAACGAACGCGGCGTCGGCTACCTCCTCGCCGAGGGTGACACCCCGCGTCGCATGAAATCCGCGTATTTGACCGACGCGCACATTTACGCGCTAGTCGAACACGCCCAAGAAATCCGTACCAGGAACGCCGCCTAGCGGCATTTCGTAACCCTATTTTGAATTCTCGCAACGGGAGAGGACTGTCTCTAATGACCACCCAACAATACGTGTGGATCGCCACCATAGACGGTGACGAATCGATTCGTGTCGGTTGTTTCACCGAATACCTGATTGATTGGATGCGCACCCATGACACCGGGGATGCGATTTCCGCGACTGTGTGGGCCTACCGCTCCAACAGTAAGGAGTTCGCCAAACTCGACACGAAACCCACTTATCACCCGGAGGTAAATCGCTACACCATTCACCTTGATGGGCGTGTCGCAACGATCGATGGCCACGGAGTGGCGGTCGAATCATGAACGACCTCATGATGATGCAGGGCGGTGACCGATGATGGGTCGTCGTCAATATCCGTGGGAATTGCGGCCCGTGCCGTGGTCGGAATGGCAGGAATACACTCGCGGCACTCAGGACGGTGTGATTCTGCTGTCGTACGGGATCGCTCCGCGCGACAAGCTGGCTACCCGTCGCCAGCTACGGACCATGGGGCTTCGGCCCGGCGGGCAAAACCCGGTAGCACTGCTGTATTTCCGCTACCGTCCCGCGCACACACAGGTATTCGCGGAACTGTTCCTCATCGAGCGGGCGAAACCCGTTCGGCCGATGACCGACGCCAAACGACGCGCATTGGGTAAGGCGCTGCTCGCTCGGCGCACCTGTCGCCAGTGTGGCGAAATCGGCCCGGTCGAACTGCCGCGTACCAACCGGGTGTGCGAGCCCTGCCGGTTCACCCTCGGGCTACTCGATTCGTGGGACTACCTGCACGACTACGTGCAGGGCATGCCCACCCTGGCTCCGGACGAACTGTGCGGGGTCGCTTGATGGGTAGCTCGACCGCGACACTCACCCCCAGCATTACGCCTCCGATGCTGGGGGCGGGTGCCGTTGCCGAGAAACCCCACACCACCCGCGTTATCACGCGGGGGGCGGTTGACCCGACGCTCGTTAAGCGTGCTCGTCGGCCCGGCTACTCGGCGTGGCTCGCCCATGTCGCCCCCGCTGCCGCCTGCTCCCACCCGATCCGGCTGCGCCTCGACGCCGAGTGGCACTCGGCCGATGGCCGCTCGTCGGAGCTGCACCGGGTCTCGGACGAGATGCCCGATGGGCGGTTCTACGTCGCCTGCAAGAACCGGCGCGCCCCCGTCTGCCCCGCCTGCGCCGAGACCTACCGGGCTGACACCTACCAGCTCGTCAAAGCCGGACTTCTCGGCGGCAAGGGCGTCCCCGACACGGTGACCGAGCATCCGTGCTTCTTCGTCACCCTCACCGCACCCACCTTCGGGCCGGTCCACTCGCGCAGCATCACGAGGAACGGCCGCGTCAAGCCCTGTCGGGTACGTCGCCACCTCGAGGTGTGCGAACACGGCAAGATCCTCGCCTGCTGGCACCGCCACGACGCCGACGATCCTCGTGTCGGGGAGCCGCTGTGCCGGGACTGCTACGACTACCAGCACCAGGCCGTCTGGAACCTCCACGCCGCCGAGCTATGGCGACGCACCACCATTGCGCTCAACCGCGCGCTTCGCGCTGCCGCCATCGAACGCGGCCTCTACTCCTGGGAAAATGGCGAGAAGTCCCGGCGTCGTGTGCCACACGTCCGGCTCTCCTACGCCAAGGTCGCCGAATACCAGCGGCGCGGGGTCGTGCACTTCCACGCCCTGATCCGCCTCGACGGCTACGATCCCAGTGAGCCTGAGAGCATCATCACGCCGGATGCCGCGATCACCCCAGAACTGCTGCGGGCCTACATCGAGGACGCCGCCCGCACCACCTCGTTCACCACGCGGCCACACCCGCACAACCGGCAGGGCTGGGACATTGCCTGGGGCCAACAGCTCGACATCCGCCCCGTCCATCTACAGCCCTCCGATGTCGATGACGCCGGCACGCTGACCACCGACGCCGTGGCCGGCTACTTGGCCAAGTACGCCACCAAAGCCACCGAAGAAGCCGGGCACACCTCACGGCGACTCTCCGAGATCGACATCATTCGGCTCACCGAACACGACACGCACCAGAGCAGGCAGCTGCAGGCCTGCTGGAGCCTCGGCCGCCGCCCCTTCTACATCACGAGTGCTCGCGATCGCGAGGAGTGGGACGGCTCGTGGGGCAAGCTCTGCAAGTGGGCGCACATGCTCGGCTTCGGCGGGCACTTCTCCACCAAAAGCCGCCGCTACTCCACCACCCTGGGCGCGCTCCGCGCCGTCCGACGCGCCTACCAACGCGGCGAACCCATTGAGCCGCCGCCAGATACGCCCGCGCGTGACGACGACCAGGACGGCGACGACGCCGCCGTCACCCTCATCTGGACCTTTGACGGCGCGGGCTGGCTCACCACCGGAGACGCCGCCCTCGCCAACACCAGCGCCGCCATGGCACGCGAGCGACGCCAAACCGCCCGCGAAGAAATTGAACACGCCCTGGCGAGCTGAGAAGGGAGGGACAACGACGATGACCAAGCTCTGGACGATCGATGACGTCGCCGACTACCTCGGCGTGCCGGTCAAGACGCTCTACGACTGGCGCTCGCCGGGTTACGGCCCTCGGGGCAAACGAGTCGGCCGATACGTGCGGTATCAGCCTGATGACGTCATTGCGTGGTTTGAAGATCTCTGACGTAAGGAAGAAGTAGATCATGCCTAGACCACCGACGCCCGTAGGCACCTACGGCGAGATCAACGTCAAGCCGATACCGGGGCGTGACACCTGGCGTGCGGAGACACGATTCCGGATGCCCAGCGGCTCACTGAAGCGCGTCGAGCGGACCGGCCCGACCAAGACGGCGGCCGTTCATCGGCTGAAGGAACGACTCAAGGTGTTGGCCGACGAAGCCCAGGGTGGCGAGATTTCCGGCGACACTCGGTTCGCGCGGATCGCTGACCTGTGGTTGGAGGAACTGCGGCGGGAGTACCGACTCTCGGGCCGGTCGTCCAGTACGCCGCGCCTGTACGCGGGTTACGTGAAGAACTGGGTGAAACCCGCCTTGGGTGAACTGCAAGCACGCGAGGTACTAACGGGACCGTGCAACAACTTGGTGCAACGCGGTCGTGATCAGTCCTACGACACCGCGAAGTCCATTCGCGCGGTGCTCTCCGGCATTTGTGCGTACGCGGTGCGCAACGGTGCGATGCAGGTGAACCCGGCGAAGTCCACCGCTCGGCTCACGCGGGGCGAAACACGCGAAGTGAAGGCGCTGACCCTGGAACAGCGCGTCGACCTGATCGCGCAGCTCGAACAGCTCGCGACTGATCGCCAAACAGACAAGCTCGGCCGGTCGAAGGGCAAGCGCGCTCGCGTCTGGGTGGACCTGCCCGACCTCGTACGCGGCATGCTTGCAACCGGCGTTCGGCTCGGTGAGCTGCTGGCGATGGATGGTGAGGAAGTGATCGCGGCGTCGGAGCAGGTCCTGATCGGTCACCACCTCGTGCGTGAACCGGGGCAGGGTCTTGTACGCATGCCCAACCGCAAGGGCAACGGTGAGGGTCTGCTGCTCGGCGTCCCAGAGTGGTCGTCGCCGATGTGGCGACGTCGCAAGCTCGCCTCTGGTGGCGGTCCGCTCTTTCCGAGCTGGAGGGATGGCTGGTCGGACCCGTCGAACGTGATGCATCGCATTCGCGAGGCCATGGATGCCTGCGGGTATGACTGGGTGACCTCGCACGTGTGGCGCAAGACGGTGGCGACGGTGCTGGATGAGGCCGATCTTCCGACCACAGCGATTGCCGATCAGCTCGGTAACACGGTCAAGATCGTGGAGCAGCATTACCGGCGTAAGCGGGAGGGCAACGCGGCATCCCGTGAAGCGCTGGAGGGCATGTTCGGTGACGAGGAGACCGGCTGAAAGTGGAGGGTTTGTGGAGAATTCACCGGATTCGGCCCCAGATACAACGAAAGCCCAGGCCTGTGACCTGGGCTGGTGCTCCCCCGGCTGGACTCGAACCAGCAACCCTTCGGTTAACAGCCGAATGCTCTGCCAATTGAGCTACGAGGGACTGCCTTGCGCGTCGCGCGCTGCGGGTACTGACTATACATACATCATCATCTCCGCCCGCACGGGGCCCTGCGTAGCTGGCCGCCGGGACACCACGCCGGTTCTGGGAGACAATAGGTAGCGGCAGGTCAACGACGAGGAGGCGGCATGGTGAAGTTTCTGCTGGGCGCGGCCGTTGGGTACGTGCTCGGTTCACGTGCGGGGCGCAGTCGTTACGAGCAGATCGTGCGCACCTACCGCAAGGTGGCCGACCACCCGGCCGTGCAGGGCGCGGCAGGCGTCGCCAGGGCCAAGATCGGCGAGAAAGTCCCGTTCGCCCAGAAGTACGAGACTCCGCCGCAGCGGCAGCCCCAACGACAGTCCTGAGAACGCCTGACGACCGCGGTGTGACCCCGACACCCAGAGGCGAGGCAGGGCCCCACGCACGGCTTACCGCACGCGCGCGACGGCGAACACCCGACGGAACGGGAACAGCGTCGTCCCATCGTCCCGCTGCGGGTACGCCGACCGTAGCCGGGGCGCCAGCTCGTCGCGGAACCGCTGCCACGCCTCGTCGTCGAGCGCGGCCTTCACCGGCCGCAGCGTCGTGCCGGTGAGCCACTCCAGCACCGGATCCTCCCCGGTGAGCCGCTGGGTGTAGATCGTCTCCCATGCGTCGATCTCGCACCCGAGATCAGCGAACAGCGCCGCGTAGGACACCGCGTCCAGGACGTCGGTAGCAGGCGCGGCGATCTCGGCGAGGGCATCTCGCCACTGTGGCCCGTTCGCTAGGTCCCGCACCAGGGCGTGTGACGGCTGGTCGACGTTGCGGGGCATCGCCACCGCCAGCCACGCACCCGGCTCCAGGGCGTGCACCCACTCCCGCAGCAAGTCGGTGTGGCCGGGCACCCAGTGCAGCACGGCGTTGCAGACGACGACGTCGGTGTCGGGCTTCGGCGCCCAGTCACGGACGTCGCCGAGCCGGGCGTCGATGCCGCGCGCCTGCGCGTCGCGCACCATGTCTTCGGAGGAGTCCCACGCTTCCAGCGCGGCGGACGGCCAGCGCTGCGACAGCGCCTGGGTGAGGTGCCCCGGGCCACAGCCGAGATCGGCGACCCGGCGCGGGGACCGTTCGTCGATGCGCACGATCAGCTCGAAGAACGGCCGGGACCGCAGGTCCGCATAGCCGAGGTACGCCTCGGGATCCCACCTCATCACGCCTCGCCACGGAGCTGTTCGGCCGCCTCACGGGCGATCTCGGCGACGATCTGCTCGTCGACGCCCGGCTCCGGCCGCACCTGCAACACCTCGTCCTTCGAACCGGGGATACTGCGCTGAACAAACCACGCCGCACCGCCGGGCAGTTCCTTGCAATACCGGGCGCGGATCGACTCGCTCACCCGTTCCCGCACCACGGTAGGGAGCTTGCCGGGGCTTCGCAGCGTGAACCGCTTGGCGAGCAGATCAGCGATCAACGTCGACTCCCCCGCACGGCCGGTCTCCTCGGCTTCGATGACGGTCAGCACGTCGTCGTCCCAGGTCGCCTTGCTGATCAGGTGCCAGCCAACCCGCCGGGCACCGCCGGGCTCCGGCAGCCACAACCCGAACCGGGTGGCGACCAGGTGACCCTGCTCGGCGGTCGCGGCGGCGAGGACGTACTCGTCGTCGGCCAGCGTGCCGACGAAGCCATCCGGCGTCTCGTCGCCGACCAACCGCCGCAACCATCCCAGCATCAGCTGAAGCCTCCGACGGCCTGCTCCCGCAACGCCTTGCGGTACTGCTCCAGCGCAACCAGATCGCCGAACAGCCTGCGGTACTCGTCGCCGTCCTCCACCGGCGACACCCGCTGCAGCTTCGACTTGACCTCGGCGATCTGCCGTCCGACGAGGCTCTCCTGCACCACGGCCAGCTCGGTGGAGACGTAGTCGGCGTCGACATCGCCGCGCGCGTGCAACGGTTCGACCGCCAACTCGGACAGCACCGTGCGCACCGTGCCCGGCTTGGCCTGCTCGGTAGCCGCATCCAGCAACGCCGGTCCCGCCAGTCCGGACGCCGTGCCGCCCGCCGCGAGCACCGCCTGGTGCACCGCGACGTACGCCGGGTGAGTGAAAGCTTCCTCGGGCAGCGCGTCGTAGGCGGGGCCAGCGAGCGCGGGCTCCTGCAACGCCGCCTTGAGCACCTCCCGCTGCGCGCGCAGGCCAGGATCGCGGGGCGCGGGGCGCGAGACGTCGTCTGCGCCCTCGGCACGTTGCGCGGGGGCGCGGCGCGGGGCCTTGGCGCCGCTGCCCGCCGTCTCTCGGACGCGGCGCACCACCATTGACTCGTCCTGCCAGCCGGTCCAGAACGCCAGTTTGACGGCGTAGCCGTCGCGCTTGGCCTCGTCCTTGATCCGCGCCACCAGCGGCACGGTGTCCTTCAGCGCGGCGACCTGGCCGTCGACCGAGTCGAGGTCGTAGGAGCGCAGCATCGTCTTGATGGCGAACTCGAACAGCGGGATGCGGCGCGCGACCAGGTCCCGCACGGCCGTGTCGCCCTTGGCCAGCCGCAGCTCGCACGGGTCCATGCCCTCCGGCGCGATGGCGATGTAGGTCTGCCCGGCGAACGTCTGGTCGCCCTCGAACGCCTTGAGCGCGGCCTTCTGCCCGGCCTCGTCGCCGTCGAAGGTGAAGATGACCTCGCCCCGGAAGGTGTCGTCGTCCATCATCAGCCGCCGCAGCACCGCCATGTGGTCACTGCCGAATGCCGTGCCGGACGACGCTACCGCCGTGGGCACTGCGGCGGCGTGCATGGCCATGACGTCGGTGTAGCCCTCGACGACGACCACCTGATGCCGCTTGGCGATCTCCCGCTTGGCCAGGTCGAGCCCGAACAGCACCCGCGACTTGCTGTAGATGGGGCTGTCGCTGGTGTTGAGGTACTTGGCCTGGATCGGGTCGTCGTCGTAGAGCCTGCGCGCACCAAAGCCGACGACGTCCCCGGCGAGATCCTTGATCGGCCACAACAGCCTGCGGTGGAAGCGGTCGATCGGCTTGCCCCTGCTGCCTTCCTTGGCGAGCTGCGCCTTGTAGAGCTCGTTGATCTCGAAGCCCTTACTGAGCAGGTGCTTGGTGAGGGTGTCCCAGCCGTCAGGCGCATAGCCGCAGCCGAAGCGCTGCGCGGCGACCTGGTCAAACCCGCGTTCCTTGAGGAAATCGCGCGCGGGCCGGGCGGGTTCGGTGAGCAGTTGCTCGGCGTAGAACTCCTGCGCGGCGCGGTTGGCCTCGATCAGCCGGGTGCGGCTGCCCCTGTCGCGCTGCACGCTGGTGCCGCCACCGGTAAACGTGAGGGTGTAGCCCACCCGGTCGGCCAACCGCTGCACCGACTCGACGAAGCCGAGGTGCTCGATGCGCATGATGAACTTGATCACGTCGCCGCCCTCGCCACAGCCGAAGCAGTGGAAGGTGCCATGAGTGGGCCGCACGTTCAGCGACGGCGTCTTCTCGTCGTGAAATGGGCAGAGCCCCTTCATCGCTCCCCCGCCAGCGCGCCTGAGCGCGATGTACTCGCCGACGATGTCGTCGATCCGATTGCGCTCACGGACCTGCGCGATGTCGCTTTCCCGGATCAGCCCTGCCACGGCCCCGAGTCTAGTGTCACGCCACGTCGGGGTGACGCGCACACCGTTCCAGCGCGCCCTATGGTGGACACGAGAGCGTTTGGTGTCTACAGTTTCGACACATACCTTACTTCTGCCCACCGCGAGGAGTGCCGATGAAGATCAGTGTGGACAACGACCAGTGCGCGGGGAACGGCTCCTGCTTCGAGGTCGACCCCGAACTGTTCCCGCTCGACGACGAGGGCTACAGCGAGGTCGGCCAGGGTCGCGAGGTACCAGCCGGCAAGGAGGACGTCGCGCAGGAGGGTGTCGACGCGTGCCCTATGGCGGCGCTGTTCGTCGAGCCGGAGTAAGGCGACGCCGGTGTGTTCGTCCCGTCTCGGTTTCGGACTGGCGGGCTGTCGAGCGTGGCTCGATCGGTAGCGCGCAACTAATCAGTCCGCACGGTTCTACAGATCCTGGTGATTGTGCTTCTCTACGCATCGACATAGCTTTGACGTCATGACATCATGGTGTCACGACCCGGAAAGGACACCGAGATGACTGAAACGACAGCTTTGACTGTCCGTCTCCCGGTCGAGATGGCCGATGCGTTGCGGACCTACGCATTCCTCAACAACGCTTCGGTCAACGACACCGTGAAGCGGGCAGTGGCTGACTACCTGCAACAGCACGGCCGCGAGGAGACAATGCGCGCTGCATTCGAGCGTGTCCTCACCGACCATGCTGTCGCGCTGGACAAGTTGAAGGATCTGTAAGTGACGATCTATCTGACAGCCAACCGAAGTGTTGCATGTCAATGCGCACTTCGTTGGCACCGATGCGCTGCGGGACTTCGGATTGCTCGACTCCGCGTTGATGCGGCCACAGGCCTCGGTTTTCGGCCAGAATGCGTTCCCGACGCTGGACGTGAAGGCCGCAGCCCTACTGCATAGCCTGGCGCGCAATCATCCGTTTCTTGACGGCAACAAACGGACCGCGCTGGCGGCCACCGCGATGTTCTACCTCGTCAACGGCTATGGGCTGTCGGCTGAGCAGGGCGAACTCGTCGCACTGATGGTCGACGTGGCCGAAGGCCAATTGGACGTGCCCCACATCGCAGCCCGACTGAAGGTATGGACGTACCCACTTGAGTTCGCCGATTGAGCCACATACTCAAGTCGATATAACGGCCAGTTACCCGGCGTCGGTGCGGCACACTCGGACTCATGCTCGATGACCTCGCCCAGGAGTTCGCCGCGCTGCGCGGTCAGCTGATCGCCGTCGCCTACCGGCTCACCGGGACGCGCGCGGACGCCGAGGACGCCGTGCAGGAGGCGTGGCTGCGGCTGTCCGCGCTAGACGACGTCAAACGCGCCGAGATCAACGACCTACCCGCGTGGCTGACGACCGTCGTCGGGCGGCTCTGCCTCGACCGGCTCCGCTCGGCTGCGGTTCGGCGGGAGTCCTACGTCGGCCAGTGGCTGCCGGAGCCGATCGTCACCCCGCTCGGCGCACCGCCCCGCGACGATCCGCTCGACGTCGTCGTCCGCGATGACGACGTCCGCATGGCGGCGATGATCGTGCTGGACCACCTCTCCCCCGAGCAGCGCGTCGCCTTCGTGCTGCACGACGCCTTCGATGTCCCATTCCGCGATATCGCCGACATCCTCGGCTGCACGCCCGCGGCCGCGCGCCAGCACGCCTCGCGCGGGCGCAAACACCTCGCCGATGCCGACCCGCCGCCGCGCGCGTCGCTGGACGAGCAGCGCCAGGTGCTGGAGCGCTTCACCGCGGCACTACTGGCAGGCGACCTCGCCGCCGTGACAGAACTGCTGCATCCAGACGTCGTGCTGATCGGCGACGCCAATGGCAAGGCGCGCACCGCGGTACGGCTGATGGCAGGCCGCGACAAGATCGTGCGGTTCCTGTTCGGCCTCATCCGCCTGTACGAACCCGAGGCGCTCACCCGCTCAGTCCCGCTGCTCGCCAACGGTGACCTGGCCGCCTTCATCCCGCCAGCGCCCGGCGACGACTCCTACCGCGCGCTCGACGCGCACCTGCAGACGATCGCGCTCCGCGACGGCAAGATCTGGGCGATCTACGACCAGGCCAACCCGGACAAGCTCCGCACGGCGGGACTGCTGCCGGTGTGACCCGCCGCGCTATCGGTTGTGCACAACTGAATTGTGCGCCACCATGGGTCGCATGACCCAGGGTGGTGAGCTGGATCTGAACAAGCAGGTCTGCTTCGCGCTGTACCGGGCGTCGCGCGCGCTCACGCAGCTGTACCGCCCGCTGCTCGACGAGCTGGACCTCACCTACCCGCAGTACCTGGTGCTGCTGGTGCTGTGGGAGCACGGGCCGACCACGGTCCGTGAGCTCGGCCAGTCGCTCGACCTCGACTCCGGCACGCTCTCCCCCATGCTCAAGCGCCTCACGACGCGCGGGGTCATCGAGCGCAAACGCAGCGAGTCGGACGAGCGATCCGTCGTCGTGCACCTCACCGAGCAGGGGAACGAACTACGCGAACAGGCCGGTGCCATCCCCGAGCGGGCGGCAGGCTCGGCATCTCTGGACGCCGACGAGCTCATCACCCTGCGCGACAGCCTCACCACGCTGACCGACGCCGTCAACGCGCGACGTGCGCACGAAAGGGAACGCCATGACCACGACCCGTGAGATCCGCCTCGCCTCCCGACCGTCCGGCTGGCCCGAACCGGCGAACTTCACGCTGACCGACACCGAACTGCCCACACCGTCCGATGGCCAACTGCTGGTGCGCAACCTGTTCATGTCGGTCGATCCGTACATGCGGCCGAGGATGAACGACGTCAAGTCGTACGTGCCGCCGTTCCAGATCGGCGAGCCGTTGGACGGTGGCGCGGTCGGTGAGGTCATCGAGTCCACTGTGGACAGGTTCAAGCCTGGCGACACCGTGCTGCACGGCCTCGGCTGGCGCGAGCACGCACTGGTCCCCGCGAAGACGGCGCGCGTCGTTGAGCCGATCCCCGGCCTGCCGTTGTCGCTGTATCTGGGTGCGCTCGGCATGACCGGGCTGACCGCTTACGCCGGGCTGCTCGACGTCGCCGGATTCCGCGAGGGCGACACGGTGTTCGTCTCCGGCGCGGCAGGCGCGGTCGGCAGCATGGCGGGCCAGCTCGCGCGGCTCAAGGGCGCCAAGCGGGTGATCGGCAGCGCCGGATCGGCGGAGAAGGTGGCCTACGTGCGCGACAAGGCTGGGTTCGACGCCGCGTTCAACTACCGCGACGGCAAGGTCAGCGACCTGCTCGCCGAGGCGGCGCCGAACGGCATCGACGTCTACTTCGACAACGTCGGCGGCGAACACCTGGAAGCGGCCATCACGCACCTGAACACGTACGGCAGGGTGGCACTCTGCGGGGCGATCAACCAGTACAACGCCACCGCGCCCGCGCCGGGGCCGCGCAACCTGTGGCTGGCGATCGGCAAGCGACTCACGCTGCGCGGGTTCATCGTGCGCGACCACAACGACCGCTTCGGCGACATGGTCGGCGAGGTCGGGCCGTGGCTGCGCAACGGCGACCTCGTGGCCGACGAGACCGTCATCGACGGCCTCGACAACGCCGTGGACGCCTTCCTCGGCGTCCTCCGCGGCGACAACACCGGGAAGATGATCGTGCGGCTGGCGGAGTGAGGTGTTGTGAAGGGCGTCTTTACATCGCTATGTGATGTGAAGACGCCATTCACAACACGCCGTCAGGGTTGCGGGACCCGACACGCCTCGCCGGAGGTGAAGCCCTGCTCCGCCACGCCGAGGGCGCTGTTGACCCTGCCGCGCATGTTCTCCAGTCCGATGTGGTAGGTCAGCTCCACGACGCCATCCCGCCCGAACTCCGCCTCCAGCTCGGCGACCTGCTCGTCCGTCACACTGATCGGCGTCGTCGTCATGGCGTCGGCGTAGGCGATCGCCACCCGCTCGGCGTGGGTGTACGGCGAGTCGGCGTAGTCTTCGATGTGCTTGAGCCGGTCGATGTCGAGGCCCTGCAGGCGCTGCAGCATGGTGCCGAAGTCGATGCACCACTCACAGCCCACCCGCACCGCCGCACGGTAGACGGCGAGTTCGCGGACGTTCGCAGGCAGCACCCGGCTGGCGCGTTCGACGAGCAGCTCGTGGACGCCGCCAGCGACCATCAGCTTGCGGTGGTGGGCAGCGACGGCGACGGGCTCCGGCACTGCCCCGAACCGCTTGCGTGCTAAGCGGTAGCTGAGCTTGGTCAGCCAGTTGGCGTCGGTCGTGGCCACTGCGGGGATGCGCGGCATGGCGCACTCCTTCTCTCTCGTCGGTGTCTGTCACTGCTACGACGAGACGGCGTGCTCCGGTGTGACAGCAGGGCATACGACGTCCCGAGCGACGAACACGGCGTCCGGAACGGGGGACACGACGTCCCGAGTGACGAACACGGCGTCGGGAACGAGGGACACGACACAGGGGTCAGGACGGGTCGGTCACGCGCGCCAGGAAGTAGACCGCACCGGTAGTGGCGTGCCGGATCAGCAGCAGGAACGGGCGGTCGACGACGAACGACACCGGTTCCGCCACGATGACCGACGTCATACGGATCATCATCGCGGTGGCGGCGGCGCCTTCGAGGCCGTCCTCGTCCAGCTTGAGCACGGATTCGTGCAGCGCGTCGGACACCATCAGCCTCGGGTCGTCCGAGAGCCCGCTGAGGTCCGCGGCCGAGGTGAACAGCTCCGACACGCCCAGCTCGCCGAGCGCCCTTGTCAGGGAGACGTTCATGCCGACGTCGACGCGCGGCAGCCGCAGCGACACCCGCCGCGTGCGCACCGCGTCGAGCAGCCCGGCCAGCGTGTCGGCGTCGAGTGTGGCCTCGGCGTGGGCCAGTGAGGTACCAGCGGCCTCAGGCGTGGCGATGGTCCCGACGGAGCCCGAAGCGCCCCCGGACGACGCGGCGTCCGGCAGCAGCACCACCGCCTGCACCCCACCCGTGGCGGGCAGCACCGCCGCGCGCCAGCCGCCAGCAGCGGCATATCCGAACTGCTCCACCTGCCGCATCATCGGCACCGTGCGGTCACCACCTGGCGCGTGGAACACCTCATCGGTGGTCTGTGCGGCGGCGAACGGGTTGCGCCACGCCGCCTTCAGGTACAGGGCGTTGACCAGGCTCGCCACGGTGTCCACCGTGACCGCGCCCTCGGGAACCAGCTCGGTGATCAGGTCCCTGGTGGTCCGCGCGACGTCGGCGTTGATGGCCTCCCGCGCACCCTCCGGGTCGCTCACGAACGGCGCGTGCGCCAGCTTCGCGCCCGGCCAGCCAGCCAGGTCGGCGCCGAAGTCCTCGTTGACCCGCAACTTGTCCCACGCCCACAGCGTGTTGGACACCGCGAGCACCGGGTCCTCGTCCCCGATCGCATCGAGGCTGGCGGCTTCGGCGAGCAGTTCAACCTGCTTGGCGATGTCCGGCTCGTCCCCACTGAGCAGCGCACGCAGCTCCTCCGCCGTCTTACCGCGCGCCGCCTGGTAGGCCAGCCCGAGCGCGCTCGCCACTGAGTATGGCGAGAAGCACGTCGTCCCGCCTACCGAGGCGAGCACCCGGTGCAACGCAAGGGCGAACCGCAGGTGCTGGCGCTGCGCGGTGACCTCAGCCATGGCGACCAGTGTGCCAGGCGTGCCAGGCGACGGCTTGGGCGTCCGTCAGCGACGCGACCTGGTCGACGACAACGCGGGTACGCCCGGCGTCGTCGGCAGCCGCGTGCCAGGCGGGTTGCAGCAGCCGGTCCAGCGCATCCGGCGAACGCCGCAGCAGCACCTCCACCAGCTCCGCGATCAGCTGCCGCTGCCCCTCCTGGACCGCGAGCCTGCGCCGGTCGCTCATCACGTACCGCAGCGCGAGCGCCTTGAGCAGCGCGACCTCGGCGGCCACCCGGTCAGGGACGACGAGCCTCGCCGCGTACCTCACCAGCGGGCCGTCGCCGTAGGTCGCGCGGGTCTCGGTGATCGCCGCCGTGGCGAACCGGCCGACCAGCTCGCTGGTGAGCCGTTTGAGCGCGACCAGCGCGCCGAGGGAGAAGTCGTAGTCAGGCACCGCGAGCTCGGCGACGGCGGGTATCGCGAGCAACTCCTGCGCGGCGGCTTCCAGCGTGGACACCGCAAGCGGCGAGAAGTGCTTCGCGGCGAGGTCCGCCAGCGCGGCGCGTTCGGTGGCATCGGTGAGCACGTGCAGCGAGATACGGCCGGACAGCACACCGTCCTCGACGTCGTGCACCGAGTAGGCGACGTCGTCCGACCAGTCCATGATGCTGGCCTCCAGGCACATCCGGCCGTCCGGCGCGCCGGAGCGCATCCACGCGAACACCGACAGGTCGTCGTCGTACGCGCCGAACTTCAAGGTGCCCGCCGTGTGGTGCCACGGGTACTTCGTTGTGGCGTCGAGACACGCCCTGGTGAGGTTCAGCCCGCTGGTCAGCGCGCCGTCCGAGCTCACCTTCGGCTCCAGCCGCGTCAGGATGCGCAACGTCTGCGCGTTGCCCTCGTAGCCGCCGCAGTCCTGCGCGAGTTCGTTGAGCGCCTTCTCGCCGTTGTGGCCGAACGGCGGGTGGCCGATGTCGTGGGCCAGCCCCGCGGTGTCGACCAGGTCGGCGTCCGTACCGAGGGACTCGGCGATGTTGCGGCCGATCTGCGCGACCTCGAGCGAGTGGGTGAGCCGGGTGCGCGGCACACCGGACACCTCGGCGCCCTCCCCCGGCCCGACGACCTGCGTCTTGCCCGCGAGCCTGCGCAGCGCGGCGGAGTGCAGCACGCGCGCGCGATCGCGGGCGAACGGCGACCGATCGTCGCCGACGCCGCGCGTGTGCTTCGCGGGCTCTGCGATCAGCCGCTCGCGGTCGTGCTCGCTGTAGCTCACGGCACCAAGGCTACGCAGAAGCGCTCAGCCAAGCCCTGTCGAGCCAATGTCGTCGGCGGAGGCGCGGGCGACACGGTAGAACAGCAGCGCCTTGGTCTCCCGCCAGATGTAGCGGAACTGCGTCTCGCGGGTCATGACCGCGGGGCCGCTGCGGGTCGGCGACGTCCATGCGTCCAGCCCGGCGTCCTTGGCCATGGTCCGCGCCCGCAGCGAGTGCCACGGGTCGCTGACCACCACCGCCGACTCCAGCCCGCGCTGGCGGGCTGCCACACCGGCCGCCTCGATGCTGCCGAGGGTGTCCGCGCCCTGCCCGAGCGGAATGGTCGCCGACGCGGGCACGCCATGGCGCTCCAGCCACCGCGCCCCCGCGTCCGCCTCGGTGAAGGTGTCACCGGTCTGGCTGCCGCCGGTGGTCACCACGTACTTCGCGACGCCGTCCTGGTACAGGTCAAGCGCATGCTCCAGCCGCCAGCGGAAGATGTCCGACGG
This sequence comes from Actinophytocola sp., assembly GCA_009377385.1. Classification (GTDB taxonomy): domain Bacteria; phylum Actinomycetota; class Actinomycetes; order Mycobacteriales; family Pseudonocardiaceae; genus Haloechinothrix_A. The sequence goes on from WHUD01000088.1 coordinate 17,862, forward strand.
TCTGCCGTTGTACTGCGCGGCGCCCAGCACCACGATCAGGTCCGCTGGCGAGCGGTCGTCGACGCGCGCCACCTGCCAGATCCGGAACGCCGTGCCCGTGACGAGCACCAAGCCGACAAGGATGCCGCCAACGATGGCGCGCATAAACCAACGCCGGAAGCGAGGTTCCCTCGACTCAGCGATCACCACGCCATCCTCCCGTACCCCGGTCGGCAGGCGTAGCGGGGGCGGCCGTTCGGATCAGCAGCCGATCAGCCTCGCGGCGAGGTAGCCTTCCAACTGGTCGATCGCGACGCGCTCCTGGGTCATCATGTCCCGCTCGCGCACCGTGACCGCGTGGTCGTCCAGCGAGTCGAAGTCGATCGTGACGCAGAACGGCGTGCCGATCTCGTCCTGGCGGCGATAGCGGCGGCCGATGGCGCCGGAGTCGTCGAAGTCGACGTTCCAGTTCTTGCGCAGCGTGGTCGCGATGTCGCGGGCCTTCGGCGAGAGGTCGGCGTTGCGCGACAGCGGCAGCACGGCCACCTTCACCGGCGCGAGCCTGCGGTCCAGCTTGAGCACGACGCGCTTGTCGACGCCGCCCTTGGCGTTCGGCGCCTCGTCCTCGGTGTAGGCGTCAAGCAGGAACGCCATCATCGGACGTCCGACACCGGCGGCAGGCTCGATCACGAACGGCCGGTACCGCTCCCCGGTCGACTGGTCGAAATAGGACAGATCAACACCGGAGTGGTTGGAGTGCGTCGTGAGGTCGAAGTCGGTGCGGTTGGCGATGCCTTCCAGCTCGCCCCACTCCTGGCCGGATGAGAAGTTGAACCGGTACTCGACGTCGACGGTGCGCTTCGAGTAGTGCGACAGCTTTTCCTTCGGGTGCTCGTAGTGCCGCAGGTTGTCCTTGGCGATGCCGAGGTCGGTGTACCACTTGGTGCGCTCGTCGATCCAGTACTGGTGCCATGACTCGTCCTCGCCCGGCTCGACGAAGTACTCCATCTCCATCTGCTCGAACTCGCGGGTGCGGAAGATGAAGTTGCCCGGCGTGATCTCGTTGCGGAACGACTTGCCGATCTGGCCGATGCCGAACGGCGGCTTCTTGCGCGACGACGTCAGCACGTTGGAGAAGTTCACGAAGATGCCCTGCGCGGTCTCCGGCCGCAGGTAGTGCAGCCCTTCCTCGCTCTCGACGGGGCCGAGGTAGGTCTT
>WHUD01000089.1 GCA_009377385.1 Actinophytocola sp.
AGGCCTGCGCCGCCGGCGTGGGCATGCTGGGCGCCGTGTGCTGCGGTGGCGGACTGGTCGCCGCCGGCGCGATGGTATTCGGCGCTACCGGCGCCGCGGTCTTCATGCGCACCTGGGCGGAGATGCAAGGCATCACGCTCATCTTCTCCACCCTCGCTGTTCTCGTCATTCTCGCGTTGGCCGCGCTGGTCAGCCGCGGAGCCAGGGCAGGCCTGTCCGCGGAAGACGCGCGTCGCGTCTACGGCCGCACCGTCCTGGTGCTCGGCGCGTGGGCGCTCAGTGGCTACTTCGCCTTCTACATCATCGTCGACAGCGTTCTCACCTTGATCGGGTTCGAGTACCCGAAGACGCAGTGAGGGGTGCCACTGATGACCACTACGTCCCCGCAGAAATCGGCACTATCCACCCACGACGGGCCTCCGCTGGCCTGCGGCGTGGGCGCTGGGGCACTGGGCACGGTGTGCTGCAGCGTCGGAGTGCTCGGTGCCGCCACATACGGCGCCGGAGTCGCGGCGGGCTTCACCGCGCTCGACGACCTCTCCCCGATCGGCTCGCGCCCCCTGCTCACCATTGGGGCCTTCCTGCTGGCCATGGGGCTCACCTGGCTGTTCATCCATCGCCGGACCCGGAAACTGCCCCACGAGGTGGCGCGCGCGGCGACCCGACGTGCGCTGCTCGTCACCGTGCTGGCCACAGCAGTGACCTACGTCCTGCTCATGCAGTTCGTTCTGCCGCTGCTGTTCATCACTGGCGGCTCCGAAATGGGGCAGTTCAGCCCCTAGCCGCCCGGCCGCAGGCAATAGTTGCTCAGCGCTGAAGGCGCGTGCGTGGAAGCTGTCCACGCACGCGCCCTGCGCGTCGACAACCCTGTAGGGGCCAGGGGTAAGCATCCACCATCCGGCGGCGGGTGTCGCTCCGCTTGCGCGCGTTTCGTAGCCGCAACATCCTGGCCCTACCCACGGATGACGAGTTTTATTACCGGTTTGAGATCACCTAGCCAGCCAATCGCGATCGCGGCCACGTCCACCACGACCAGTCCGCCGCTTGCAGTTACAACGCCAGGCACAGTGTCACGAGAACTGACTGCGTGATCATCTGGACACTGGTGCGTGACCATTTCTACGCGGTGGAATGCTTCACAGCCTGGCCGAGAAAGATGCGTCTCTGCGACCCTATGTGTGATCGTTGCGTAGTTGGGGGTGGAAGGGCCGTGGCTGACGTCGAGGATCGTTACGACACGTTCGTGTGTTTGGTGGATGTGCTGGGCTCTGCGGAGAAGACAGTGGCGCGACTTCGTCAGCTTGACGTACCCGAGCTTTATCTGACACAGATGGTGCGAAGGCTGGAACGCGAAGACGCTGAGGTTGCGGATTGGTGCGGCTAGCGATGCCCGGCGCAAACCTGCCGACAACATCATGAGTGCGAGGGTGAGGCCGGGGAGGGTAACCATGAAGATTTTCGTCTGGAGCCGGTGCGACCGGTCGCTGTATGAGACGTCCGGGTGCGGCACGGCGGCTGTGATCGATCGGTTGGTCGAGCAGGGGTGTCACAATTCGCGGCGGTACGCCGACGGACCCGGACGAACTGCTGTGTCCGTCCTGCGCTGCGGGCATCGCGACGGTTGTATTCGATGATCGCTGGCATCACCTCTACGAGGTGTCACGGCGCGGGTGTCGTGGTTAGGCCTGTGCTGTTTGTCGTCGGCGAGCAGTGTGCCGCGGGGGTCACGGTGTCTTGACCGGTCTCCTACGGCCCCACCTGGCCGGCGGATCTCGGCCCCACGCTCTGACGGAAGGACGGCGACCATACCGGCTCTGAGCTGGACCTTCCGCGCCTCTATGCCATCTAAGGTGGGGCCCAGCTCAAGTCGGAAATCGCTACCAGGGTGGGGCCGAGTCAGACTGGGGAGAAAACAGGTCACGGCGCCCGTGGTGGTGGCATGCCCTCGTCGGCACTGCGAGATTGGAGATGCGATGCGTGCTCTCCCTCGCATCACGCCGCCGCTGCTCGGCGACCAGCTAGTCGGTGGCCCCCGAGTGGAGTCGAACCACTGAACCAGCAGGCGGGATGGGAGGAACGTCACCGCTGGCGCCACCCTTACTGTGGCGAGGGCCTCGACACCCCGCGCGTCAAGAGCCACGAGAGACTGCGACGCGGGGCGCACACATGCTCAACTCACACGAACTGGCACCTCGGCGTGCCAGCTGCATCAGCATCCCAGCCTGAGGTCTGTACTGCAACGGTTGTTTCGTGATTGGTCACCGAGGTGACGCACTTTGCCGATGTGACACGTCGAGAAACCCGGGAGACCAGCGCCGATGACACCAGTGACACGTTCCCGCCGCCCGCCAACGTGACGCGATAACCCCCGCGCGACCAGCGCGCGCACCCCACGACGAGGACACCTCACACGAGGTCCTCGCCGCGATCCCGTACGCCCAAAAACCGACCGAAAGGATACCGATCACCAATGGCTGGACTGCCCGACATCACCGTCGCCGGCACGCTCACCGCCGACCCCGATCTCCGATTCACCGCCAACGGCACCGCGGTCGCGAACTTCACCGTCGCGGCCAACGACCGCCGTTACGACAAGAACCGCGGCGAGTGGGTCGACAACGGTGCGACATTCATGCGCTGCACGGTCTGGCGCGACACGGCCGAGCACGTCGCCGAGTCCCTTCAAAAGGGCAGGCGCGTCCTGCTCACCGGCTCGCTGCGCCAACGGGACTGGGAGACCAAGGAAGGCGAGAAGCGGACCACGTTCGAGGTGGACGTGACCGAGATCGGGCCCTCGCTGAGGTGGGCCATCGCCAAGGTCGCCAAGGCCACCCGCAGCAGCGCCGACGACGGCGCCGGCAAGGCCGACGAGTGGGCCGAGAAGCAGGTCCCGGACGAGCCGCCGTTCTGACCCGCGCATGCGCCGGGTCGCCTGGCGTCCCCCGAACCTGACGTCAGGTGACCCGACACTGTCCGACTACCCGACGCGAGAGGGCGAAACCCTTGAACACCGCAGAACTTCGCACCGCAGCCTTGGCCGCCGCTGAGCGCGGCCGGCGTCTTTCCGCTCCTGCCCGGCCGCAAGCAGCCCGCCGTGCACGGGGCGGCCTCGTGCCCCGGCACCGGGCCCTGCGCCACTGGGCACAAAGGGTGGGAGCAGCGCGCCACCACCGACCCTGAGCGGATCACGCGCGCGTGGTCCCACAAGCCGTACAACATCGGCATCGCCACCGGCCCATCTGGGCTGCTGGTCGTCGACCTCGACACCGCGCAGCCCGATGAGCAGCCACCGGAAGAATGGCAGCTAGCAGGGGTTCGCGACGGGCGTGACGTGTTCGCCGCGGCCGCTGTCAACGAGGCTGGCTTCGACGCCGAGCTCGTGTGGGCCACCCACACAGTGGCCACGCCGTCCGGCGGAACACACCTCTACTACGCCGCACCAGCCGACGTCCGCCTCCGGAGCACGGCCGGCACGGCCCTCGGCTGGAAGGTCGACACCCGCGGCCCCGGCGGGTATGTCGTTGCCGCTGGCTCGATCATCGACGGCCGCCGTTACGAGACCACCGCTGACCGCAACCCGCGACCGCTGCCAAGCTGGCTCGCCAGCAAGCTCAAGCCAGGGTTACCACCCGCACCGGCGCAGCCCGTCGCGCCAGCAGCCAGCACGCACAACAGCTACCTCGCAGTTCGCGCCGAAGTGGCCCGCGTGCACAACGCGCCCGAGGGCCAGCGCAACTACTGCCTCTACTGCGCCGCAGTAGCCCTCGGCCAGCTTGTCGCCGGCGGCGCGCTCGCCGAGCACGAGGTACGCGACGAGCTCGCTCGCGCGGCCGGCAGGCACGTCGCCGTTGGCGCGTACAGCGAGGCGCAGGCACACAAGACCATCACCTCTGGCTTGCGTGCCGGAGCCAAACGACCCCGGCAGGTTGCCGCGTGACCACAGCACGCAAGCTCACCCCAGCACCGGAGCCGCGACAGACCGTGTGGCGGGCCGACGAGCTGATGGCCGCGTCGTTCCCGCCGCCGGTCTGGGCGGTGCCCAACATCATTGCCGAGGGCGTCAACGTCTTGGCCGGTCCGCCGAAGGCCGGTAAGTCGTGGCTCGCCCTCGGCCTGGGCCTCGCCATCGCCTCCGGCGGACGGGCATTCGACCGGATCGACGTCGACGCCGGCCCCGTGCTCTACCTCGCCCTCGAAGACACGCCACGGCGGCTGCAGGAGCGCATGGGCAGCCTACTCAAAGGCACCTCGGCCCCGGCCGGGCTCACACTCGACCTGCAATGCCCTGCGTTGCCCGCCGGAGGTGTCGAACAGATCGCCGACTGGATCGAGCGCAACCCGGGCGCACGAATGGTGATCATCGACGTGTTCGCCAAGATGCGCGGCGCCGCCCCACCCGGGATGTCCGCCTACGACGCCGACTACGCCGCCGTCAGCCGCGTCAAGCGAATCGCCGACTACTACGGCATCGCCGTCGTCCTCCTCCACCACGTCCGCAAGGCCGCCGCCGAGGACTTCCTCGCCGAGGTCTCCGGCACCCACGGCATCGCCGGAGCAGCCGATGCCGTACTCGTCCTCAAACGCTCCCGCGGCGAAGCCGTCGGCGCATTGCACGTCACCGGCCGCGACATACACGAGACCGATTACGCGCTGTCCTTCGACGAGGACACCGGCGCGTGGACCATGCTCGACGGCCCCGCGCACGAGCACCTCCTGCGCGACACCCGCTCGCGCGTTGCCCAGTTCATCAGGCGCAACCCGGCGTCGGTCCACGGCAGATCGCCAAAGCCCTCGATCTGAAGGAAACGACCACGCGATCAACATGCCGCCGCATGGCCGAAGACGAACAGCTCCGCGCCGTCGCCGGCAAGTACTACCCGCGCGACAACCCGGATGGCGCAACAGCCGCAACTCTGCCACTCCACACAGCCTGACCAGGCCAAATCAGCGTTGCACCCGCAGCCAATCCGCAACTTCCCAATGCACCGACCTGGAGGACCAACCGAGATGAAGACCAGCCCTGCGTACTGCTTACCGCCGAGGAAGCCGCCGAACGGCTCGCCATCGGACGCACCGCCGTCTACGCCCTGCTCAAGACCGGCGAGCTCGACTCGGTCCGCATCGGCCGACTACGCCGTATACCCGCCAACGCTGTCGAGAACTACGTCCACCGACTCATCGCGGACCAGACCACCGCAGAGGAGAAATAGGCTTGCCACGCAGAAAGCGACCCGAAGGAACCCGCGCACCCAACGGCACCAGCAGCATCTACCTCGGCAAGGACGGCAAGTGGCACGGTCGCGTCACCATGGGAGTCCGCGACAACGGGAAGCCCGACCGCCGACACGTCGAGAGCAGGGACGAGGGAGAAGTCCGCCGCAAGGTCCGGCAGCTGGAGAACGAGCGCGACAGCGGTCACGCGCGCAAGCCAGGACGCCCATGGAAGCTCTCGAAGTGGCTAAGGCACTGGCTGGACAACATCATCACGCCGACGGTGCGGCCGAAAACGGCAGCGCGATACCGGACCGACGTGGTGGAGTACCTGATTCCTGGCCTCGGTGAGCACCGAATTAACAAGCTGACGCCGGAGCACATCGAAAAGCTCTACACCCGGCTTCGGCATCGGAAACCACCGCTGGCGGGGTCATCGATCTACCACGTTCACGCAACCTTGCGGACCTCGCTTAATGAAGCGGTACGGCGAGGCCACATCACGCGCAATCCGGCGCAGATCGCACGTCCGCCACAACTGGTGGAGCCGGAGATCGTCCCGCTGAGTGTCGAGGAGGCTCAGCGAATTCTCGACGTCGCCGAAACGCGCAGGAATGGCGTGCGGTTCGCACTGGCGCTTGCGCTCGGCCTGCGTCAGGGTGAAGCGATCGGGCTTAAGTGGTCCGATCTGGACAAGTCAGCCGGAACGTTGACCATCCGCCGTGCCTTACAGCGCGGAACGTGGCAACACGGTTGCGATGATCCGCACGCATGCGGAGCGAAGTACCACAAGGCCAAACCGTGCCGACCGGGTTGCAAGGCTCACACCCGGACTTGTCCGCCGCCGTGTCCGCCAGACTGCGCCGAGCACGCGCGTCATTGCCCAAAGCGGCATGGCGGTGGCCTTGTCGAGACCGAGGTCAAGTCGCAAGCGGGACGGCGCGTGGTCAGTGTGCCTCCGCATCTGCTCGACTGGCTATCGCGTCACCGCGACGCCCAGGCCGCCGAGCGGGACAGAGCGGGTACGGAGTGGCACGACGGCGGCTGGATGTTCAGCCAGGCGACCGGCAAGCCGATCGACCCGCGCAGGGACTACGGCGAGTGGCGGGAACTGCTCGACGCGGCCAGCGTCCGGCCTGCTCGGCTGCATGACGCTCGGCACACGGCGGCAACCATGCTGCTGGTGCTGCGCGTGCCTGTGCGGGCCGTCATGGACATCATGGGCTGGTCCGAAGCGTCAATGGCGAGCCGGTACATGCACGTGCCGGATGAGTTGAAGCGGGAGATCGCCAGGCAAGTAGCAGGGCTGCTGTGGTCGACCGACTCGGCTGCTGTCGGTGACATGAGCGAGGACGACCGGACCGAACTCACCGACGACCAGAAGGCCGCGATCCGGCTCATCGCGCAGAGCCTCCCGCCGTACTGGCGACGCCGCATCGAGCGCCTGCTGGACGACGGAGACGGCCCCACCGCCGTACCCGCGTAACCGCCGACGGCGGCCCTTAAAGGGGCAAACTGAGACGCGAAATGAGACGAGACAAGATCAGGGTGTTTCCGAAACTCGGAAACACCCTGGTCACAAGGGAGCCGCCTGGGGGAGTCGAACCCCCGACCTACGCATTACGAGTGCGTCGCTCTGGCCGACTGAGCTAAGGCGGCGTGTCGCTCGGACCGGTCCAGTGTAGCGGTCGCTGGCCGCGTCGCTCGCGGCCCCCACCAACATCGACTAGACAGGAGACACCCACCCGTTCGACCGGAGGACACCTATGCGGCATCGCGGCATCCGCGCGCTGGCACTGGGCCTTGCGTGCGGGTTGCTCGCCATCGCCACCGGTCCCGCGAGCGCGGCACGGGAGCCTGCCGACGCTGGTCATGCCATCGGCCACGCGGGTTCGGCCGCCGTGATGCTGCGGCTGCTCCCAGGGTCGATCCCCGAGACGTCGATCCTGCCCGACCTGGCACAGCTGCCCTCGGGCGATCGCCCGTTCGACGCGGGCTACGGACTCGCCACCACGCAGCTCAACACCAACGCCGCGCTGCCCTACGAGCGCAGCATCGCCCAGGCGACCCCGGAGGGCTCGCTGTTCGGCGACGTCGAAACCCCCACCGGCGGCTTCCTGGTGCAGACCGCCGCGCCGGACAACGCCGAGCCGACCACCGAACGGCTCCGCGCGCCGGATTCCCCCGCAGACGCGCTGGTCAGCGTCGGCGACACCACCGCGACGGTGCACGCGCGCTGGAGTGAGGACGACGGTCCGTGCGTGGACACCGCGTCACGCGCGAGCACCACAACCGACCGGCTCGCCGCGGGCAGCGCCATCCCCACACTGCCGGACATCGACGTCACTGACCTGCCGCTGCCGAAGAACGCCCGCGCCGCAGGCTTCCGCCCGGACGGCGGCATCGGCACGCTCGGCGGACTGCTCTCCGGCGAGCAACGCGAGGATGGCGACGGCGCGCTGCTGCGCGTACCGGACGGGTTCGACACCACGTCGGACATCACCGTCGTGGACGCCCCCGCATCGGACGGCAAGGCGGTGCGGTCGACGTCGACCGTGCGCACCGAGGCCATCGAACTGCTCCCTGGCAGCCCGCTGGGCATGACGGCGACGGTGCGGCGCGAGGCGTCGCTCGCCGTCACCGCCACCGGCGACACGAAGACGTCCGAGGTCGACTTCGAGGACCCCACGATCACCGTCACGCGCGGCGACACCGAGCTGTTCACGCTGAACGGCCGCAACCGCACGAAGGACATCCCCATCGGAGTCCCGACACCAGCGCTGTACGAGCACACGAAGACGAAGCTGGCGCCGGTGCCGATCGTTGCGGGCGCGGCGCAGACCGCGAAGGGCACCCGCCTCACGCTGACCGGCCCAGCGCGGCGCGCGGTCACCGACCTGTTCGTGCTGCGGCTCAGCGTCGGCGGGCTCAACCAGACCAGCGCAGAGATGGACAGCCCGATCACCGGCACCGAGTTCGCGGCGTCCGCCCGGCTGCTCGACGTCCAACTGCTGCCGACCCGCGCTCTCGCGGACGCCATGGCATCCGGGCAGGGCGACGTCGCTGGGCTGCCCTACGACGTGCCGTCGACGCTCGCGCAGTACTCGCTCGGCGAGCAGACGGCGGGCGCGCTGGTCGCCGAGGGCGGCGTCGAGTGCGGCACGATCGTGGCCGACGCGCCGTCCGGGAACGCCGTCCCGTCGGCCGTGGGCATCCCGAGCCCTGCGGCGATCAGCGTCCCACTGCTGTGGGTGGGATCGGTCGCGGTGCTCATCGGGGTCGCGCTGCTGACGGTCCCATTCCGCACGCCGAGGCGGACGACACCGTCCCCGGTGCCAAGGGAGTGACCTACTCCGCGAGGGTGGCGACCATGGCCTCCACCGCGATCCGGGGCTTGACGTTCCACAGGATGGCCTCGCGGCAGGCCAGCACGGCCTCCAGCTTGCTCAGCGCCTGCTCCGGCAACCAACGACGCGCGGCCTCCGTGCTGTGCTCCGCGTGGTCGGGGTGGTTCAGCCGCGACCCGCTCGGCACGACGAGCACGTCACGGTAGAACCCGGCCAGATCGACCAGCGCCAGGTCGAGCGTGTCGCGCTGGGTCCGCGTCGCCCGCGACTTCTGCCGTTTCTCAAGCGCCTTCACCGCGGCCTCCGCCGACCGCTTGGCCGCCGCGACGCCCTTGCCGGTGCCGTCGCCGCCCATCGCGGTACGCAGCTCGTCGCGCTCGGCCTCGTCGCGTTCCTTGCTCTCCTCAGCCGCATCCGCCTCTGCCGCCTTGATCAGCACGTCAGCCGCGACGAAGACGTCGGACGGCCTGCGCAGCGTGGTCGGGATCCGCAGCACCTCGGCGCGCCGCTGCCGCGCAGCGTCGTCGGTGGCGAGCCTGCGCGCCCTGCCGACGTGCCCGCCGCACACCGACGCCGCCCACCGCGCGCGCTCCTCATCGATGCCGTCGCGCTCGATCAGCACCCGCGCGATCGCCTCCGGCGGCGGCGTGCGGAGCGTGACAAGCCTGCACCGAGAGCGGATCGTCACGCTGACGTCCTCTGGGTGGTCGGACGGCGCGCAGAGCAGGAACACCGTGCGTGCCGGTGGCTCCTCAACGGCCTTCAGCAGGGCGTTCGACGCACCCTCCGTGAGCCGGTCGGCGTCCGCGATGATCACGATCTGCCAGCGTCCCGTCGCTGGCCGCCGTGCCGCCGTCTGCACCAGCGCGCGCATCTCCGCCACCGAGATGGACAGGCCCTCGGGGACGACGAGCCGCACGTCGGCGTGGGTGCCTGCCAGCGCGGTGCGACACCCGGTGCACTCGCCGCACCCGGTGGCCTGCTGGCACTGCAACGCGGCGGCGAACGTCTTCGCGGCGACCGACCGCCCCGAGCCGGGAGGCCCGGTGAACAGCCACGCATGCGTCATCGACTCCGGGTCGGTCACGGCGGCGGACAACGTCTCGATGGCGGGCTCCTGGCCGACCAGCTGCGACCACACGCTCATGACCCACCGCCTTTAGCCGTTGACGCGGACACGTCGGAGGATACGTCCGCAACCGGCTCGGTCAGATCAGCGACCGTCATGTCGCCGTCGACCAGCGCCTCCTCCACCTCGCGCGCGTCACGCGCCGCGGCGGTGGCACTCGGCAAACGCCGGATGCGCCTGATGAGCAGCAGCGCCTCGACGGCCGTCCGCACCCGCTCGGCAACCTCGTCCGGCGGGCCGTCCGCGTCGATGACGACGTAGCGGTCGGGGTCGGCGGCCGCCATCTCGGACAGCAGACCCCGCATCCGCCACTGCTGGTGCGCGGCGCCACCGTCACCGTCCGCCGTCGGCTCGGTGTCGAGCAGCAGCGTGATGTCCGGCCGGAGCTGGTCGGTGGCCCAGTCGGCGAGTCCTTCCAGCTCACCGGCGTCGAGCCCGGCCATCGTTGACAGGTGCGCCAACGACGAGTCCGCGAACCGCTCCATGACGACGATGCCACCGTTGTCCAGCGCAGGTCGGACGTCGCGCTCCACGATGTCGGCGCGCACGGCGGCCGCGGCGAGCGCGCGGGCGCGTGCGCCGGTCAGCGACGCGTTGGTCAGGATCGATGTCAGCCGCTTGTCGTCGAGCGCAGGATCGGTGGCGAGCGCGATCGGCTGGGTGACGTTGCGCCGCAGCCACAGCGCGAGCTTCGCGGCCTGCGCCGCTGTGTCGGTCGCCGTTGTGCCCTCGATAGCGATGAGCAGGCCGTTGACACGTTGCGGACGACGTCGCAGCGCGTTGCGCAGGTCCGCCATGATCGGCTCGGCACGCCGGGAGTCCATCAGCCGGTACGCGACGACCCCGACGAGCGCGGCGAGCACCCCGCCGCCGAGTAGCACCGGCCGGGTGCCGTCGATGACGATGCGATTATCGAAGACGCTGATCACTCGTGGCCGCACCAGCCCGATCAGCAGCGGGACGGCCGCGACCGACCCGCCAAGAATGATCTTCATCATCGACTGGTAGATCGCGTTGATCCGGCCGCGGATGGCGTCCTCGACCTGCGTGCCGATGATCGTGGCGCCGGTAAGGAACGCCGCGCCTGCACAGGCGCCGACCAGCGTCACCGCCGCGAGCGCGACGATCAGGTGCGGCGCGAGCGCGACCGCCATCAGCGCGAAGCCTGCGAACACGATCGCGATGCCGAACAGCCGGTCGTGCGGCAGCCGGTGGGCGAGTCTGGGCGCACCAACCATGCCGCCCGCGAGGCCGAGGAACACGCAGACGAACATCATGCCGAACGCGGACTCACCTGCCAGCAGGCTCGCCGCGTACGGCTTCGACGACCCGACGACAGCGCCGCCTGCCGCGAACGCGCCCACCATGCCGACGAGCAGGCCGCGCACCAGCTTGGTGCTGCGCACGTACCGGACGCCGTCCTTGATCATCTGGAGGAACCCTGCCGGCTCGGCGTCGTCGGCAGGGGTTTCCTTCGCGCTCTCGGTGTCCTCGGTGGACTCGTGGACGTTGCGCAGCGAAAGCTCAGGGATGCGCGTCGCGATGATCAGCGCGCTGAGCAGGTAGAGCAGGCCCGTGCAGATCACGACGAACTTCGCGATGCCGAACTCACCGGTCGCGCCCTCCGGCAGGCTCAGCACCTGCGGCAGCACCGTGATCAGCGCGTACGACCCGGCGCCTGCGACGACGGCGAAGCCGTAGGTCATCACCATGCCGAGCTGGTTCGCCGTCTCGACCTGGTCGCGCCGCCGCAGCAGGTTCGGGACGGCGGCTTCCTTCGATGGAATCCACATCGTCGAGGCGAATCCGACCATGAAGTTGGCCGCGAACAGCCACAACGGCGAGCCGACGATGGCTATCGACAGCAGCAGCACACACCGCACGACGTCGGCGGTCATCATGACCTTGCGACGGTCGAACCGGTCGGCGAGCAGCCCGCCGAGCGGAGCGAAGATCAGACCGGGCAGCAGCAGGGTGAGCACGACGCCGGAGAACGCGAAGTTCTGCGCCATGTAGGTCTCGGTCAGCTTGGTGACGAAACCGGTGAGCCCGAGCAGCGTCAGCCAATCGGCGGTGCTGCACAGGAACATGACCGTCCACAATCTGCGGAACGGCTTGATCGCGAGTACGCGGCGGGCGCGGTACACCGTGGAGGCATTAGAGGCCGTCTGGGCGGTCGCGCCGCTCTCGTCTACCGGTCCAAGCACCCCAGCGATGAACCACACCCCACTTCGTCTCGACGGCCGCACGGTTGTCCATGGTGACCCGCCGCTACCGTGGCACTGCTCGGGCAAGCGTAACGCTCACCGGTCGGCCGACCAGGAAGGCGGGCGGCCGCAGCCGGTGTCACCGCAGGAAGCGGCGTCGCGGGTCAGTCAAGGCTACCGCTGATGGCCTCGATGATGCCGCCGACTACCTGGATCGCGATGAGGCCGAAGATCACGACGAGCACGATGGCGACAATCACGGCACCCGAGTTGTTCGTTTTCGGGCTCAGCGTCGGCTTCGGTAGCGAGGGGCCGTTCCCCTGCCTCGGGTAGGACCGCAGCGCGTTGCGCATCCGCGCGCTCGTCGGCTGCGGCGAGGCCACCATCCCTGGCGGGGCACCCGCGCGCTGCGCGCTCTGCTGCCGTGACGTCGAACCGCCGGTCCCGCTTTCGGACGGCTCGATGTCGGCGAGCACGGCCTCCGTCATGGCCTTGATGGCGTCCTGGTCGGCCTCGACCGGCTGCGCGATGGGGACCTCGACGTCGTCGTAGCGGGCGGCGAACGCGCTGGCGCTGACGTCGGCGTCCGAGGTGACGAGGCCTGCTGTCGGGTCGGGGTACAGCGCACCAGGTGCCAGCGGCTGCGTGCCGTCCCATCCTGCCGATGCCATGCCAACCACCCCAGGGATCACCGTCGAGCGTGCGCACTTTCGAGCGTAGCGCCCCGTGCGGGCGCAGGCGATCGCCCGCACGGATGCGCTACTTCTTCGCCGTTGTCCGCTTCTTCTTCGGCGCGGGCCCCTTGGCGCGCTTCTCGGCGAGCAGCTCGGCGGCGCGCTCCGGAGTCAGGTCGGCAACGGTGTCGGACTTGCGCAGCGAGGCGTTGTACTCGCCGTCGGTGACGTACGGGCCGAATCGGCCGTCCTTGACCACCATCGACTTCCCGGACTGCGGATCCTCGCCCAGCTCCTTCAGCGGCGGCTTGGCGGCGGCCTGCCGCCCCCTGCGCTTCGGCTCAGCGTAGATCTTGAGCGCCTCGTCGAGCGTGATGTCGAAGATCTGCTCCTCGCTTGACAGCGAGCGCGAGTCGGTGCCCTTCTTCAGGTACGGCCCGTACCTGCCGTTCTGCGCGGTGATCTCGTCGCCGGACTCCGGGTCGGTGCCGACGACGCGCGGCAGCGACAGCAGCTTGAGCGCGTCCTCGAGCGTCACCGACTCGATCGACATCGACTTGAGCAGCGACCCGGTGCGGGGCTTCGGCTTGCGCGCCTTCGACGTCTTCTTCTTGCCGTTCTCGGCGGGCGATTCCTCCTGCTCCGGCAGGATCTCGGTGACGTAAGGCCCGAAGCGGCCGTCCTTCGCCACGATCTCGTGCCCGGTCACCGGGTCAGTGCCGAGCGAGCGACCTTCCTGCGGCGTCGCGAACAGCTTCTCCGCGATCTCGGCGGTCAGCTCGTCCGGCGGCAGCTCGTCGGTCAGGTTCGCCCGCTGCGAGCTCTCCTCGCCGTCCGTTGTGACGATGCGCTCCAGGTACGGCCCGTACCTGCCGACCCGCACGTACACCGTCCTGCCGTCGTCGTCGGTGTACATCGGGATGGAGTTGATCTCGCGCGGGTCGATGTCCTCGACGCCGGAGCCGACCAGCTTCTTCAACCCGCCCTCGCGGCCGACCGAACCCGCTGGGCCGACGTCACCACCGAAGTAGAACCCGGACAGCCACGCGGTGCGCTCCTGCCTGCCCTCCGCGATGCGGTCGAGCTCGTCCTCCATGGCTGCGGTGAAGTCGTAGTCCACCAGCCGGCCGAAGTGCCGCTCGAGCAGCCCGACGACGGAGAACGCCACCCAGGACGGCACGAGCGCGGAGCCTTTGCGCCACACGTAGCCACGGTCCTGGATCGTCTTGATGATCGACGCGTACGTCGACGGACGGCCGATGCCCAGATCCTCGAGGGCCTTGACAAGGCTCGCCTCGGTGTAGCGGGCCGGTGGGGATGTCGTGTGGCCATCAGCTGCCAGTTCGTCGGCGTTGACGCGCTGGTCGCGCTCGAGGTGTGGCAGCCTGCGCTCGGCGTCGTCGGCCTCGCCACCCGCCTCGCTGTCGACGGCCTCGACGTAGGCCCGCAGGAATCCGGCGAAGGTGATGGTGCGACCTGACGCGGCGAAGGTGCACTCCTCGCCGGTGCCAGCGGCCGTGCCGGTGATCCGCACCGACATCGTTGTGCCCTTGGCGTCGGCCATCTGCGATGCGATGGTCCGCTGCCAGATCAGCTCGTACAGCCGGAACTCGTCCGACTCCAGTTCGTTCGCGACCTCGCCCGGCGTGCGGAACACCTCGCCGGCAGGCCGGATCGCCTCGTGCGCCTCCTGCGCGTTCTTGACCTTGCGGGTGTACTGCCTTGGGCTGTTGGCGACGTAGTCGGCGCCGTAGAGCTGCGTGGCCTGGTCGCGCGCCGCGGTGAGGGCCGTGCCCGACAGCGTGGTCGAGTCGGTACGCATGTACGTGATGTAGCCGTTCTCGTACAGCCGCTGCGCGATCCGCATGGTGCGGTCGGAGGAGAACCGCAGCTTGCGGCCCGCCTCCTGCTGCAGCGTCGACGTCATGAAGGGCGCGTACGGCTTGCGGGTGTAGGGCTTCGACTCGACGCTGGCGACGGTGAACTCGGCGTTGGAGAGCGCGCCGGCAAGCCGGGTCGCCTCGGCCTCGTCCAGCACCTTGACGTCGGTCAGCGACTCCTTGAGCACGCCGTCCGAGGTGAAGTCCTTGCCGGTCGCCATGCGGTTGCCGTCCACGGAGACCAGCCGCGCGCTGAACGACTTCGCATCGCCGTTCGTGTTGTCGACCGCCGACATGGTCGCGGCGATGTCCCAGTACGACGCGGAGGTGAACCGCATCCTGGCGCGCTCGCGCTCGACGACGATCCTGGTCGCCACCGACTGCACCCTGCCTGCCGAGAGCTTCGGCATGATCTTCTTCCACAGCACCGGCGAGACCTCGTAGCCGTACAGCCGGTCGAGGATGCGGCGGGTCTCCTGCGCGTCGACGAGGTCGTTGTCGAGGTCGCGGGGGTTCTCGGCTGCGTCGCGGATGGCGTGCTCGGTGATCTCGTGGAAGACCATCCTGCGCACCGGCACCTTCGGCTTCAGCGCCTCGATCAGGTGCCAGGCGATCGCCTCGCCCTCGCGGTCACCATCCGTGGCGAGGTAGAGCTCGTCGACGTCCTTGAGCAGGCCCTTCAGCTCGGTGACCGTGGACTTCTTGTCCGGCGTGACGACGTAGAGCGGCTCGAAGTCGTGCTCGACGTCGACGCCGAGACGCGCCCACGGCTGCCCCTTGTACTTGGCAGGCACGTCGGCGGCACCGCGCGGCAGGTCACGGATGTGGCCCTTGGACGACTCGACGACGTAGTCGCGGCCGAGATAAGAAGCGATCTTGCGCGCCTTCGCAGGCGACTCGACGATGACAAGCCGCCGCCTGCCGTCGGCCGAAGCGCCCGTGTCGCTCTTGCTCCGTGTCGATCCTGCCACGCTTGGCAGCCTCCTTTACCGGTCGCGCGATTCCGAGTGCGGCGACACCGCCACGACAGCGTCGGGCGAGTGCGCCGCGGCACCGAATCGCATCGACGCCGATCCAGTGAACCGGCTCCGTGCCAGCCATCCACGCTTTGCGTCGATACCAGACGTGATGCCGTATCTCACTGAGTTCCTTTTTCCACCTTTAGCATGGCCGCTGGTCAACGGCACCGTCGGGTTGGACGGCCGAACTGTCGGGTGGGACAGACAAGCATGACCTACAACTACCCATCTTGCCTATGCCGACACGGCAACCAGTGATGCCGGCCATGCCGGTTCCGCCGCGATCGGAGCGTCGCCGACCAGCTCAACCAGCCTGCGCAGCCGGGCACGCCCCGCTATCCGCACCGAGGGCGAGCCCGTCCGGACTCCGACAACGCTACCGGAACCGGACATCGACAGCAGGCCTGTCTGCCGCAACGCGCGCAGTAACGGCTGATGAGTTCCCTGCTCATCGGGATCCAAACCCAGCAGGAACCCACTGCGCCGTTTGCCGTCGTGCCGTTCCCGCGCGCCTGCCGCCAGCGCCCACAGCCGCAGCACCGCACCAGTCAGCAGGAAGTCGTCCGGCACGCGCTTCGCGCCGTCCGACCTCGACGCCGTCGACGCCGTCCACGCCCTCGCCAGCAGGAGCAGGTCAGACCGGAACGCGGTGCGCACCAGCGGACTGCCGCAGTCCGCCCTGGTCAGCGTCGCGGTGACGCCCCGTTTCGCGAACTCCTCCCGCAGCGCCGTCGCCCGCCATGGCTCGTCAACCGCGATCGACAGGCGCGCCGCGCTCGACGCGAAGCTGACGATCCCGCCGTGCGCGCACAGCACACCCGCGAGGTCGGCCACCCTGGGCTGACTCGCGTCGGCGGAGTAAAAGGAGAGCTGCGCCACGGCGCCATATCGTAGAACAGAAGTTCGATCTCGCGCCAGTCGCCGCGCCGGGCGGGTGCCACCCCGGGAGGCACCGCCCCCGAGGTGGCCTTCAGCAGACGTCGAACCGGGTGACGCTAGGCGTTCACCGGGTTCTCGGCGGGCTCCTCCGTCATGACGCTGCGCCGCCGCTTCGCGACGACGATCGCCGTCACGATGATGCCGACCGAGACCAGCGAGATGATCACCCGCGCGGTCGGCGAAGCGGATTCGCCGAACGTCAGGCTCACCACGGCGGGCGCGATCAGCAGCGACACCAGGTTCATCACCTTGATGAGCGGGTTGATCGCGGGACCGGCGGTGTCCTTGAACGGGTCACCGACGGTGTCACCAATGATCGTCGCCTCGTGTGCACTCGATCCCTTGCCACCGTGGTGGCCATCCTCGACCAGCTTCTTGGCGTTGTCCCACGCGCCACCGGAGTTGGCGAGGAATACCGCCATCAGCACGCCAGCGCCGATCGCGCCGCCGAGGTATCCGGCGAGCGCGCCGGTGCCGAGGCCGAAGCCGACGGCGATGGGCGCGAACACGGCGAGCAGACCTGGGGTGGCCAGCTCTCGCTGCGCGTCCTTGGTCACCATGTCGACGACCCGGCCGTACTCCGGCTTGGTCGTGCCCTCCATGATCCCTGGGATGTCGCGGAACTGGCGGCGCACCTCGCGCACAACCGCACCGGCTGAACGCGACACCGCGTTGATGGCGAGACCGGAGAACAGGAACACCACGCTGGCGCCGATGATGATGCCGACAAGCACGTTCGGCTCGAAGACGGCGTAGTCGGCGAAGTTCAGCGTCCTGCCTGCCTCGGTGAGCGTCTCGCTGATGGAGGCGAGGTAGGAGCCGAACAGCGCCGTCGCGGCGAGCACGGCGGTGGCGATCGCGATGCCCTTGGTGATCGCCTTTGTGGTGTTGCCGACCGCGTCCAGCTCAGTCAGCACCGCTGCGGCGTCCTCGTCGACGTCGCCGGACATCTCCGCGATGCCCTGCGCGTTGTCGGAGACCGGGCCGAAGGTGTCCATCGCGACGATGACACCGACCGTGGTCAGCAGGCCGGTACCGGCGAGCGCGACGGCGAACAGCGCGGCGCTGCCGCCGATCAGGTACGCGCCGTAGACGGCGGCGCCGACGACGAGCGCGGTGTAGACGGCGGACTCGAACCCGACCGAGATACCGGTCAGGATGACCGTGGCGGGCCCGGTCTCCGAGCTCTTGCCGACGTCCTTGACCGGCTTGTGCTCGGTGCCGGTGTAGTAGCCGGTGACCCACAGGATGACACCCGCGAGCGCGATACCGATGATCACCGACACGGTGGCGACGACGGCCGGGTTGCCGTTGGCCTCGGTGAACTCGGCGGGCAGGAATACGAACGCGGCGATCGTGGACAGCACGGCTGCGATCACGGCCGAGATGTAGAACGAGCGGTTGATCGTGACGAGGCCGCCTTCGTTCTCCCTGGCCTTGGTGATATAGACGCCGATCACCGCCGTGATGACACCGATGGCCGGCACGATCAGCGGGAACACGAGGCCGTCGGCGCCGAGCGCGACGGTGCCGAGGATCAGCGCGGCGACCAGCGTCACCGCGTAGGACTCAAACAGGTCGGCCGCCATACCGGCGCAGTCACCGACGTTGTCGCCCACGTTGTCGGCGATCGTGGCCGCGTTGCGCGGGTCGTCCTCGGGGATGCCCTGCTCAACCTTGCCTACCAGGTCGGCGCCGACGTCGGCGGCCTTGGTGAAGATCCCGCCGCCGACACGCATAAACATCGCGATCAGGGCGGCACCGAAGCCGAAGCCTTCCAGCACCTTCGGGGCCTGGCCAGCGTAAACAAGCACAACAAGGGCCGCGCCGAACAGGCCGAGGCCCACCGTGATCATGCCGACGACGCCGCCGGTGCGGAACGCGATCCGCATGGCTTTCTCGCGGCCACCGGGCTCCCGGGACGCCGCGGCGACCCGCAGGTTGGCCTGCGTCGCCAGCCACATGCCCAGATAACCGATGGCGAATGAGAAGGTGGCACCGACCAGGAAGAACACTGAGCGACCAATGCGCTCACCCCAGTCTTCCGCCGGGAGGAAGAACAACAGCACAAACACGAGGACACCGAAGATGCCGAGTGTGTTGCGCTGCCGTTTCAGGTACGCGATCGCCCCTTCCTGCACCGCCTTGGCGATCTCCTGCATTTTCTCGGTGCCCTGGCCTGCCGCCAGGACCTCACGAGACAGGACATAACCGATGGCGAGTGCGGCGAGGGCGATCACGGCGACAACGGCCACGATGCCGTAGTCGCCTCCAGACAGCGTTGTGCTGTCTGCGAGGAACTGCCGGGACATTCGTCCTCCTGTGTTCGCGCGATGTCACTACGGTGCCCTCAGTCACGTCCGGGACCCTCCGAGAGTGTCTGTGCCATGTGCGAAGCTCGCGTTCGTGGATACCGCCGAGGCCGAGGCTGCACACGCGAGCGCATTGCTGCGCCGCGTGCTGGCGGGGATCCCTTCCGGCGAGGACCCGGTGACGCATCTCACAACACTGCCCGCAAGGCCGCCCCGCCAGCTGGATTGGCCTGAATGGGTGCCCGACGACGTAGCGTCCACGTTGCGGGAGTCCGGCGTGGCGCGGCCCTGGTCGCACCAGGTCGAGGCC